>NZ_JBQHUF010000006.1:0-152538 GCF_052065355.1 Flavonifractor sp. HCP28S3_F3
CCGTGATATTCGGAATCCCCCCCCCCGACCCTTTCTTTCCCGCCGCTTTCTTTGGAAAGAAAGCGGTGCCGCCGGAGGCCCGCAGCCTCTTACTTAAAGAAAAAGGACGCCGTGAAAACTCACAGCGTCCTTTCTGGCTATAAGGTTTATTCTCCCACCACGGCGGCGCAGCGGTCGCACAGCTCGGCGTGATGTCCCTCGGTGCCGATGTGCTCGTTGTGGTTCCAGCAGCGGGGGCACTTGGGGGCCTCAGACAGCTTGACAGCGATGGTGCAGGGGATCAGGCAGTCCTCATTCTTCTCGCCCTCCACAGCCTCGGTGGTAACGGTGACCTTGGAGACGATGCACAGAGTAGCCAGGTCCTCGGCGGCCAGGGCGGCGGCGTCCTCAGCGGACACGGAGATGGTGACCTCGGTGTCCTGGGCCTTCTTGAACACGCCGGCATTGCGGGCGTTCTCCAGAGCCTTGTTCACGGCGTCCCGCAGGCTGACCAGCTTGTTCCAGCGCTCCTGGGCGGCGGCGTCCAGGGTGAAGGCAGCGTTGTCGTTGGGCATGTCGTTGAGCAGCACGCTCTCGGCGTCCACGTCCTTGGCGTGCTTCATGGCGTGCCAGATCTCGTCGGAGGTGAAGGCCAGGATGGGGGCCACCAGACGGGTCATGCCGTCCAGGATATAATAGAGGGCGGTCTGGGCGGAGCGGCGCTCAGCCTCGGCGCCGCAGTACAGCCGGTCCTTGATGATGTCCAGGTAGAAGTTGGACATATCCACCACGCAGAAGTTGTACACGGCACGGTAGACGCCGTGGAACTCGTACTTGTCATAGGCGGCACGGGCGGTCTTCACCAGCTCGTTGAAGGAGGCCAGGGCGAACCGGTCCAGATCCATCATCTGCTCCACCGGCACCAGGTTGGTGTCGGGGTCAAAGTCACACAGGTTGCCCAGCATGTAGCGGGCGGTGTTGCGGATCTTCAGGTAGGCCTGGGAGAGCTGCTTCATGATGTCCTTGGAGATGCGCATGTCCTGGGTGTAGTCGGCGGAAGCCACCCACAGGCGGAGCATGTCGGCGCCGTACTCCTTAATGACCTCGTCGGGGGAAACGGCGTTGCCCAGGGACTTGTGCATGGCCTTGCCCTCGCCGTCCACGGTCCAGCCGTGGGTGGCAATCTGGTGATAGGGAGCCACGCCGTTGACAGCGATGGAGGTGAGCATGGAGGACTGGAACCAGCCGCGGTACTGGTCGCCGCCCTCCAGGTACAGGTCGGCGGGGTACTTCAGATAGGGACGCTCAGCGGCGACAGCGGCCCAGGTGGAGCCGGAGTCGAACCACACGTCCATGATGTCGGTCTCCTTGGAGAAGTGGGTCTTGCCGCACTTGGGGCACACGAAGCCCTCGGGCAGCAGGTCCTTGGGATCCTTGTCGAACCAGATGTTGGAGCCGTGCTCACGGAACAGCTGAGCCACGTGGGCAATGGTCTCGGGGGTGACGATGTCGGCCCCGCAGTCGTCGCAGTAGAAGATGGGAATGGGCACGCCCCACACGCGCTGACGGGAGATGCACCAGTCGGAGCGCTCGGAGATCATGGAGATCATGCGCTCCTTGCCCCACTCAGGCTTCCACTGAATGTCGTCGCAGGACTTGACAGCGGCGTCCTTGATGGCGTCCACGGAGCAGAACCACTGCTCGGTGGCACGGTAGATGATGGGGTTCTTGCAGCGCCAGCAGTGGGGGTAGGAGTGGGTGATGTTCTCCTTGGCAACCAGGAAGCCTTCCTTCTCCAGGTCCTCCACCACCATATCGTTGCCCTTGGCGTAGAACTGGCCGTTGTAGCGCTCGTCGGTCATAACGCCCTTGGCGTTGACGGGCACGGGCACGCCAATGTGGGTCAGGCCGGCCTTGTCATACTGCTGGCAGATCTGGAAGTCCTCGGCGCCGAAGCCGGGGGCGGTGTGGACGCAGCCGGAGCCGGCGTCCAGGGTGACGTGGTCGCCGTTGAGGATGACGGACTCCCGGTCGAACAGGGGGTGGGTGGCGGTCATCAGCTCAAACTCGCTGCCCTTCAGGGTAGCCAGCACCTGGCAGGCCTCATAGTCGATGTGAGCGGCTTTGCACACGCTCTCGGCCAGGTCCTTGGCCAGCACGTACACGTCGCCGTTGGGCACCTGGAGCAGCACGTAGTCGAACTCGGCGTTCAGGCAGATGGCGAAGTTGCCGGGGATGGTCCAGGGGGTGGTAGTCCAGATCACGAAGTAGGTTTTCTTCAGGTCGGTGTACTGGCCCAGCTTGCCCTTGTCGTCCCGGACGGGGAATTTGACAAAGATGGTGGTACAGGGATCGTCGGCGTACTCGATCTCGGCCTCAGCCAGAGCGGTCTGGTCGGCGGGGCACCAGTACACGGGCTTCATGCCCTTGTAGATAAGTCCCTTCTCGGCCATCTTGCCAAAGACCTCGATCTGCTTGGCCTCAAACTCGGGCAGCAGGGTGATATAGGGGTTCTCCCACTCGCCCAGCACGCCCAGACGCTGGAACTGCTCGGTCATCTTGGCAATATAGCCCTCGGCGTACTCCCGGCACTTGGTGCGGAACTGGGCGGTGGTCATCTCGTCCCGCTTTACCTTCTTGTCCTTCAGAACGGCGGACTCAATGGGCAGGCCGTGGGTGTCCCAGCCGGGCACATAGGGGGCGTAGTGACCGGTCATGTTCTTGTGCTTGACGATCATGTCCTTGAGGATCTTGTTCAGGGCGGTGCCGATGTGGATGTTGCCGTTGGCGTACGGCGGGCCATCGTGGAGGACGAAGCTGGGCTTGCCCTCATTGCGCTTCACCATCTTGTGGTACAGGTCGTGGTCGTACATCTCCTTGAGCATGTCCGGCTCACGCTTGGGCAGCCCCGCCCGCATGGGGAAGTCGGTCTGGGGCAGATGGACGGTCTGGTTGTAGTCCATGAGTAGGTCTCCTTCTATCGTAAATTTTTGTTTTTTCGGGGAAACAAAAAGCGCCCCTGTCTCCCAAGAGACAAAGGCGCACACCTCTGCGGTACCACTCTCGTTGTCCCGGGCGTGCCGGGACCACTCAAAGGCCGGTAACGGGGCCAGCCGTGCCCGCTTACTGTGTTCGGCGGGCCGCTCCGAGGTGATCTTCGCCAGCCCTCCTGTCCGCCTTGCACCAAACGGCGGCTCTCTGCGCAGGGGCGGGATGGGTACTTGTCCTCATCACAGCATTTTCCGATGAAAAAATCCACTGGGAGACGCCAAAAACGGCGTCTCCCAGTATCTTACCCGTTCGCAGGGTTTCTGTCAAGAGGTTTTACCCCTTTTGCATCAGCTGAACGGTAAGTCCGTCCGGGCCGGAAAGAAAACAGAAGCGGACGCCCGGGGCGGGCTCACGAATGGGACTGGGATTCAGTCCGGCGGCCTCAGCCCGCTCCCGCTCCCCGTCCAGGTCGGTCACGGCAAAGCCCAGGGACAGACCGTCATAGTGGACAGCAGGGTGGCTGGGGCTCTGGATCAGCTCCAGGGCGGTCTCCCCTTCCCCGCCGGAGAGAAAGACAAAGCGGGTATCGCCCAAAGCAAAGCTTCGGGTGACCTTCAGCCCGGTCCAGTTCTCCAGAAAGGCGGCGGAGACATCCAGATCAGTGACATAAAGGGTGGTGTGCAGATAGTGCATGGCGATTCCTCCAAAAAAGGCCGCCGCGGGAAACCGCGGCGGCGCTGATCGTGTGTTGTTCAGACCGGCTCAGCGGATCTCGTAGTCCTTGCCGAACTGCAGGTGGTCGAAGTCGATGCGGCGGGTGGGTTCCTCCACCTCGTCCTCGTCATCCTCCGGCTTGGCCTGCGCCTCCCCGCCGTTCCGGTTGAGCTCCATAAGCTCGGCGTACAGGCTGCCCTCAGCCTGGGGCGCGGGCGCGGCCTCCTCCTGCTGCACCAGCTTCTCCACGTTCTCCTCGATATCCTTCACCGCGGAGGCCACCGGGTCAGCCTGGGCCGTGGGAGCGGTGAGCTTGGACAGACCGCTCAGGTAGTCCATCTCATGCTGATAGAGCTCCTTCAGCTTGGCCACATAGGCGGCAGTGGCGTTCTGGGCGGCGGCCAGGCGCAGCTGCTCGTCCCGGATCTCCTGCTGGATCTCCCCGATGCGGGCCTTGGCGTCCGCCTCGGCGCTCTGCAGCAGCTTGTTGCGCTTCTGCTCCGCCTCGGCCACCAGGTCGTCCGCCATCTTCTGGGCGGTGAGCAGAGCCTTGCGCATGGCGTCCTCGGTGGAGCGGTATTCCTCCACCTTGTCCACCAGCACCTTCATTTTGGCCTTCAGAGTGGCGTTTTCCTTGTACAGGGCGGTATAGTCCTCCGTCAGTACATCCAGGAACTCGTCCACCATGGCCATATTGTATCCGCCGAAAGACGCCTTCGCAAAGGCGTGCTCAGAGACTTCCTGCGGTGTCAGCATAGTCGATTCCCCTCGCTCCGTTTAGAAATACAGCCCGTTATTTTCTAACTCGTCGATCAGATCACCTAAAATATCGACGTTATAAGGCGTGATGATGTAAGTAGAGATGGCCACCTTCTTGATCTTGCCCTCGTTGGCGTAGGCCACGCCGGACAGGAAGTCCAGCAGGCGGCGGGCGATGTCCTTGTTGGTGGACTCCAGGTTGAGCACCACCGTGCGCTTCTCCCGCAGGTGGTCGGCGATCTCGCTGGCGTTCTCAAACCGCTCGGGCTTCACCAGCACCACCTGCAGCTGAGTGGTGGTGTGGATATTGACTACCTTATTGCTCCGGCGCTCCGGCTCTACCGCGAACATACCGGCATTGGTGTCCTGCAGCTTATTGCTCCGCCGCTCCACACGGTCGCCGCCGGTGCGGTCCATCCGCTCGCTGCGGGAAACAGGCTCAAAATCGTCAAACTCCTCGTCCTCTTCTTCATCCTCATAAGGACGGGCCAGACGCTTCAGCTCATCAAAAAATCCCATTTCGGTTTACCTCCCGAATTTTCTGTCCTGGGTCAGCCTTGTTTCATCGGCGGGCGGGGTCCGAACAGGGCGGTGCCCACCCGGACCAGGGTGGCGCCCTCCCGCACGGCGTCCTCATAGTCGCCGCTCATGCCCATGGAAAGACAGTTGATAACAGCACCATTATGGTCCAATTTCGTTCTTATGTCAACATAAAGCTGATACATTTTTGCAAAAAATGGTCGATTGCCGCCGGGTTGTTCCTGAATGGGGGGAATGGCCATCAGGCCCCGCAGACGCACGTGGGGACAGGCTGCTGCCCGCTCCGCCAGAGCCAGAACCTCCGCCGGAGATACCCCGCTTTTGGAGTCCTCGCCGCCGATATTTACCTCCAGCAGGATGTCCTGCACCAGGTCCAGCTTGGCGGCCTGAGCCTCGATGGCCTGGAGCAGGTGCTCCGAGCCAACCGACTCGATGAGATCCACCCGGCCCACCACCTGTTTGACCTTGTTGGTCTGAAGGTGGCCGATGAAGTGCAGGGCGGAGCCGGCATAGGCGTCGTCGTCCAGATGGGCGGTCATCTCCTGTACCCGGTTCTCGCCGCAGATGGTGACTCCCCCGGCGATGGCCTGGCGGATGGTGTCAGAGGTCTGGACCTTGGTGGCCGCCACCAGGGTGACCTCCGCCGGGTCCCGGCCTGCCTCACGGGCGGCCCGGGCAATATTTTCCTTTACCTGGGCGATCTTTTCTTCCAGTGTCATTTGGAATTCCTCCCCCATGTTCTATCTCTATTGGATGACCTTGCCGTCATACAGGTCCTCAGCCGCCACGATGACGATGTCGCCGGCGCGCAGACCCTTACGGTCGCTGGTGTCGGCGGCCTCCACCAAAGTAAAGGTGTCCCCCTGCTTCAGAATGGTGACAGGCTTGAACTCCGCCTGCTCTCCCACCAGGGCGTACACGCCGGTGACGGACGCCTGGGACTCCTCTCCGGTCTCCTCGTCGGTAACGGTCCGCTGCTCCACCCGGATGGCCTCCTTGGGTACCCGCACGCCGGTGACCGAGTCAAAGACCAGCTCCACCGTCTGCCGGCGCAGCAGGGTGGTGTCGGCCAGGTACTTGTCGCTGGACAAAACCACCGCGCACTGGCCGTTTTCCGGGTCCCCTACCCGCTCAATGGTCATACTCACCTCGCCGGACCAGTCCCGGGAGAACCGGACGGTGACCTTCCGGCCCTCCACCAGACGCTCAGCGTCCTCTTCCGACAGGGCGCAGGCAAAATACCAGGTGGTATCGGTGATGAGCTTGCCCACCGCGGTGGTGTCCTCTTGGGGCCGGTCCTTGGCCAGCTGAGTCAGCTGACTGGGGGTGATGGTCCCCAGCATGTCCGGGGTGAGCAGGCTCTCATACCCGTCCACATAGCCGGAGAAGGTCCCCGACTGGCTGGCGGTGATGCGGCTGGTGCTCTGGGCCGCCTGGGCGGACAGGGCGGAGATCTGGCTGTTTACGCTGTCCAGTGCCGCCTGAATGGAGGCGGTGCTGTCGCCCCCCTCCTCCTCGGTGTCGGTGTAGGCATACTCCCGCTTGTAGATCAGGCTCTTGAGCTCCAGAGCCTGGCTCTCAAGGCCGGTCAGGTCCCCCTCCGCCACCGAAGCCCGCAGGCTCACGATGGCGTCCAGCACCTGCTGGCTCAGCTGGCCGGAGTCACCGCCGCCTACGTCGGAGCGCTCCAGAGCGTACTCCAGCTGTTCCTTTTCCAGCTGGAGCTGCTGGAGCTGCTGCTTCTGCTCCAGGCCGGAGGAATTCTGGTAGAGCAGGGCCACCGTCCCGCCCTTGGCCACCTTCTCACCCTCCTGGGGAATCAGCTCCACCACGCCGCCGGTATTGGCCAGCACCTGCTCCTCCCGCACCAGAAAGCCGGTGATCTCCACGCTGTCATCCACCGTGTAGGAGTAGGTGGCCGCCGTGGTAAAGGGATCCCGGAAGCTCTGCCAGGCGGACACGCCTAAGTAGACCACTACCGCCGCCAGCAGAGCCAGTATCACGATTTTACTGTTCAGGGTACCTTGCTTCATGGGTCGCTCCTTGTGTTACTGCGCCCCCTCCTCCGTTTCCAGGGAAATGGCCCGCTCGGGCACGATGGTGGAGATGGCGTGCTTGTAGATCACCTGCTGCCGCTCCCCCGTCATAAGTACCACCACAAAGGCGTCAAAGCCGGTGATCTGGCCCTTGAGCTGATAGCCGTTCATCAGAAACAGGGTCACGTTGGCCCGGTCCCGGCGGGCCCGGAGGAGAAAGAGATCTTGCAGGTTGTGTGTCTTTTGCATGTGGATGCACTCCTTTTTTCTCTGAGATGCATCCAATATATACCAATTTTAAGGCGGATTTTGTCGGTTCCTGGGGGCTCAGGCCCGGCCGAATCGCTTTTCGATCTGGCCACGGGTGAGCTCGATGGCCACCGGCCTGCCGTGGGGACAATATTTCACTTCCCCGGCCATCACGGCTCTGGCTACCTTCATCAGCTCCGCCTGGTCGTTCTTCTGCCCGCCCTTGATGGCCGCCTTGCAGGCCATGGTGTGGAGCAGCTCGTCCCGGGCAGCGTCCGGGTCGGCGGTGCCGCAGGTCAGCAGCTTGCCCGCCAGTTCCAGCAGCAGGTCGGGGATCTCCCCCGCCGCCACGTTGCTGGGGGCGGAGCGGACGATGATGGTCCCGCCGCCGAAGTCCTCCGCCTCAAAGCCGAAGCGCTCCAGCAGAGGCAGGTGGGCCAGCAGAGCCGCCCCCTCCTCCGCGGGAGGGGTGAACACCACCGGGGTGAGGAGAGCCTGCACCATGGGCTGGTAGCCCTCCGCCTTCAGACGGTCAAAATTCATCCGCTCATGGGCGGCGTGCTTGTCGATGAGCAGCACCTTGTCCCCCTGCTCCACGATGATGTAGGTGTTCAGCACCTCGCCCGCCATGCGCCAAGGGATTTCCTCCGGTACGGGCTCCGGCTCCGGCTGGGGAACAACGGGCGGCGCCGGGGCGGGGACAGGCTCCGGCCGGGGTGCCGCTTCGAATTTCACAGTGGGTTCCGGTGCGGGTTCCGGCTTCGGGGTGGGTACGTGCATAGGTTTGGGCTCTGGACGGATAGGGATATCCGCCTTTACGGAGGGTGCGGGCTTTGGCGCCGGTGTGACCACAGGTGCCGGTTTCGGTTCCGGACGGACAGGAGCCTGCCAGGCGGGAGTGACCCTTGCGGCCGGCCGCTGAATGGTCTTGGCTGCGGTAAAGTCCCGCAGAGGCAGGGAGGTCTGGTTGGGGGTCACGGTGTCCTTGGCCGCCTTGGGAGCCAGCCGGGGCGCGGGCTCCTCCGCCACGGCGGAGGGCCGGGTGCGGTCAGCCTCCAGGGTGGACTTGACGGCGTAATACACCGCGTCAAACACCTTCTTGTCGCTGCCGAACTTGACCTCCTGCTTGGTGGGGTGGACGTTGACGTCTACCGCGTTGAGCTTGGTGGTCAGGTGGAGGACGCAGCCGGGGAACTTGCCCACCATCTTCTGGTTGGCGTAGGCCTCCTCCAGGGCGGCCATCATGGTGCGGCTTTTCACATACCGGCCGTTGACGAAAAAGTGCTGATAGCCCCGGCTGCCCCGGCAGCAGGTGGGCAGGGAGACAAAGCCGGTTACGCTCATGTCCTCCCCGGAACCCTTCACCGGCACGAAGCCCAGGGCCATGTCCCGGCCCAGCACGGCGTACAGGGCGGACTTCATCTGCCCGTCGCCGGGGGTCAGTAGCTCCTGCTTGCCGTCCCGCAGGAATTTCACGCCTACCTCCGGGTGGGACAGAGCCACCCGCTGCACCATAGCGAAGCAGGCGGCGCCCTCGGCAGAGTCCTTCTTCATGAATTTCAGCCGGGCGGGGGTGTTGTAAAAGAGGTCCTTCACCACCATGGTGGTGCCCAGAGGACAGCCCGCCTCGTCCTGGCTCACCACCACGCCCCCCTCCAGGGACAGGGCGCAGCCCAGCTCGTGCTCCTTGGTGCGGGTGAGCAGCTCCACCCGGGAAACGGCGGAGATGGCCGCCAGAGCCTCGCCCCGGAAGCCCAGGGTGCCGATGGCCTCCAGGTCGTACTCGGTGCGCAGCTTGCTGGTGGCGTGGCGGAGGAAGGCGGTGGCCGCCTCCTCCGGGGCGATGCCGCAGCCGTTGTCGGTGACTCGGATGAGGGTCATGCCGCCATGCTGGATCTCCACCGTCAGCTTGTCCGCTCCGGCGTCGATGGCGTTCTCCATCAGCTCTTTCACCACGCTGGCGGGCCGCTCCACCACTTCACCGGCGGCGATCAGGTCGGCCACATGGGCGTCTAATTGTTGAATATGGGGCATAGAAGTACCAACTTTCTAACCGGCGCGCCTTTACAGGGCACGTACCAGGGTAACGGTATTGATGACCATGTGCAGGGCGATGGGGCTCCAGATGGAGCCGCCGTTGTCGTAGCACCAGGTCAGAGCCAGGGACATGGGCAGATACTCCACCACCAGCAGCAGGTAGCGGAAATCCACCTCTCCATAGGCGTAGACGAACTGCCACACGCAGTAGAAGGCGTACACAAAGGTGGAGAGCACGTAGCCCAAAATCCGGCTGTATTTCCGGCTGGTGCCGAACAGCAGACCCCGGAACAAAGGCTCCTCCACAATGGGCATCAGCACCACCAGGATAATGACTGTGGCCTTGGGAGCCAGGGCATACTGCTCCGGGTAGCTGAGCAGGTTGGGGTTCTGTACCGGCAGGGGGATCAACCCCGCCAGGAAGGCCAGCACCGCCCAGCCCACCAGGCCGGTGCCGAAGGCAAACAGGTTCTCCGGCAGCCAGTCCAGCAGCAGGTGGAAGCCGTGCTTCAGGAAGGTCCAGAACACCAGAAACACCAGGGTACCGGACAGCAGGTAGTAGACCACATTGGCCTCGGCAATGGGCAGTTCCCCGTGGAAGGAGCGCTGGACCCACCCCATGATCCAGGGAAAGAGGAGGACATACAGGGCAAAAAACACCCAGCCCCGGCCCATTTCGGCCCGGGTCAGCTGGGGCCGCCAGGGGCGGCTCTGCCGGTTGGTCATGGCATGTTCCTCCTTATTTCATTCGGATGGGACGTTATACCATCTGCTTGAGCTCAAAGAGCAGATTCATGGCTTCGATGGGGGTGAGGGTGTTGAGATCCACCATCTGCAAACGGCGGGTGACCTCACTGCCCCCCATATCGGTGAGGGACACCTGATCGGACACCGGGGCGGCAGGGGCCGCGGGAGCCGCCAGGCCCCCCGCCTCCAGCTCGGTCAAAATCTGCCGGGCCCGGGAGATAACCTTGTTAGGCACCCCGGCCAGCTTGGCCACCTCGATGCCGTAGCTCTGGTCGGCGCCGCCCCGGATGATCTTGCGCAGGAAGAGAATGTCGTCCCCCTTCTTCTTGGCGGCGATATTGTAGTTTTTCACCCCGGGGATGGCGCCCTCCAGGGCGGTGATCTCATGGTAGTGGGTGGCAAACAGGGTCTTGGCCCCCAGCTTCTTCTTGTCGGCGCAGTACTCCAGCACCGCCCGGGCAATAGACATGCCGTCGTAGGTGGAGGTGCCCCGGCCGATCTCGTCCAGAATGAGCAGGCTCTTGCTGGTGGCGTTTTTCAGCAGTTCCGCCACCTCGGTCATCTCCACCATAAAGGTGGACTGACCGGCACTCAAATCGTCGCTGGCTCCGATGCGGGTAAATACCCGGTCCACCACGCCCACCCGGGCCGAGCGGGCGGGGACGAAGGAGCCCATCTGGGCCATCAAGACGATGAGGGCCACCTGCCGCATGTAGGTGGACTTGCCCGCCATGTTGGGGCCGGTGATGATAGCCACTGTGTTCTCCCCGCCGTCCATGTGGGTGTCGTTGGGGACAAAGAGGGCGTTTTTCAGCATCTTTTCCACCACCGGGTGGCGGCCCTCCACGATCTCCAGGCAGTCGGACTGGTCCACCTCCGGCCGGCAGTAGCCGTTTTCGGCGGCCACGTTGGCGAAGGAGGTGAGCACGTCCACCTGGGCCGCGGCGGCGGCGGAGCGCTGGATGTCGCCCACCCGGGCGGCCACCTGCTCCCGCACGTCGCAGAACAGTTGGAACTCCAGGGCGCAGATGCGGTCCTGGGCGGAGAGAATCTCATGCTCCAGGTCCTTCAGCTCCTGGGTGATGTACCGCTCGCAGTTCACCAAAGTCTGCTTGCGGATATAGGTGTCGGGCACCTGGTCGTAGTAGGACTTGGACACCTCGATGTAATAGCCGAATACCTTGTTAAAACCCACCTTCAGGCTCTTGATGCCGGTCTTTTCCTTCTCCCGGGCCTCAATGCCCGCCACCAGGTCCTTGCCGTTGGTGAGGATATTCCGCAGGCGATCCACCTCGCTGTCGTAGCCCAGGCGGATGAAGCCGCCCTCCCGGACGGAGAAGGGAGGCTCGTCCACAATGGCGGAGGAGATGAGCTGCCGCAGCTCGGGCAGGTCGTCCAGGGCCTTGGAGAGGGCGGACAGCAGCACGGAGGAGGAGCCCTCCAGCAGCTCCCGCAGCCGGGGCAGCTTGCCCAGGCCCACCGCCAGGGACATCAGGTCCCGGCCGCCGGCGGTGCCGTAGACGATGCGGCCGATGAGCCGCTCCAGATCGGTGACCTCCCGCAGGGTGGTACTCAGCTCCTCCCGGCGGATGGGGTCGTTCACCAGCTCCTCCACCGCGCCCAGCCGCTTGCCGATGGCCACGGGGGAGAGGAGGGGCCGCTCCATCCAGGCACGGATGAGCCGGTGGCCCATGGGGGTGCGGGTCTTGTCCAGCACCCACAGAAGGCTGCCCTTCTTCTCCTTGGAGCGGAGGGTCTCGGTAAGCTCCAGGTTGCGCCGGGCCGTCAGGTCCAGCTCCATATACTGCCCGGCGGCCAGCCAGGTCAGGGTGGTAATGTGGGAAAGGTCGGTCTTCTGGGTCTCGTACAGGTAGCTCAAAAGGCCGCCCACCGCCTGAATGGCGCCCTCCGCACCCTGGGGCACATCCTCCAGGCCGGAGGTAAACTGCTTCTCGGCGGCAGGCCGGGCGGTATCCTCCCGGAAGCGGGCCTCCCCGCCGTTTTCACAGCGGCAGTCCAGCTTCTGGGTGAGGAAGTCCACCAGTGCGGCGTCGCTGTACGCCCCGTCAGACAGCATGGCCTCCCGGGGAGAGAACCGGCCCAGTTCATTGTACAGGTGCTCCTCCCCCTCCGGTCCGGCGGGGAAGAAGGCGGCGGAGATCTCGCCGGTGGAGATGTCGCAGATGCACAGACCGGTGCCCACGGAGTCCCGGTAGATGGCGCAGATGAAGTTGTTCCGCCCCTCCTCCAGCATGGAGGCGTTCATCACCGTGCCGGGGGTGACGATGCGGATAATGTCCCGGTCCACCAGACCCTTGGCGGTGGCGGGGTCCTCCATCTGCTCACAGATGGCGATCTTGTATCCCCTGGCGATGAGCCGGGCGATATAGGCGTCGGCAGAGTGGTAGGGCACCCCGCACATGGGGGTGCGCTGGTCCGCCGGCTTGCCCCGGTCCCGGGTGGTGAGGGTCAGGTCCAGCTCCTTGGACACCAGCTTGGCATCCTCCTGGAACATCTCATAAAAGTCGCCCAGCCGGAAAAACAGGATGCAGTCCGGGTGGAGTTCCTTCATTTTCAGATATTGGCGCATCATGGGGGTCAGTTCCGACGGCATAGCGGTTCTCCTGTTCTAAACAATAAAATACGGGGCGGTCCTTATTCCGCCAGCTCCCCGCTGAGGGACCACTTGTTGGCCCCGGTGATCTTCACGTTGACAAACTGTCCGATGAGGGCCTGGTCTCCCGTCAGGCGCACCAGCCGGTTGCCGGGGGTGCGGGCGGTGAGGCCCTTGTCGTCGGTGCCGTCCACCAGACAGCGCACCGTCTTGCCGATATAGGCCTTGTGCTTCTCCTCAGAAATCTGGTCCTGCCGCTCCACCAGCCGCTGGAACCAGGCCGCCTTCTCCTCCTTGGAGACGGGGTCGTCCATCTTGGCGGCGGGGGTGCCTACCCGGGGAGAGTAAATGAAGGTGAAAAGGGCGTCGAACCGCACCTCGTCCAGCAGGGTCATGGTCTGCTCAAACTCCCCAGCGGTCTCGCCGGGGAAGCCCACGATGACGTCGGAGGTAATGACCACGTCGGGGATGGCCTGACGCAGGCGGCGCACCTTGTCCAGATACCCGGCCCGGTCGTACACCCGGTTCATGGCCTTGAGCACCCGGTCGCTGCCCGCCTGGAAGGGCAGGTGGAAGCAGGGTGCGATCTTGGGGGAGGAGGCCATGGTGTCAAAAAGCTTCTGGGAGGCGTCCTTGGGGTGGCTGGTCATGAAGCGCAGCAAAAAGTCCCCGGGAATTTCAGAGGCGGCCTTCAAGAGGTCTGCGAAGTCCATGGGCTTCTCCAGATCCTTGCCGTAGGAGTTGACGTTCTGGCCCAGGAGGGTGATATCCTTGTACCCCTCCTCCGCCAGAGCCCGGATCTCCTCCAGGATGACCTCCGGCTGACGGGAGCGCTCCCGGCCCCGGACGTAGGGCACGATGCAGTAGGTGCAGAAGTTGTTGCAGCCGTACATAATGGACACCCAGGCCTTCACCTTGTCCTGGCGCACTACCGGGATGCCCTCGGCGATGGAGCCAGGCTCGTCGGCGATGTCGAAGATGCGGCCCCGGCGGGTCACCAGCCGGTACAAGAGCTCCGGGAACCGCCACAGGGCGTGGGGCCCGAACACCAGGTCCACCTGGCGGTAGCTCTCCTTGATCTTCTGGGCACGGTGGGGCTCCTGAGCCATGCAGCCGCACACGCAGATGAGCTGGTTGGGCTTGGCCCGCTTGGTGTGCACCAGGGCGCCCACATTGCCCAGCACCCGCATCTCGGCGTGCTCCCGGATGGCACAGGTGTTAATCAGGATCAGGTCGGCCTCCGCCTCGCTGTCGGTAAACTCATATCCCATCTCCCGCAGGTAGCCCCGCAGCCGCTCGGAATCGGCCTCGTTCTGCTGGCAGCCGTAGGTGTCCACAAAGGCCAGCGGCGGGGTGGGACGGGCGGCGTTGCGCTCATGAAGCTTATGGCAGAAATCACGCTGCCGCTCCACTTCCTGGGGGGTGATTTTCGTGGTCTGTCGGTTCAAAGCAGTTCCTCCAAAAAATACGGTCTTAATTTTAAAATCATACCACTTTTCCCGGGAAAACACAAGCAGGAAGCCCTTTTCATTGACGGCAACTTTGCCAGCGTATATAATAGGAATACTCAGCATCCCCAGGGTATGGAAAGGCGGCGGACGGGTTGAAAACACTGGTCATCGAGCGGGACGCGCTGAAGCATAATATCTCGGTGGTGAAGGAGCGGGCAGGTGAGGCCGTGATCTACGGCGTGCTCACCGGGGATGGCCAGGGAGCCGGTCTGGTGGAGCTGGCCCGCACCCTCCGGGAAGAGGGCATCGGCCGCTTTGCCGTGGGCGAGGTGGCGGAGGCCGCCGCCCTGCGCAAGGCCGGGTTCGTGGAGGAAGAAATCCTCATGCTCCGCTGTACTACCGACCGGGAGGAGCTGGATCAGCTGCTGGACCTGAACGTGGTGTGCACCATCGGCTCGGTGGACACCGGCCTGGCCCTCAACGCCGTGGCGGAGGGCCGCTCCACCGTGGCGGAGGCCCACATCCAGATCGACACCGGCATGGGCTTCGGCGGCTTCCTGGCCGAGGAGCCGGAGAAGATTTTGTCTGTCTACCGGGGCCTGCCCAACGTGGCGGTGTCCGGCCTGTGCACCCAGCTGCACACCCTGAAGCCCAACGGCAAGGATCTGGACGGTCAGCTGGCCGACTTCACCCGGGCGGTGGACGCCATCCACGCCGCCGGGTTTGAGACGGGCATCGTCCACGCCGCCGGGTCCTACGCCCTGCTCCACTGTGCCCAGGCCCGGCTGGACGGGGTGCGGGCGGGTTCGGCCCTGCTGGGCCGGTGCCGCCGCCGGAGAGGGGACGACCTGCGCCGGGTAGGCTACGGCGAGGTGGGCATTGAGGAGACCCGGTGGCTCCCCAAGGGCCACAGCGTGGGGGGCGACCACCCGGTGCTCATGAAGCGGCCCACCCGGGTGGCGGTGCTGCCGGTGGGCTACCAGAACGGCTTCGGGGTGGCCCGGCCCAGAGTGGACGGCCTGCTGGCCGCCTTCCGCCGCTGGCGGGCCAGGCGGAAGATCACCGTCCGGGTCAACGGGCAGAAGGCCCGGGTGCTGGGCGGCATCGGCGCCATTGAGACCATCGTGGATGTCACCGACCTGAAATGTTCCGCCGGAGACAAGGCGGTTTTCGATATCGACCCCATTTTTGCCAAGGGGTTTGTCCGGGAGTACCGGTAAGAACGCTCAGAAAGGAATGATCTGCTATGCGCGCAGTTGTAACCAGAGTGAAGAACGCCTCCGTCACCATCGACGGGAAGGTGAACGGAGAGATCGGCCAGGGCTTTCTGGTGCTGCTGGGGGTCGGCCCCAACGACACCGAGGCCCAGGCGGTGAAGATGGCCGACAAGGTGTGCGGCCTGCGCATCTTCGAGGACGAGAATGAGAAGATGAACCTGAATCTGGAGGCGGTGGGGGGTTCCCTGCTGGTGGTGAGCCAGTTCACCCTGTACGCCGACACCAAGTCCCGCCGCCCCGGCTTCACCGGGGCCGCCAAGCCGGACATTGCCATCCCCCTGTACGAGAAATTCATGGCCGAGTGCGCCGCTAAGGGCTTCAACGTCCAGCACGGCGAGTTCGGCGCGGACATGCAGGTCTTTTCCCAGAACGACGGCCCGGTGACCATCCTGCTGGACACCGACACCATGTAACAGGACGAGGTGAACGGAATGAAGATCAAGATCATGCACGTGGGAGAGCTGGGCACCAACTGCTACCTGCTGGAGGACGAGACCACCAATTCCGCCGCTATCATCGATCCCGGCGGAGAGGGGGATCGGGTGCTGGCTCAGGTCCAGGCCGACGGGATGGAGGTCAAGCTCATCCTGCTGACCCACGCCCACTTTGACCACACCGGCGGCGTGGCCGCCCTCCACAAGGCTCTGCCCGACGTGCCGGTGTATCTCCACCCCGCCGACGCCGCCCTGCTGGGCACCAACGTGTTCCCCGCCATCGGCGTGCCCACCGTGCCCTATGACGAGGGGGACACCCTGACGCTGGGCAGCCTCACCATCTCCGTGCTCCACACCCCCGGCCACACCCCCGGCGGGGTGTGCCTGAAGGTGGAGGACGCCCTCTTTACCGGAGACACCCTGTTCCAGGGCTCCATGGGCCGCACCGACTTTCCCGGCGGCTCCTATGACGAGATCATGGCCTCCCTCAAGCGGCTGGGCCAGCTGCCCGGCGACTGCCACGTGCTCCCCGGCCACATGGGCACCTCCTCTCTGGAGGCCGAGCGGCGGAGCAACTACTATATGCAGGAGGCCATGGGGTAATCATTTCCCAGGAAAGGATTTTCCACACTATGAAGCTGTACTTTCACGGCCACGACTACAAATACGCCGCCGAGCAGATGTTATTGACCCTGTTCCCTGACCAGCGGCCGGAATATCCCGACGGGGCACCGGAGGAGGGTGAGGACCATCTGGTGCTCACCCTGAGCACGGGAGCACAGTGGGCTACCGCCTCCGCCGCCCTCACCTGGCGGGGGAAAAGCTGCCGGAAGACCCGGCGGTGCTCCCTGCCGCCTGCGGGAGACAAGGTGGCCAGTGACCGGGCCTTTCAGCAGATTCTGAAGCTGGCCTTTTACGAGGCGGGCACCACCCTGCTGGGATACGAGCCCCCCTGGGGCGCCCTCACCGGAGTACGGCCGGTGAAGATCCCCACCAAGGCCATGCTGGCCGGAGCCACCGCCGCCCAGGCCGAGCGGGTGCTGAAAGACACCTACCACGTCTCTCCCCTCCGGCGGCAGCTGGCTATGGACTGCGCCCGGGCCTCCCTGGCGGCCAAGGCGTCCCTGGAGCCCAAGGAAGTGTCCCTCTATGTGGGCATCCCCTTCTGCCCCACCCGGTGCGCCTACTGCTCCTTCGTGTCCGCCGACGTGGGGAAGTCGTTAAAGCTCATTGACCCCTTCCTGGACGCCCTTTCCCAGGAAATCGCCGCCACCGGCAAGGTGCTGGAGGAGGCGGGGCTGCGTGTGCGCACCATCTACTTCGGCGGCGGTACCCCCACCACCCTCAACGCACCCCAGCTGGACCGGCTGATGGGGGAACTTGCCGACCACATGGACCTGTCGGGCTGCACCGAGTACACGGTGGAGGCCGGACGGCCGGACACCATTACCCGGGAAAAGCTGACAGTGCTGGCCAAGCGGGGCTGCGGCCGGGTGTCGGTGAATCCCCAGACTATGGCCGACCATGTGCTCTCCGCCATGGGCCGCTCCCACCGGGCGGCCGACATCCTGCGGGCCTATGACCTGGTGCGGGAGAGCGGTATCCCCTGCGTCAACATGGATCTCATCGCCGGACTGCCCGCCGACACGGTGGACGGCTTCCGATCCTCCCTGGACCAGGTGCTGGCTCTGGGGCCGGAAAACATCACCGTCCACACCCTGGCCCTGAAAAAGGGCTCCCGGCTGATGGAGGAGGGCTCCGCCATTCCCTCCGGCGCCGACGTGGCCGCCATGCTGGACTATGCCTGGTCGGCTCTGCGGCAGGCGGGGCAGCTGCCCTACTACCTCTACCGGCAGAAGTACATGTCCGGCTCCTTTGAAAATGTGGGCTGGTGCCTGCCGGGGACGGAAAGCCTCTACAACATCTGCATGATGGAGGAACTGCACACCATATTATCTCTGGGGGGCGGCGGCATGACCAAACTGGTGGATGCCGAAGCCGGACACATTGTCCGCATCGCCAACCCCAAGTACCCCAAGGAATATCTGGAGCGGATCGACACCGTCTGCGCCGAGAAGGAGCAGGTGGTCCGCTTCTGCCGGTCAGAACAGGAGGGATGACCATGCCCTATCAGCTCAGTGAGATCAACCACGGCCTGCGCACCGACCCCAAGGGTTTTCTGGAGACCTGCGACGCCGCCTATCAGGGGCGCATCAACGCCGCCGTGGATCGCATCCTGGAGCGGATGAAGGTCAGCCCCATCGTGCTCCTCTCCGGCCCCTCCGGCTCGGGCAAGACCACTACTGCCCTTAAGCTGGAGCAGGAGCTGGAGCGCCGGGGGGTGAACACCCACACCATCTCCATGGACAACTATTACAAAACCCTCAACCGCAAGACGGCGCCCCGGACACCGGAAGGGGACATCGACTACGAGTCCCCTCTCCTGCTGGACCTGGACCTGCTGGACGACACCTTCAGCAGGCTCTCCCGCGGGGAGTGGGTGGTGGTGCCCAAGTATGAGTTTGCCCGGCAGATGCGCAACGACAGCCGGGGCACCTTCCTGAAGCTGGACAAGAACGAGATCGCCATTTTCGAGGGCATCCACGCCCTCAACGACGACATCTTCGGCCGCCATCCCGAGGCCACGGGGCTGTACATCTCCGCCCGCTCCAACGTGCTGGAGGGGGAGGAGCTGCGCTTCAAGGGTACCTGGATGCGCATTTCCCGCCGGGCCGTCCGGGACTATAATTTTAGAGGCACAGACCTGTTGGAAACGCTGATGATGTGGTATAATGTCCGCCGGGGTGAAAAAACCTACATATCCCCCTTCAAAAACCGGGCCAATATCATCATTGACTCCTCCCTGCCCTACGAGCCGTCGGTGTTTGCCAACTACGCCGAGGCCCTGGGCAAAGCGGTGGATCAGGTACCCAAGGACAACCCCCGGTACAGGGAGTTCCACGATCTGGTGGATTCCTTCCGGTACTTTGAGCCGGTGGATCAGACCCTGGTAGCCCCCGAATCCCTGATCCGGGAGTTCATCGGCGGGGGCAGCTATCAATATTAAATCCTACAATTCACGAAAGAAGGAAAAACAAGATGTCAGAATGTACCCACAACTGCTCCACCTGCGGTGAGAACTGCGGGGAGCGCACCGAGCCCCAGGATCTCCATGTGCCGGTGAACGGCCTGTCCCACGTGGGCAAGGTCATCGCCGTGGTCAGCGGCAAGGGAGGCGTGGGCAAGAGCCTGGTGACCTCCTCCCTGGCGGTGGCCATGCGCCGTCTGGGCAAATCCGTGGGCGTGCTGGACGCCGATATCACCGGCCCCTCCATCCCCACCGCCTTCGGTGTCCACACCCGGGCCGAGGGCAGCGAGCTGGGCATCTATCCCGCCCAGACCCGCACCGGCATCGAGATCATGAGCCTGAACCTGCTCACCGAGCATGAGACCGACCCCGTGGTGTGGCGCGGCCCCGTCATCGCCGGTGCGGTGAAGCAGTTCTGGACCGACGTGATCTGGGGCGACGTGGACTATATGTTCGTGGATATGCCTCCCGGAACGGGCGACGTGCCCCTGACCGTGTTCCAGTCCCTGCCCATCGACGGCATCGTGGTGGTCACCTCTCCCCAGGACCTGGTGAGCATGATCGTCACCAAGGCGGTGAAGATGGCCGAGATGATGCACATCCCCGTGCTGGGTCTGGTGGAGAACTACTCCTACTTCCAGTGCCCCGACTGCGGCAAGCAGCACAACATCTTCGGCGAGAGCCACATCGAGCAGGTGGCCGCCGACCTGGGCCTGAAGGTGCTGGCCCGTCTGCCCATCGATCCGGCAGTGGCTGCCGCCTGCGACAGCGGCCGCATCGAGGACTTTGAGCCTAACTATCTGACCCAGGTGGCCCAGGAGCTGGCAGCTCAGGAAGGCTGAGGGAAGGGTTTTCACAAATCGTTCACATCCGGTTCAAAACAGGTTCACAGCCGGGCTTTAGGATAAGACCGTGGTCAGAAAAGACCACACTCCCTCTCTTTCCTCTCTTCTTTCAATTCCGGAAGCACAGGCCCGCGTAGGCGGCGGGCCTGTGCTTCTGCGTTTGGGGACAAAAAAGACGGGCGGCCTCTGGCCGCCCGCTTTTCATGCGAATACCGTCTGTACCAAAACCATGTATAAAATCGTACCGCCGAAAATACTCAGCAGGTTGTTGTGCTTCCAGAGGTGGAGAGCCACCACCACCGCCACCGACACCAGCTGAGGTACCCAGCCGCCCACGGACAGGAAGGACAGGTCCTTCAGGCAGTAGATGATGAGCATGGCGATGATGGCGGGGGGAAGCACCCGGCCCAGGTAAAGCACGATCTTGGGGGGCGCGGAGCCCCGGTCGAAGAGGAGGAAGGGCAGGGCCCGGGTGAGGAAGGTGACGACAGCCATCACCGCGATGGCGGCAATGGCACCGGCAGTGGTCAGCATGCTTTTTCCTCCTCCTTATCCTCCAGCTTGTCCCGCAGGATCAGCAGCAGCACCACGATCACCGCCAGGGAGACGATGAGCATCTGCTGCTGGCCGAAGATCTGACCCAAAATCAGCAGGCATACGATGGTGACGATGCCGCCGATGAAGGCGGGCAGGTGTTTTTGATAGGCCTTCCACTGGTCCACGGCGATGACCACAAAGAGAGCGGTCATGGCGAAGTCGATGCCCTCGGTGCTGATGGGGAGGATCTCCCCCGCCACCGCGCCGATCACCGACCCCAGGATCCAGTAGCTCTGGTCCAGCAGGGCGATGGAGAAGTAGAAGTTTTTGGGGTCCACCCCCACCGGAGCCTGGGCGGAGGACAGGAGCGCATAGGTCTCGTCAGTGAGGGAGAAGATCATGTAAAACTTCCGCCAGCCCATACCCCGGAATTTTTCCAGCATGGACAGGCCGTACACCAGGTGCCGGAAGTTGATCAGCAGGGTCATGAGAGCCACTGTGCCCAGAGAGGCGGCGGCGGCCAGCAGGCTCACCCCCAGATACTGGCCCGAACCGGCGTAGATAGTCAGGCTCATAAAAAAGGCCCAGATGAAGTTATATCCAATGGCCTGGAGCATAAAGCCAAACGCCATGCCGATAGCCAGGTAGCCCATCAGCACCGGCACCGTCACCGGAAAGGCGGCGGCCAGGGCTTTGCGGTCCATGGTCGGTCACTTCCTTTTTCTGTGGTTGGTTTTTCATTTTACACACTTTAGCAGGGAAAAGCAATAGCGGCGGCGCAATTTTGTGTTCCCGCCACACAGCACGTTGTTTTTTCAGAAAAAATCTGTATAATACTCAGTAAACGATACGAGGAGCGTGTCTATGGACAAACTGCTGTTTCTCTACAATCTGCATGCGGGCAAGGGGATGCTGCGGGGCAAGCTGGCCCCCATTCTGGACGCGCTGACGGCGGACTGGGATGTGACCGTCCACCCCACCCGCGGCCCCGGGGACGCCGCCGCCACCGCCAGGGACCGGGCGGGTGAATTCAAACGCATTGTGTGCTCCGGCGGCGACGGCACCCTGCATGAGGTGGTCAGCGGTCTGATGGAGCTGCCCCGGGAGGCCCGGCCCCAGGTGGGCTATGTGCCGGCGGGCACCACCAATGACTTTGCCAAGAATCTGAGCCTGCCCGGCTCCCTGAATGAGGACGCCGCCGTGGCGGCGGCGGGCTTCCCGCGGCCGGTGGATATCGGCTCCTTTAACGGGCAGAGCTTTATCTATATCGCCGCCTTCGGTGCCTTTACCGACGTGGCCTACAACACCCCCCAGCAGGCCAAGAATCTGCTGGGCCACCTGGCCTACGTGCTGGAGGGCGCCACCCGGCTGGGCTCCATCCACCCTTACCCCATGACGGTGGAGTACGACGGCGGAACGGTCACCGACGGCTTCTGCTACGGCATGATCTCCAACACCGTGTCGGTGGGCGGCTTCAAGGGCACCCCCGCCCAGCCGGTGGATCTGGACGACGGCCTGTTCGAGGTGGCTCTGGTGCGCCAGCCCCAGAATCCTCTCCAGCTCCAGGGCATTCTCAAGAGCCTGACCACCATGGCTCCCGACGACGGGGGTCTGGTCACCTGCTTCCGCACCACCAAACTGAAGATCACCGCCCAGGAGCCCATTGACTGGACCCTGGACGGGGAGTTCGGCGGCAGCTGCCAGACGGCGGAGATCGTCAACCACAAGCAGGCGGTGACCATCGTATACGGAAAGTAAGAAGGAATACACACAGATGGACTATCAAGCGGGAACTTATGACATTGCGGTGATCGGCGCGGGCCACGCGGGCATCGAGGCGGCATTGGCCGCCGCCCGGCTGGGTCTGCGCACCCTGTGCTTCACCGTCAACCTGGACGCGGTGGGCAACATGCCCTGCAACCCGGCCATCGGCGGCACCGGCAAGGGCCACCTGGTGCGGGAGCTGGACGCCCTGGGAGGCGAGATGGCGCGGGCGGCCGACCAGGCCTGCATCCAGTACCGGCTCCTGAACCGGGGCAAAGGCCCGGCGGTGTGGTCCCTCCGGGCCCAGGCCGACCGGCGTCGGTACCAGGAGGTGATGAAGCACACCCTGGAACGGCAGGAAAACCTGTGGGTGAAGCAGGTGGAGATTACCGATATTTATACGGAAAACGGCCATGTGTCCGCCGTGCGCACCGTCTACGGGGCGGTGTATCAGGTGAAGGCCGCTGTTATTGCCTCCGGCACCTATCTGGGGGGCCGCACCATCGTGGGAGAGGTCACCCGGGATTCCGGGCCTGACGGCCTGGCCGCCGCCAACTCCCTCACTTCCTGCCTGGAAAAGCTGGGGCTGTCCCTCCGGCGGTTCAAGACAGGCACCCCGCCTCGGGTCAACGCCCGCAGCGTGGATTTTTCCAAAATGGAGCTTCAGCCGGGGGATGAGGAGGTTCTGCCCTTCTCCTTTGAAACCAAGATCCCGCCGGAAAACCGGGCGGTGTGCTGGCTGACCTATACCAACGAGCGCACCCACGAAGTGATCCGGGCCAACCTGGACCGCTCTCCCCTGTACGATGGCACCATCGAGGGAGTGGGTCCCCGGTACTGCCCCTCCATCGAGACCAAGATCGTCCGCTTCCCCGACAAGGAGCGGCACCAGCTCTTTGTGGAGCCCATGGGGCTGAACACCGAGGAGCTGTACATCCAGGGCTTTTCCTCCTCTCTGCCGGAGGACGTGCAGGTGGAGATGCTCCACACCATCCCCGGCCTGGAGCAGGCCGAGATGACCCGGCCCGCCTACGCCATCGAGTACGACTGCGTGGACCCCACCGAGCTGCTGCCCACCCTGGAGCACAAAAAAGTGCCCGGCCTGTACGGCGCTGGGCAGTTCAACGGCTCCTCCGGGTATGAGGAGGCCGCCGTCCAGGGCTTTGTGGCGGGTGTCAACGCCGCTTTGAAGATTTTGGGCCGGGAGCCGCTGATTCTGCGGCGGGACCAGGGGTACATCGGAGTGCTTATCGATGACCTGGTGACCAAAGGCACCGACGAGCCCTACCGGATGATGACCTCCCGGACGGAGTATCGCCTCCTCCACCGGCAGGACAACGCCGACCGGCGGCTGTGTCCCATCGGCCACGCCATCGGCCTGGTCAGCGACCAACGCATGGCGGAGGTAGAAGCAAAATACGCCGCCGTGGACAAGGAGATACGCCGCCTGGAGCACACCGGCACCAAGGACGGGCGGCTGTGCGACCTGCTGCGCCGCCCGGAGAACAGCTATGAAAGTCTGGCCGCGGTAGATCCCGACCGGCCCGCCCTGCCCCATGAGGTGACTGAGGCGGTGGAAATTGCGGTAAAATATCAGGGATACATCGACCGGCAGCTGCGCCAGGTGGCGGAGCAGCGGAAGATGGAAGACCGGCCCCTGCCAGCCGACCTGGACTATCTCCACATGGAGGGCCTGCGGCTGGAAGCCCGGCAGAAGCTGGACCGCATCCGGCCCCTGAACCTGGGCCAGGCCAGCCGCATTTCCGGGGTCAGCCCGGCGGATGTGGCGGTGCTGCTGGTATTTTTGGAGAAATAAGGAGCATCTATGAAGCAACCCGTTGTTTTGGGCCTGTCCGGCGGGGTGGACTCCGCCGTGGCGGCCACCCTCTTAGCCCGGCAGGGCTTTGCCGTCACCGGCCTGTATCTGGACATCGGCCTGGGCGGCACCGGAGCGGCTGACGCCGCCGCCGTGGCCGACCGACTGGGCATCCCCCTGAAAATTGCGGATATCCGGCAGGAACTGGAACGGGAGGTGTGCGCCCCCTTCGCCGCCGGATACCTGGCGGGCCATACCCCGCTGCCCTGCGCCATGTGCAATCCCACGGTGAAGTTCCCCGCCCTGTTCCGGCTGGCGGAGGAGATCGGAGCCAAATACGTCTCCACCGGGCACTATGCCAATGTGGAAAACGGTGTGCTGAAAAAGGGCCGCCCCGCCAATGACCAGTCCTATATGCTGGCCCGGCTCACCAGAAAGCAATTACAAAGCGTAATTTTTCCTCTTGGAAATTACGAAAAACGGGAGGTTCGGGGGCTGGCCCGGGAATTTGGCGTCCCGGTGGCGGACAAGCCCGACTCCATGGAGATCTGCTTTATCCCCAGCGGGGACTATGCCGCCTGGCTGGAGGAACACGGGTTTTCCACACCAGAAGGCAATTTTGTGGACAAAGAAGGCAACGTGCTGGCCCGCCACAAGGGCATCCACCACTATACCCTGGGTCAGGGACGAGGATTGGGCGTCTCCGGCCCACACCGGTACTATGTGTCGGCCATCCGGCCGGAGACCAACGAGGTGGTGCTCTCTGACGGCACCGACCTGGGCCGGGACGTGGTTCGGGGCGTGCAGCCCAACTGGATCGCCGTGGAAACCCTGACGGAGCCTATGGAGGTGGCGGTGCGCCTGCGCCACTCCCGCACCGAGCAGGAGGCCGTCCTTTCCCCCGAGGGTGACGGCATCCGTCTGGACATGAAGACCCCCGCCCGGGCTCCCACGCCGGGACAGCTGGCGGTATTCTATCAGGGGGATGCCGTGGTAGGCTCCGCCTGGATCGTATAGAGAGAAAGGAAGTCTTTTGCATGAAAAAGCTGCTGCTGATCCCCCTGGCCCTGGCCGTACTGCTCACCGGCTGCGCCGGACGCGGGGACAAAAACCCGGAAGAGAGCGCCGCCGCTGCCCATCAGGTGGCTCCTCTGACCCTCAGCGAGGAGGAGAGCGCCCTGCTGGATCTGATCGCGGGCACCGACGGGGAGTACGGTCTGTACGCCTGCGGCATGGGCGAGGACATGACCGGCTGCACCATCGAGGTGCTGTCCTGGGAGGACGGGGCCTGGCAGACCCTGGCGGAGGGCGGCCTGTCCTCCAGCTCGTCGGAGACCCTGCGGCTGGGCATCGTGCTCAGCGGCAACAAGATCACCGTCAACTTCCAGGACGGCAGCTCCAAGTACAGCTACGCTCCCCAGGTGGAGGGCATGGACCGGGATCTGAACTCCGGCCGGAGCTGGGTATGGATGGACGCTCCCCAGGAGCTGGTGGCCGGTGAGCGGGTGCCTCTTTATCTGGAGGTGTACGACAGCGGAGACGGGGTGCGTTCCGCCACTCTGCCCGACACCTTCACCAATGCCGGACAACTCAACAGCTATGACCGGGCCTACGCCGTGGCCCTTACTGTGGAAGGCTAAAAAAGAAGCCTGTCATTCCTCGGAATGACAGGCTTCTTTTTTATTTCAGTTCCAGGCCGGTGAGGTACCGCCGCACCAAATCAAAGCCGTGGCTGGCGGCAATGTGGCGGATACGCTGGCGGCCACGGGTCAGATTGACCTGCCGCACCCAGGTGCCTTCCGGGGTGGCCAGGCCGATGAACACCAGGCCCACCGGGTTGCCCCGCTCGTCGGGGTCAGGCCCCGCCACGCCGGTGAAGGAGAGAGCCAGGTCACAGCCCAGCACCTTCCGGGCTCCCTCAGCCATGGCCCGGGCCGTGGGCTCGCTCACCGCGCCGTACTGATCCAGCAAAGCCTGGTCCACACCCAGGACGGTGTGCTTCACCTCGGTGGCGTAGCTTACCACGCCGCCCCGGAAGACGGCGGAGGCGCCGGGCAGGTCGGTAAAACGCTTGGCGGCCAGGCCGCCGGTGCAGCTCTCGGCGGTACCCAGAGTGAGCCCCTTCTCCTTCAGCAGGGCGAAAGCCGTCGCCTCCAGACTGGGTACGTCCACCCCGTACACCAGAGGCCCGAAGTGGGCCTTCAGGTCGGCTTCCACCGGGTCAATGAGGGCGTGAGCCGCCTCCACGGTGTCCGCCTTGGCGGTGATGCGCAGCTCGCACTCCCCCTCCTTAGCGTAGGGGGCCAGGGTGGGGTTGGTCATGGCGTTCATTTTGTCCCGCAGCTGGGCCTCCATGGCCGACTCCCCGATGCCGAACAGCTTGAGGGTGCGGGAGGCGATGACCCCGTCGGACAGCTCCTTCAGGTAGGGGATTACCCGGTAGGTGAGCATGGCCCGGCACTCCCGGGGCGGACCGGGGAGCATAATGACCCGCACCCCGTCGGCCTCAAAAGCCACGCCGGGGGCGGTGCCCCAGTCGTTGTCCAGCACGGTACAGCCCTCGGGCAGCATGGCCTGCTGGTAGTTGTTCTCCGTCATGGGCCGGGTGGGGTGGAGGGTGCGGAAATAGTCCTCGATCCGCTTGGCGGAGGGCTCATGGAACACCAGCTGCTTGCCAAAGCACTGGGCCAGCACGTTTTTGGTCAGGTCATCGCAGGTGGGACCCAGGCCGCCGGTGGTGATGATGATATCCGCCCGGCCCTTGGCGATCTCCACGGCGGATTTGAGCCGCTGGGGATTGTCACCCACCACCGTGTGGTAGTAGACGTTGATGCCCAGGGCGGACAATGCCTCGGAAATCATCTGGGCGTCGGTATTTGCAATGTTGCCCAGCAGCAGCTCGGTACCTACCGCAATCAGTTCAGCGGTATGAGACATGGGAATGCACTTCCTTTACACTTGAATGCGCTCGATGCCCTCCACGGCGGCGTTTACCAGGCTCTCCACATCCAGAGCCTCCTCGGCGGCCTCCAGCTCGCCCAGCACGGGGCGCAGGCGGGGATGGCGGGGGGTGAACACGGTGCAGCAGTCCTCGTAGGGCAGAATGGAGGTCTCAAAGGTGTTGATCTTGCGGGCGATGCGGACGATCTCCTCCTTATCCATGCCCACCACAGGCCGCAGGATGGGCAGGGAGCAGACGGCGGTGGTGGCCCGCATGGCCTCCATGGTCTGGCTGGCCACCTGGCCCAGGCACTCGCCGGTGACAATGGCGCCGGCACCGCAGCGCTGGGCCACCCGTTCGGCAATGCGCATCATAAACCGGCGCATGAGGACGGTAAACAGCTCCTCGGGGCACTTCCGGCGCAGCTCCTCCTGGATCTCCGTAAAGGGCACCACATGGACGGTGAGCCGTCCGCACCAGGGGGTGAGCAGCTTGGCCAGATCCAGCACCTTCTGCTTGGCCTCCTCAGAGGTGTAGGGATAGGAGAAGAAGTGGACCATTTCCAGGGCAATACCCCGCTTGGCGATCATCCAGGAGGCCACGGGGGAGTCGATGCCGCCGGAGAGCAGGCTCACCGCCCGGCCTCCCACGCCCACCGGCAGGCCGCCGGCGCCCGGCTCCGGGTCGGCGTGGACGTAGGCGGCGTAGTCCCGCACTTCCAGATACACCGTCAGCTCCGGGTTGTGGACGTCCACCTTCAGGTTGGGATATTTCTCGTCTAGCTCGCCGCCCACGTACTGGGACAGCTGGATGGAGGTCATGGGGAAGCTCTTGTCCGCCCGCTTGGACTCCACCTTAAAGGTACGGGCGGCGGCCAGCTTGTCACCCAGATACTCGATGGCGGTGTTGAGCATGGCGTCGGCGTCCTTCTCGCAGGCCCGGGCCCGGCTGAGACCCACCACGCCGAACAGCTTGGTCATGGCCTCCCAGGCCCCGTCCAGATCGCAGTCGTCGTTCTTGGGCTCCACATACATGGTGGACTGCTTGGAGTACACCTTAAAATCCCCGTGGGGACGCAGGCGGCGCTTGGCGTTGGCAATGAGCCGGTCCTCAAAGGTGCGGCGATTCAGGCCCTTCAGCACCAGCTCGCCCAGCTTTAACAAAATGATCTCGTTCAATGGTAGTTCTCCTTTTTATTTATATCGTTTTGACACATCTAAAATAATTAACACCGGCAAGAGAAGCAGCGCAAGGATCCACATATCATGTTCCTCCCATCATACACAAGTTCCAGTGTTACCGTCGGAGCAGGGCGCTCTCCCGGTACTGGATGGCTTCGGCCAGGTGCTCCACACCGATCTGCTTGGCTCCGTCCAGGTCGGCGATGGTGCGGGCCACCCGCAGGATGCGGTCATAGCTGCGGGCAGTGAGGCCCATCCGGTCAAAGGCGCCTTTGATGAGGGCGGTGCCGCCCTCGTCCAGAATACAGTATTCCCCCAGCTCTTTGGGACCCATCTGGGCGTTGCACGCCGGGCCGTCTGGGCCGAAGCGGGCGGCCTGAATCGCCCGGGCGGCGTCCACCCGGGCCTTGATGGCGGCGGAGGATTCGGCCTGGGGCCGCCGGGACAGCTCGTCAAATTCCAGGGGCGGCACCTCCACATAGAGGTCCACCCGGTCCAGCAGAGGCCCCGACAGCTTGCCCAGGTACTTTTCCACCGACTGGGCCGAGCACCGGCACCGGTCCGAGTAGCCGTACCAGCCGCACTTGCAGGGGTTCATGGCGCACACCAGCATAAAGCGGGCGGGGAACTTCTCGCTGCCCGCCGCCCGGCTGATGACCACCTGGCCCTCCTCCAGAGGCTGGCGGAGCACCTCCAGCACGTCCTTATGGAACTCAGGCAGCTCATCCAGAAAGAGCACTCCGTTGTGGGCCAGGGAGATCTCCCCGGGCCTGGGGATGGGAGAGCCGCCCCCTGCCATGCCGGTGGCGGAGATGGAGTGGTGGGGAGACCGGAAGGGCCGCTTGAGCAGCAGAGGGTGCTGAGCATCGGTGAGGCCCATCACCGAGTGGACGGCGGTGGCCTCCATGGCCTCCTTCCGGGACAGGTCGGGCAGGATGGAGGGCAGACGCCGGGCCAGCATGGACTTGCCCGACCCCGGCGGGCCCACCATGGCGATATTATGCCCGCCGGCGGCGGCGATCTCCAGGGCCCGTTTGGCGTTCTCCTGCCCCTTCACGTCGGCGAAGTCGGGACAGGCCAGATCCTCCGCCCCAGGCGTCCAGGGTTGGGCAGGTGCAATGAGGGCCTCTCCCCGCAGGTGGGCGGCCAGCTGTCCCACATCCTCCACCGGGTACACCGTCAGTCCTCCTGCCAGAGTGGCCTCGGCGGCGGAGGGTGCGGGTACATATAAGGTAGTAATTCCCGCTGCCCTGGCGGCCAGAGCCATGGGCAGCATGCCCGCCACAGGCCGCAGCCTGCCGGACAGAGACAGCTCTCCCACAAAGGCGCTGTTGGGGTCCGGCGGCTTCAGCTGCCCGCCGGCGGCCAGCACCCCCACCAGAATGGGCAGGTCATACATGGTGCCTCCCTTTTTCCGGTCGGCGGGAGCCAGATTCACCGTGATGCGGGAGACGGGAAAGGCAAAGCCGCAGTTTTTTACGGCGGCGCGCACCCGGTCCCGGGCCTCCTTCACCGCCGCGTCGGGCAGACCCACGATCTCGAAGGCGGGCAGGCCGCCGGACAGGTCGCACTCGGCCCGCACCTCGTAGCCCGAGACGCCGGACAGCCCCAATGAGCGCACCTCGCACAGCACGAAACCACCGCCTTTCCCACACATCTGATGGTTGATTATACCACATCCCCGGCCCGGTGGAAAGTCTTCTGGCCGGCGCTGATTTTTCCCTTTATTCAACCGTGCTTATTGTGTCATTAGCATAACTTCTTAAACTGCTCGTTTCAGTACATTCAGTTTCATTTTCCGACTGGGGCGTACCCCTTGTTTTTCCGCATTTTAGTGGCAAAACTCACAAAAGCTAACCTGTTTTTGGAGCATAACAGAAAATTTTTGTTTTAAAGTAAGAATTGATTTACAAACCGATTGGATGGTGATAAAATGAAGGCGTTTTAGGAGCCTATGCCTGTAAACAAATGGGAACTGCCAGGGTAATGGGAATCGGGCCCGGTTCTGAGGGGAAACGGGGACAGATTCCCATTGCCCTGGAAAAACGAAAAGGAGGAATCGTTTCAATGGCGAGAAAGCTGAAAACCATGGACGGCAACACCGCTGCTGCTCATGTGTCCTATGCCTTCACTGAAGTCGCTGGCATCTACCCCATCACTCCGTCCAGCCCCATGGCTGACAACGTGGACCAGTGGGCTGCTCAGGGCCGCAAGAACATCTTCGGCACCACCGTCAACGTGGTGGAGATGCAGTCTGAGGCCGGTGCTGCCGGTACCGTCCACGGCTCCCTGGCCGCCGGTGCTCTGACCACTACTTACACCGCTTCTCAGGGTCTGCTGCTCATGATCCCCAACATGTACAAGCTGGCCGGCGAGCTGATGCCCTGCGTGTTCCACGTGTCCGCTCGTACCGTGGCTACCCACGCTCTGAACATCTTCGGTGATCACTCCGACGTCATGGCTTGCCGTCAGACCGGTTTTGCCATGCTGTGTGAGTCCAACCCCCAGGAGGTCATGGATCTGGGCGCCGTTGCCCACCTGGCCGCCATCAAGGGCCGCGTTCCCTTCCTGAACTTCTTTGACGGTTTCCGGACCTCTCACGAGATCCAGAAGATCGCCATCTGGGACAACGAGGACCTGGCCGATATGGTGGACATGGACGCTGTGGAAGCCTTCCGCAAGCGCTCCCTGAACCCCGAGCGTCCCGTGATGCGCGGTTCTCACGAGAACGGCGACATCTTCTTCCAGCACCGCGAGGCCGCCAACAAGTACTACGACGCCATTCCCGGCATTGTCGAGGAGTACATGGGCAAGGTCAACGCCAAGCTGGGCACCAACTATCAGCTGTTCAACTACTACGGCGCCCCCGATGCTGACCGCGTTATCGTGGCCATGGGCTCCATCTGCGACGTGGCTGAGGAAGTCATCGACTACCTGAATGCTCACGGCGAGAAGGTGGGCCTGGTGAAGGTCCGCCTGTACCGGCCTTTCCGCGCCGACAAGCTGCTGGAGGCCATTCCTGCCACCGCTACCAAGATTGCTGTTCTGGACCGCACCAAGGAGCCCGGTGCTCAGGGCGATCCTCTGTATCTGGACGTGGTCACCGCCTTCGCCAACGCTGGGCGTCAGGCCACCATCATCGGCGGCCGCTACGGCCTGGGCTCCAAGGACACCCCGCCCAGCAACGTGTTCGCCGTGTATGAGGAGCTGACCAAGGATCAGCCCAAGCGTCAGTTCACCGTGGGTATCGTGGATGACGTGACCTTCACCTCCCTGGAGGAGAAGCCCTCCCCCAACACCGCTGCTCCCGGCACCATCGAGTGCAAGTTCTGGGGTCTGGGCGGCGACGGTACCGTGGGCGCCAACAAGAACTCCATCAAGATCATCGGCGACCACACCGACAAGTACGTTCAGGCGTACTTCCAGTATGACTCCAAGAAGACCGGCGGCGTGACCATCAGCCACCTGCGCTTCGGCGATCAGCCCATCCGCGCTCCCTACTACATCAACAAGGCTGACTTCGTGGCCTGCCACGTGCCCGCTTACATCGTTAAGGGCTTCCCCATGGTCCGCGACGTGAAGGACGGCGGCGTGTTCCTGATCAACTGCCAGTGGAGCGACGAGGAGCTGGATCACCACATGCCCGCCGCTGCCAAGCGCTACATTGCTGAGCACAACATCCAGGTCTACACCATCAACGCTATCGATCTGGCCATCGAGATCGGCATGGGCAAGCGCACCAACACCATCCTGCAGTCCGCCTTCTTCAAGCTGGCCAAGGTCATGCCTGAGGAAGAGGCCATCAAGTACATGAAGGACGCCGCCACTCACTCCTACCTGAAGAAGGGTCAGGACGTGGTGGATATGAACCACAAGGCTATCGACATGGGCGCCACCGCGTTCCACAAGTTCGAGGTCCCCGCCTCCTGGGCTACCGCCGAGGACAAGGTGGAGGTCGAGCACCTGGAGGGCAATGCCGCTACCGTGAAGATGGTCAAGGAGATCATGGAGCCCGTGGGCCGCATGGACGGCGACAGCCTGCCTGTTTCCGCCTTCGCCAACGGCCATGAGGACGGCACCTTCTGCCAGGGCGCTGCTGCTTACGAGAAGCGCGGCGTGGCCGTCAACGTGCCCGAGTGGGATGCCACCAAGTGTATCCAGTGCAACCAGTGCTCCTACGTCTGCCCCCACGCCACCATCCGTCCCTTCGCCCTCACCGAGGAAGAGGCTGCTGCCGCTCCCGCTCAGGCGAAGATCGTGGACATCAAGGCCGGCAAGGGCAAGGGCGTGTACAAGTTCGCTCTGGCCGTCAGCCCCCTGGACTGCATGGGCTGCTCCGTGTGCGTGAGCACCTGCCCCGTGAAGGCTCTGACCATGGTGCCTCAGGAGTCCCAGGCCGCCCAGCAGGAGGTCTTCGACTACATGGTGGCCAAGGTCGCTCCCAAGGCCGACGTGGAGGACACCACCACCGTCAAGGGTTCTCAGTTCAAGCAGCCTCTGCTTGAGTTCTCCGGCTCCTGCGCCGGCTGTGCTGAGACCGCCTATGCCCGCCTGATCACTCAGGTGTGCGGCGAGCGGATGTTCGTCTCCAACGCCACCGGCTGCTCCTCCATCTGGGGCGGTCCTGCTGCTACCTCTCCCTACACCGTCAACAAGGAGGGCAAGGGTCCCGCTTGGGCCAACTCCCTGTTCGAGGATAACGCTGAGCACGGTCTGGGCCTGTACCTGGGCCAGAAGGCCATCCGCAACCGTCTGGCTGACCAGACCCGCAAGCTGATCGCCATCGACTATGTGGACGAGACCATCGCCGCTGCTGCTCAGAAGTGGCTGGATACCATGGATGACGGCGTGGCCAACGGCGAGGCCGCCAAGGCTTACATCGCCGCCATGGAGGGTCACAAGGCTCAGGGCGAGGGCTGCACCTGCGAGGCCTGCACTCTGGTGCGCGAGATCCTGAAGGAGAAGGAGTACCTGAACAAGAAGTCCGTGTGGATCTTCGGCGGCGACGGCTGGGCCTACGACATCGGTTACGGCGGCCTGGATCACGTCATCGCTTCCGGTGAGGACGTCAACATCTTCGTGTTCGACACCGAGGTGTACTCCAACACCGGCGGACAGGCTTCCAAGTCCTCCAACATCGGCCAGGTGGCTCAGTTCGCCGCTGCCGGTAAGACCCAGCCCAAGAAGAGCCTGGCTGAGATCGCCATGCAGTATGGCTACGTCTACGTGGCTCAGATCGCCATGGGCGCCAACCCCAACCAGACTCTGAAGGCCATCACCGAGGCCGAGAGCTATCATGGTCCTTCTCTGGTCATCGGCTACGCTCCCTGCGAGATGCACAGCATCAAGGGCGGCATGGCCAACTGCCAGATGGAGATGAAGAAGGCTGTGGAGTGCGGCTACTGGAACCTGTTCCGGTACAACCCCGCTCTGAAGGCCGAGGGCAAGAACCCCTTCACTCTGGACTCCAAGGCCCCCGCTGGCGGCTATCAGGAGTTCCTGATGAACGAGGCTCGTTACTCCTCCCTGACCCGCGCCTTCCCCGAGCGCGCCAAGGAGCTCTTCGCCCGCAACGAAGAGGCCGCCAAGGAGCGCTACGAGCACCTGACCAAGCTGGTCGAGCTCTACAAGTAAGTTGTAGCACCAAGACCCCCGGGCGTTTGCCCGGGGGTCTTTCTGTTGCGGCGGCCTCTTCGGGGTTTGGCTGGCCGCCAAGGAGCGCTACGAGCATCTCGCGGGAGCCCACCCGCAGTCGAATGAAGTGACTGCGGGTGGGAGAGGAGACACAGCGGAACGAGAGAGCTTTGCCGTATACGGCGAAGCGAGGGATGTGGAGCTTGTGTCGACGAGGTTGAGCTCTACAAGAAAGTTTTGCCACGGCGTCCCCATCTGCGGGATAGATCATAAGAAATGGGTAAAATAAAGGCCCCGGGCTGTTTGCCCGGGGCCTTTGCTATGTCTGATTGTTACTCGATGTCCGCCTTCACGGTATCGGGGGAAAGCTCCACCGGTGCCCAGTTGACAGGGTCTTTCTTCTGCATGTGCTTGGCATAGATCCACAGCAGGATGCCCAGCACAGCGTAGATGATCAGCACGATCCACGCGCCCATATCCATGGCAATAGCGGAGGAGTAGATGACCCACACGCAGAAGGCGATGGCCAGGATGCCAAGCAGGGTGCCCGCCTTGATCTTGTAGGGACGGGGCCACTCGGGGTGGGAGGAGCGCAGCTTGAGGAAGGAGATAGCCACCAGCAGGTAAACCAGGCCGGCCGCCAGTCCGTAGATGGTGTAGATGTAGTTCACCCACGCGTCGGGAGCGAAGATGGTGAAGTAGATAGACAGGATGCCCACCACGATGTTGGCTACCTGGGGCTGACCGTTCTTGTTCAGCTTGGAGAAGCGGGGGGTCATCTGGTGCTGCTGGGAGGCGCCGTACAGGATACGGGAGGCGCTCAGCCAGAAGGAGGACAGGGTGGTAATGCAGGTGAGAGCGCCCATCACCACGATGACCACGCCCAGCCAGTGCATGCCGATGATGTCGGCCACACGGGGATCCACGATGTCAGTCTGGGCGATCCACTCGTTGTCCACAATGCCGCCCACGCCGATAACGGCCATGCCGTAAATCAGTACGGTGCAGCCCAGGGCGCCCAGGAAGGCCTTCCACAGGTTCTTCTTGGGGAAGTTGGCCTCCTCAGACAGCTGGGGAATCAGGTCGAAGCCCACGAACTTCATGATGAGCAGAGCCACGGCGGCGGTGTAGCCATTGAAGCCGTTGGGGAAGATGGGCTGCATGGTCTCAAAGCTCCACTGGCCGCTGAAAATGAAAATGACGGAGGCAGCCAGGGACACCGCCAGGGTGCTCCAGAACAGAATGTTCTGCAGCTTGGCCAGCACCTTCAGCTCCTTGTTGGTCAGGAAGAACCAAATCACCAGAATGATGGCCGCCACGACCTTGGTCTGCAGGGCGGTGATGGGGGTCAGATATCCGATCATGCTGGCAATGCCGTAGGCCACGGTAGGCATGGCCATGACGTAAAGCAGCATGACCAGCCAGCAGGCACCAAAGCCGATGTTCCAGCCCAGCGCGTTGGTGACCCAGATGTTCTGGCCGCCGGCGTAGGGCATCATGCTGGTCATCTCGGAATAGATGAAGCACAGGGGCAGCAGCAGGATGGCGCAGGTCAGCAGCGAAAGCACAGAGCCTACGCCGCTGAGCTCAAACCAATACTTGATCTCCACCATCCAGGCGGCGATCATGCCGCCGGCGGCCATGGCGATCATGCTGCTCAGCTTCAATTCCTTTCTCAAACCATTTGCCATTGTTTTTCACTCCTCTTTTTCTCGCACACAAAAAAACCTGTTACAGGTTCTTTTCAATCAGGGCGATGGTCTCGTCAGTGGAGAGCACATCGCAGTAGATCACATTCATGATCTTCAGCTCGGCGTCGTGGAGCTCCATGCTGCCGGCGGCGCAGGCGTCCTCCACGCAGATAACCTTGTAGCCGGCGTCGGCCAGGCCGCGGACGGTGCAGGCCACACACTGGTCGGTAACGATGCCGGTAACCACCACCGTCTCGATGCCCATGAACTGGAGCAGGGTCAGGTAGTTGGTGCCGGTGGTGACGCTGTCGGTGGTCTTGTTCACCACGATCTCGTTCTCCATGGGCTTGAGCTCGTCGATCATCTGAGCGGCGTAGCTGTTCACCGGCAGAAGCATGCCGTTCCAGCCCTCGCTCTTCTGCACGGGAGAGCGGTCCTCGCCGTCCTCACGCAGGCAGGCGATGCGGCCGTAGGTGACGGTCATCTTGTTCTTGCGGAAGAAATCCAGCAGCTTCTTGTTGTTGGGGATCACGATGTCGTCCAGACGGTCATGGAAGGGAATCCAACGCTCCCACTCACCCTGGGCCTTGAACTGGAGCGCCTCACCGAAGTCACGCAGCACGAATTCGTTCTGCAGATCCACCAGCAGCAGGGCGGTCTTTTTGGGGTCGATCTTGGGCTCAGGCACCTCGTCCATGGTCTCGTAGTAGAAACTGCGGTATTTTTCCTTAATCTTCATACCTGATCCTCCTTGTAAAAATATAGTATAAAAATGAATGGCATAAAATAGAAAAGGGCGTACTACGGCCTTGTACCGCAGTACGCCCCGCTATTTTCCTGGAACTGCTGCGGACCTCAGATTTTCTGCTCCGCTGTATAAATATACTTTTTTATACCACAGTGTCCTAGTCATTGCAAGAGAAACGTTTAACTTTGTTGTATTCTATAGGTTTGGCCTTTTTTGAAAGTCGGTTTTTATTCTACTTTGCTATGATAAACCACCAAAGAGAGCGGCCAGCACCGCAAAGCAGGGCAGAGTAAGAATGCAGCACAGGGTGGTCAGGGTGACCAGCTGGGCGGCAGTGGATGTATCTCGCTGGTATTGCTGGGAGAAAATAGAGGTGTATCCCGCCGTGGGGGTGGCCGCCAGGATCACCAGGGTGGTGTACATCACCGGGTCCAGGTGCAGCGGCAGCAGGATCAGGGCGGTGGCCAGGGGAACAACGGCCAGCTTGGCCAGGGCGGCGGAGTAGAGCAGGGGGTTGCGGAAGGTAGCACCCAGATCGGCGGAGGCCATCTGTGCGCCGATGACCACCATAGCCAGGGGAGAATTCATACTGCCCAGGAAGGCCACGCCGTCTCCCAGAAAGGCGGGCAGGCGGAAGTCCAGCAAAAACAGGCCCACACCGGCCACTGCTCCGAAAATACCGGGGTTAAAGAGCATCTTTTTTACAGAAAAGCCCTCTTTGCCACCCATGAGCAGTACACCGTGGCTCCAGGCGAAGATGGTGAAGCCCACCTGGCCCATAATGGCAAACACCATGCCCTCATCTCCCAACACCGCCTGGATCAGAGGGAGCCCCATAAAGCCGATATTGCCATACATCGTACCATAGCGCAGCACAATGCGGGTGTTGGTGGGCTGACGCCGGAACAGCAGGCATACGCCCAGGGCCATCAGCAGATAGAGTCCCAGGGTAAGGGCCATGCACAGCCCCATGACCCGCATCAGCTCAGCGCTGCGGGGAATCTGCAGGGTGTCGATCATCAGGCAGGGCACCACCACATAGAGCAGCATATATGTCATCTGGGCCAGGCCATCTCCGGTCAGCTTACCGGTTTTTGCCAGTACATAGCCCACGCCCATCATTAAAAACAGGGTTCCAACCTGGGAAGCGACCAGCAGAAAATTCTCCGCCACATCCAACAGCTCCTTTTTATTAAGCAGTACCATTATACCGATTTCCCTGGAAATTGCAAACAGGTTGACAAAGTATTCCGGGGCGGGATATACTGAATTTTGCTTCATTGTAAGGAAAAGAAAGGAGGGCCTCCCCATGGCCGCACGCAAGGACGGATATCTGAAGATCTTCGTCTCCTACTATAAGCCCCACTGGCGGCTCTTTTTGCTGGATATGGTATGCGCGCTGTGCATCTGCATTGTGGATCTGCTCTTCCCCATGGTATCCCGCTGGTCCATGCAGACCCTGCTGCCCCAGAAGCTGTTTACCGCTTTCTTCGCCGTCATGGCCGCCCTGGTGGGAGCTTACGTCCTCAAGGGGGCGCTCTATTTTATTGTCACCTACTGGGGACACCTGCTGGGTGTGCGGATGGAGGCGGATATCCGCCGGGACCTGTTTGCCCACATGCAGGATCTGTCCTTCTCCTTTTATGACAAGAACCGTACCGGTCAGCTGATGAGCCGGGTCACCGGCGACCTGTTTGAAATCACCGAGCTGGCCCACCACGGCCCGGAGGACCTGTTTATCTCCTCGGTGACCATTCTGGGTGCCTTCTGCATCATGCTCACCGTCCAGTGGCGGCTGGCCCTGGTGGTCTTTGCCGTCATCCCCATCTTCATCCTCTTTACTGCCCTCACCCGGAAGAAGATGATGAAGGCCTCCATTGAGGTCAAGGCCAAGCTGGCCGGCATCAACGGTGAGGTGGAGTCCTCCATCTCTGGCATGCGCACCGCCAAGGCCTTTGCCAACGAGCAGGCCGAGAGCGACAAGTTCAACGCCGCCAACGACCAGTTCCGGGGGGCCAAACGGGGCTACTACCGCACCATGGCCTTTTACCAGTCGGGGATGGAGTTCTTTATGGGCATTCTGTCCGCACTGGTCATCGCCTTCGGCGGCTACCTGATCATGGTGGGACAGATGGATTTTATCGATCTGACCACCTTTGCCCTGTACGTCACCACCTTTATCACCCCCATCCGCAAGCTGTCCGCCTTCGTGGAGCAGTTCATGCAGGGCATGGCGGGCTTTAAGCGGTTCGTGGAGCTGATGCGGGTAGAGCCCGCCATCCAGGACGCCCCCGACGCCCATCCCCTGGAGCATGTGAAGGGTGATATTCTGGTGGACGACGTGTCCTTCCGGTATGAGTCCTCCGCCGAGCCGGTGCTGGACCACGTCACCCTCCATGTCCGCCCCGGCGAGACGGTGGCGGTGGTGGGCCCCTCCGGCGGCGGCAAGTCCACCCTGTGCCAGCTCATTCCCCGGTTCTACGACGTTACCGGCGGCCGGGTGCTGGTGGACGGCCAGGACGTGCGGGAGCTCCAGCAGCGCTCTTTGCGGGAGCACATCGGCATCGTACAGCAGGACGTGTTCCTCTTTGCCGGCACTATCTATGACAACATCCGCTACGGCCGCCCCGACGCCACTGAGGCGGAGGTGGTGGAGGCCGCCAAGCGGGCGGAGATTTATGACGACATCATGCAGATGCCCGACGGTTTCCAGACTCAGGTGGGTGAGCGGGGCGTGATGCTCTCCGGCGGCCAGAAGCAGCGGGTGTCCATTGCCCGTATCTTCCTCAAGGACCCGCCTATTTTGATCCTGGACGAAGCCACCTCCGCTCTGGACAGTGTCACCGAGGCCCGCATCCAGTCCGCCTTCGAGGAGCTGGCCCAGGGCCGCACCACCCTTATCATCGCCCATCGGCTGTCCACCATCCGCTCTGCCGGACACATCATCGTCATTGACGGCTGCGGTATCGCTGAGGAGGGCACCCACGAGGAGCTGATGGCCAAGGGCGGCGAATACGCCCGGTTATACAGTCTCCAAAAATCAGTTTCCGTATAAGAAAAGCGTCCGGCCATTGCAAAAATGGCCGGGCGCCGGTTCTTTTTCAGGGTGTTACGGTTCAGAGGGGAAGGTAAAGACCGCCGCCTCAAAGGCAAAGCCGTTCTCCTCCGGCTCCGTCCCGTCGGGCCGCTCCAGGCCCAGGGTGTCGTAGTATTCGTTGGAAAACGGGATACGCTCATAGGGGAAATCAGTCTGGAGCCCCTTGACGTACCCGAAGGGGTCCTCCATGGGCGTCAGGTCCAGATGCTCCCCAATGGCCCGGAGCACCGCCGTCACCTCCGGCGAAGCGGCATAGGCTGCCTCCTCCGGGTTGCGGATAAAGTCCTCAAACTGCTTTCTGCCCCACCAGACGATCTGCTGTAAGGGATTGGTGCACCCAACGGCCAGGATCAGCCGCAGAAAATCCCGGAAATTTTCCGCGATGGGATAGACAAACTGGTCGCAGCGGGTCTCCGGGTTGACGCAAAAGACCATTTCTCCGAATTTCGGTAGGAAGCAGTAGTGGATTCCGTTGTCCCAGCCGATGATCTCCGCGTCCACGGGGGTGCAGAAATAAGGCTCACTGTCCTCCTCCGCCAGACCAATGGGGTAGCCGTCCAGCTTCAGGGCCTTGTATTTCTCATACCATGCGTCCATTTCGGTGCCTCGCTCATTATACCGCCTGATAGCGGTTCAGACCGTCCTCCGCTTTGCAGGTGATCCGGCCCTGGGTCATCAGGTGATCCAGGTGGGACATGCACTCCCCTACCGCAAACCACTTCTGGGCTACCGGGAACTCCGCCCAGTTTCTGGCCCGGATCTTCCAGGTCATGTATCCGGCTAGCTCATAAGCTCCGGCGCCGGGATGGTTCTTTACGGCCTGGAAGGCCTCCTCCAGGCGCTGGCGGTGGTGCTCCTTCAGCTGGTCCACCCGCTGGACCAGGTTGCCGCTCTCCCGGTGGCCGGGGAGGGCACACTTGGGTACATAGTTCCGGATGGCGTCCAGGCTCTCCAGATAGGAGCCCAGGGCGTCGGGCATGTCAGGCCAGGCGGTGATGTTGGGCGTGATATCAAAGAGCACGTGGTCGCCCAGCAGCAGCAGGCCCTCGCCCTCCACCCAGAAGCACATCTGGCCGGGGGTGTGGCCGGGCATCAGCAGGGCCCGGAGCCGGAATCCGCCGGCCTCCAGCACCTGGCCGTCCACCAGGCTCTCATAGTGGCCCCCCTCCGGAGGCGCCATGGACCAGGCGGGATTGGTGTGCTCCATATCCTTCAGCAGCTCCGCCGGAAATCCCTCCTGCCCAAAGCGTAGAAGCCAGGCATCCCACTGAGCGGCCCGCTGCTCTTTGTAACAGTCCAGAGCCGGGCGGTCAATGGCGCTGACAAAAATCGTGCCCTTCTCCCCCGCCGCCTCAGGAGCCAGACCGGCGTGGTCGGAGTGGAGATGGGTGAGCAGCACGTCCACGTCGCCGGGAGCCAGACCCAGCTCCTTCAGCTGAGAGAAGAGGGCCTGGCGGCAGGGATCCTGGCGGAAGCCGGTGTCCACCAGCAGGCAGCGGTCCTTTCCCCGGATCAGGTAGGCGTTGAGCTCCTTCAGCGGGTTGCCCGGCAGGGGGACGGGGATGCGGTACAGGTTGGGAATGATCTGCTGAGGCATGGGGTGCAATCTCCTTTGTCATCATTTTTAAATTGATTATATACGATTTTTCTCGGATATGCTATACTATTCTTCCGAAGGAGGGGGACCATGACCAAGACGGAACTGCTGAACAAGCTGGCCCGGGACGGTGAGGAGCGGCTGCTGCTGGCCCGGGTACTGGACAAGCTGGAGCTGGCCTGGGACCGGGGCGTCCCCAGTCACACCGGCTTTCTCTCCCCCCATGAGCGCGCCGTTGTGGAGGGGCTGATCCGGGCGGAGGGCTGGCCCCGGCACCTGTTTTTCGGCGGCTTTGCCGACGCCGAGCGGACGGTGTGCGCCTTTCTCCCCGACTGGCTGGAGGAGGAGGACTGGCTGGCCGGACAGGAGTATGACCCCATCCGGGCCCTCCGCTGTACCTGGACCGGCGGCAGCCTGACCCACCGGGACTTCCTGGGCTCCATCCTGGGCCTGGGCCTGGACCGGGAGAAGGTGGGAGACCTGCTGGTGAGAGACGGCGTGTGCGACGTGCTGGTGCTGGAGGACGTGGCGGACTTCCTGCTCCTCCACCTGGAGCAGGCGGGCCGGGTACACTTGAAGGTGAGCTCCATTTCCCTGGAAATGGTGTCTCCTCCGCCGGTGCAGGTCAGGACCATCCGGGATACGGTGAGCTCCCTGCGGCTGGACGCGGTGGCATCCTCCGGTTTCTCCATATCCCGGGGCAAGGCCGCCGACCTGATCTCCTCCGGCAAGGTACAGCTCAACCACCAGGAGTGCCTCAAGCCCGACCGGCCGGTGAATGAGGGAGACACCCTCTCCTGCCGGGGTTTTGGCAAGTGCGTGGTGAAGGAAGTGGGCGGCCCGTCCAAAAAGGGGCGTATTATGATCGTATTGGAGCGGTATGTATAATGGACGAGAAAAAAATCGCGCGGATCAATGAACTGGCCAAAAAGGCCAAGAGCGAGGAGGGTCTTACTCCGGAAGAGATGGTGGAGCGGGACCTGCTGCGGCAGGAGTATATTGCCGCCTACCGGAACAATCTGGTGGCCCAGCTGGAGAACACTGTCATCGTGGAGCCCGACGGCACCCGGCATAAGCTGGGCAAGAAGCCCTAAACACAAAAAACCGCCCTCCCGTGTGGGAGGGCGGTTTTTTTATCTCAAATTACCAGCCGAAGGGGAAGTTGTAGTAGTAGTTCCCGCCCTGCTGCTGGGACTGGGACTGCTGCTGTTGCTGCTCCTGATATTCCTGATAGAGCTGGTCCATGGCCGCCTGGGTGTCCTGGTTATCCTCGTCCAGGGTGACGGTCACATCCAGGGTGTCTCCGTCCCGGTAGACGGTAAAGGTGACCTGCTCCCCGGCCTTGCAGTCCTGAACGGCGGATTTGAGGGCGTCGCTGCTCTCCACGGTCTCGCCGTTGACGGCAGTGATGATGTCGCCCACCTGCAGGCCGCCCTTATCGGCACCGGAGCCCTCCAGCACGGCCATGACCTCAGCGCCGGCGGGAACGCCGTAGCGCTGGGCGGCCTCATTGACGTCGTTCATCAGGATGCCCACGTTGGGCTTGCCGGTGACATAACCGTGTTCCATGATGGAGGTGATCATATCCTTCACGTCGTTGATGGGAATGGCGAAGCCCAGGCCCTCCACGGAGGCCTCCGAGCTGGAGCTGCTGGACAGCTTGGCGGACACGATGCCCACCACCTGGCCGTACTCATTGAACAGAGGACCGCCGGAGTTGCCGGAGTTGATGGCGGTATCGGTCTGAAGCATGTTCATCACGGTGCCGTCGCTCATGGTGACGGAGCGGTCCTTGGCGGAGACGTAGCCGCCGGTGAAGGTGAAGGTCAGCTCACCCAGGGGGTTGCCGATGGCGTACACGTTCTCGCCCACGTTCAGGGTGTCGGAGTCGCCCAGCACCACGGTTTGCAGGTTGCCCACGTCGATCTTCAGCACGGCGATATCGTTGTCGGCCTCGCCGCCCACCAGGGTGGCGTCATAGCTCTTGCCGTCGGAGAAGAACACGGTGATGTCGCTGACGCCGTCAATGACGTGGTAGTTGGTCAGAATGTAGCTGGTGGTGGAATTGGAGCTGATGACAAAGCCGGAACCGGACACGGCGTTCTTCACGGTGTAGCCGAACACGTTGGTGTCCACATTGCCGTTGACGCCTACCACAGCGCCCAAGTTGGCGGCGTAGATCTCCTCCGGGGTGAGGACGGTCTGGCCGTCCACATTGGCCAGGGACACGGCGGTGGTGTTGCCGGTGCCCTGATAAATCACGGAATGGCTGCCTGCCAGCCGGCTGGCGGCCCACACGCCGCCGCCGCCCACTGCGCCGCCGATGAGGGCACAGCACAGGCCCAGAGCCACAAACTTGGCGGCCATGCCCTTTTTCTTCGGCTTGGGCGGTTCGGTATCATGGACGTGGAACTGATCGGTCTCTATGATAGGCTCCCGTTCCTCAGGGGGTCTGTTATAATCGCTGTAATACATAACGCTTCGCTCCTTTGACGGGTTTGGTTTTTCTCTTTGGAACGGTACTTAGGATAACCGGAAATTGTGTATAAAACATGAAGAAACTTTGCATCTTTTTTAAATTCCATCCATAACCGAAACAGACAATTTCAGCAAATACTGGTCATAGCCCTTGCAGCACAGCTCGTCCAGCAGCACATCCTCCAGCACCCAGGGACCCAGCTCCAGCCGGTTTTCATCGGCGTGGGAGAGCAGGCGGGCGTATCCCTCCCGTATAGTGTCAAAGCTGCCGGCGTGGCAGTAGGTCAGGTACCGTCCCGCCGGGGCGGTGAAGAGCTCCACCCCCTTCAGCGGGCGATCCACTTGGGTGTAGCAGATGGTGTAGCCGTCCCAATCTCCCCGCCGTGCGGCGTCCGTGGGCATGAGAGCCCCCAGAGCGTAGGGGCTGTCCACCCCGTGGGCGTCGCAGTATTCCAGGTGCCGGGCCATCACATGGACATACTTTTCCTGATCGGTGATGCCGGCGGCAGGAGTGGTCACATACCACCGCTCTGGCTGATCCTCCATTTCCACCCGGCCGGGGACCACTGCCATGGCCCGGCGGGTCAGCTCCGCCCGGCGGCCGATGAGCCGCCGGATGTGCCCCAGCCGGGTCAGCTTTTGGGTGAGAGCCGCCTGCTCCCGTTCCAGCAGAACCAGCAGCTCCTCCGGGCTGCGCCGGTCCAGGTAGGAGCGGATTTCCGCCAACGGCATCCCCAGCTCCTTCAAGGCGGCGATGACGTTAAAGACCTCGATCTGCACCGGCGCATAGTAACGGTAGCCGTTCTCTCCTCGGATGGCGGGGGAAAAGATCCCGATTTCATCGTAGTGAAACAGGGTGTGTTTGCTCACCCCGCACAGCCGGGCAAACTCCCCGGTGGTAAAGCCTTTGTTTTTCTGCGGCATTTGGTCAACTCCCCCTTGACTTTCGGGTTACCCGATAGTTTATCATATTCGGAGCACCTGGGGAAGGAGGAATTTTTGTGAAAAACCGGCTGGACCAGGACTTCAGTCTGGGCGGGCTGCTGTACTTTGCCCTGCCCACTACCATTATGATGCTGGTCACATCTTTATATACCATTGTGGATGGCGTACTTACCTCCCGGCTGGTGGGAGAGAACGCCCTGGCTGCCATCAATATCGCCTATCCTGCTGTCAGCGTCATGCTGGCGGTAGGCATCATGCTGGGTACCGGCGGCAGCGCCGTGGTGGGCCACCGAATGGGGGCGGGGGATCTGGAGGGCGCCAGGCGTACCTTCGGCTTTCTGGCTCTGACGGCTGTGTGTGCCGGCGGAGTCTTTACCCTGGTGAGCTGCCTGGGAGCGGAGCAGCTAGCCGGGCTGCTGGGAGCCAGCGATGTGCTGATGGCCGACACAGTCACCTATCTGCGCATCCAGCTGCTGTTTGCCCCCATGGCCATGCTCCAGCTGCTGTTTGAGAGCTTTTTCGTCACCGCCGGCCGGCCCGGCCTGGGTCTGGGCCTCACCATCGCGGCGGGGGTGACCAACGGGGTGCTGGACTGGCTGTACATGGGTCCGTTGGAGATGGGCATCGCCGGCGCGGCCATCGCCACCGTCACCGGCTACTGCATCCCGGCGGTGTGCGGGGTGATCTTCTTTCTGACCCGGAAGCACGGGCTGCGCTTCGGCAAGCCGGAGCTGCGGTGGCGGCTGCTGGGCCGGGCCTGCTTTAACGGCTCGTCGGAGATGGTTACCAACCTGTCCACCGCTGTTACCACCTTTTTCTTTAACGCCATCATGCTGGATCTGCTGGGAGAGCCGGGTGTGGCCGCCATTACCATCGTGCTCTACGCCCAGTTCCTGCTGATCGCCCTCTTTTTGGGCTTCTCCATGGGAGTTGCCCCGGTGTTCAGCTTCAACCACGGGGCGGAGCGGTACGATCGGCTGCGGGCTGTGTTTGCCCACTGCGCCCGGTTTATCCTGCTGGGGGCGTTGGCCATTTTCGCCGCGGCTCAGCTGCTGGCGCCCGTTATTGTGGGGGTCTTCTCCCCCAAAGGTACCCAGGTCTACGACCTGGCCCTGTACGGTTTCCGGCTGTTTGCGCCCGCCTTCCTCTTCGCCGGGGTGAACATTTTTGCCTCTGCCCTGTTCACCGCCCTGGGGGACGGAACCCGGTCGGCGATCATCTCCTTTGCCCGCACCTTTGGCTTCTTGATGGCCGGGCTGCTCTTGCTGCCCCGGCTGCTGGGGGTACCTGGAGTATGGCTGGCGGTGCCGGCGGCGGAAGCTCTGAGCTGCGTGCTCTCCGGCCTTCTGCTGTGGCGCAATCGGGGCATGTACGGTTGGAAAAAAACATAGCAAAAACGGGCGGCCGTTACGGCCGCCCGTTCCATATCCAGAAGAGCCAGAACCCCAGAGCCAGCTGGGCGATGAGGATCGCCGGCAGGCCCCACTTAAAGTACCAGTGACGGGTCTTGTGGTGGAAAAGCCTCATACCCAGGATGGCGCCCGGGGAGCCCCCCAGCACAGCCACCAGGAAAAAGGTCTTTTCCGGCACCCGCCAGGCGCCCCGTTTGGCCTTTCGCTTGTCGATCCCCATGAGGGAAAAGTCCAGAATACTGAGGGCAAGCACCCACAGCCCGATCCATTTCAGCATGCGTCTACCCCCAAGGCGGCCACCAGGCCGCCTCTTTTTTTACTGGTCTGGTACCACAGCCTCAAGTCGATCTCCAGCTCCGCCCCGCTGTCCAGAATGGTGACCTTGTCCCCGTCCAGGGCGGTGATGGTCACCCAGTGCCACCAGTCCAGCCGCTTTTCCAGCCCGTTGTGGAGGTTGAGAAAGGCCACCGGACAGTCCCGCTCCAGGCTGGCGGCCACAAAGGCGGCGGCCTGCTCATAGGGGAGCCGCTTGGTGCGGGCGGCGGGTACGGTGAACAGGGCGGGCGACAGCTCCAGCCCCACCGATCCGGCATAGGCCGCCATATCGTCCACCATCAGATCCGGCTTGTTCAGCCCGTGGGAAATGGGGGTGACATAGTCCCACACCCTGCACATCAGTTCCACAAAGGCCGCCCGGCCCGACACATCGTCCGGACACAGGGGCAGCAGATCGGCATGGGTGCGGGCCAGATAGGAAAAGATCACCGAGGCGGCGGTGGGGCCGCAGCCCGCCCGCTGCTGCCAGGGGTCGGAGTACCAGTCCTGGTCGGCTCCCCGGGTGACCTGTCCCTCCGGTCCCCGGATGTCCAGCAGCTCCGGCCGGGAGAGAGACGCGCGGTATGTCATCTTACACGTTGAACCGGAACAGGACGATGTCCCCGTCCTTCATCACATACTCCTTGCCCTCGGAGCGGACCAGGCCCTTCTCCTTGGCGGCGTTCATGGAGCCGCAGGCCATCAGGTCGTCGAAATTGACCACCTCGGCCCGGATGAAGCCCCGCTCAAAGTCGGTGTGGATCTTGCCGGCGGCCTGGGGAGCCTTGGTGCCCTTGACGATGGTCCAGGCCCGGCACTCATCCTCGCCGGAGGTGAGGAAGGAGATGAGGCCCAGCAGGGTGTAGCTGGCCTGGATCAGTCGGTCCAGACCGGACTGGGGAATGCCCAGCTCCTCCAGGAACATCTTCTTCTCCTCGGCGTCCAGCTCGGCGATCTCGGCCTCCAGCTTGGCGCACACGGGGATGACCTGAGCGCCCTCCTTGGCGGCCAGCTCCTCCACGATCTTATAGTAGGCATTGCTCTGGCAGTCGGCAAAGCCGTCCTCGTCCAGGTTGGCGGCGTAGATGATGGGCTTCAGGCTCAGCAGCTCGGCGGTGGCGATGATGGCGGCGTCGTCCTCGTCACACTCGAAGGAGCGGGCGGAGTTGCCGTCGTTGAGCCAGTCCTTCAGGGCGGAGAACACCTCCACCTCCCGCAGGAATTTTTTGTCACCCTTGGCGGCCTTCTGGGCCTTGTCGATGCGTCGCTCCACCATCTCCACGTCGGCCATGATGAGCTCGATGTCGATGACGCCGATGTCCCCGGCGGGGTCCACCGGCACGTTGGTGCTGGTGTCGGCCACCACGTGCATGATGTTCTCATCGTCAAAGCAGCGCACCACGTGGACGATGGCGTCGCAGGCACGGATGTTGGACAGGAACTTGTTGCCCAGACCCTGGCCCTGGCTGGCACCCTTGACCAGACCGGCGATGTCCACGAACTCCACCACGGCGGGGGTGGTCTTCTTGGGGTGGTACATCTCGCTCAGCGCGTCCAGCCGGCTGTCGGGCACGGCCACCACGCCCACGTTGGGGTCGATGGTGCAGAAGGGGTAGTTGGCGCTCTCAGCGCCGGCGTTGGTGATGGCATTGAACAGGGTGCTCTTGCCCACGTTGGGCAGGCCCACGATACCTAATTTCATCTATCTCCACAGCTCCTTTATTTCCTGTGCGGCAAAGCAGTCGCTAACACAACATTGTATTATAACATAGGATTTTGTTATCCTCAATAGCCATTGGACAGTTATATCCCCACTTTTTTCTCCCCGATCTCGCCGCCGGACAGGGTCTCCCGCAGCAGGTTCAGGAACCGCCGCAGGACCGGGCTCCGGCGGTCGGCGGGCCAGGCCGCCCCATAGGACAAAGACGGGGGTCCGACCAGGGGGATCCGGCACAGCCCCGGCCGCCGCAGCTGGGGGAAATCCGCCATCACGGCGAAGGCGTACCCGGCCTCCACCAGGGTGAGCAGCACCTCCTGGTTTTCGCAGAACATCACCTGGTCCGGGGGGATGGCGGTGACGATCTGCCCCTGAAGGGCGAAGAGGGACGGAGGACAGGCGGGAGGGCGGCAGGCGGCGATGGTGGCCGTCCCCTTCAGCTCCTCCGGAGTCAGCTCCTCCGGAGTCAGCTCCTCCGCCTTTGCCAGGGGGTGGTCCTCCCGGCAGATACACACGATGGGGCAGCGGGTCAGCTCATGATAGGTGCTGTTTTTCGGCACGGTCTCCTGAAAGGTGAGCATGACGTCGATATCCCCCTCCGCAAGCAGGTTGTCCAGGGAGCTGAAGGGAAACAGCCGCAGCTGGGGCACCACCTCCGGCTCCTCCTGCCGCAGCCGTTCCAGGGCCGGACGGATGAGCCGCAGATCGGCGGCGCTGCGGCAGCCAATGCCCAGCTTGACCGGCCGGCTGCTCCGGCACTGTCTGACCTGGGTCACGGACCGGCCCGCCAGCTTCAGGATATCCTCGGCGTATTGCAGGAACAGGTGCCCCTCCTGGGTGAGGCGGACGGTTTTGCTGGTGCGCCGGAACAGGGCAACCCCCAGCTCGTCCTCCAGGGTCTTGATCTGGTGGCTGACGGCGGGCTGGGTGATCCGCAGATGCTCCGCCGCCCGGGAAAAGTTGAGGAAATCCGCCACCGCCATAAAACACTCCAACTGCGTGGTATTCAACAAAACCGCCTCCTGTCCGCGGGAAAAGTTTAGTCAATGCGGAAAAACAATAAAAGTTATTTATAGATTATAGCAGATTTGAATTTCACATACAAGTTGGTTAGTGCTATAAAAAGTAAGGTAGCTAACAATTTGCGCCCGACGCGATCAAAGGGGGGATATCATATGGCACTGGATCGAGGACGGCTGATGCGGGAGAACCGGCAGATCAGCATCCAGCTGGATCAGCGCTTCAACCGGGTGCTGGCGGAACGCAATATTACAGGCGTGCAGGCCCACGCGCTGCTCTATGTGCTGCAGCAGGCCGGCGAAGGAGCCTCCGTGACGACGCTCCACCAGGTTTCAGGGAGCTCCAAGGCCACCATTTCCCACCTGGTCAAGCGGCTGCGGGAAAAGGGCTATGTGCGGGTGGAGCTCTGTCCGGAGGACGACCGGCGCAGGCTGCTGTTCGGCACGGAACAGGGCCGGCAGCTTCAGGCTGCGCTGGAGACCTCCTTTCAAACCATGGAGGACATCCTCTACCGGGGTTTTTCGCCGGAGGAGCTGTCCGACCTGGACCGCCTGCAAAAGAAAATGCTCCGCAATCTATCTGAGACCCAAAGGGAGGCAACCGAATCGTGAAAGAAGTATTACGGCACCTGGGGCGGTACCGGAAGGACACGTTCCTGTGCATCGCTATGGCGGCGCTGGAGATCTTTATGGAGATCCTCATGCCCTTTATCACCGCCATCATCATTGACCGGGGCCTGGAGGCCGCCAATCTGTCCGTCGTATACCGCTACGGAATCCTGATGGTGGTCCTGGCCCTGCTCAGCCTGGCTTTTGGCGCCCTGGCCGGCAAATGCGCCGCCAGCGCCTCCGCCGGCCTGTCGGCCAACCTACGCCAGGCCATCTATGACAATATCCAGACCTTTTCCTTTTCCAACATCGACAAATTCAGCGTGCCTGGCCTGGTCACCCGGATGACCACCGACATCACCAACGTACAGAACGCCTTCATGATGGTCATCCGTATCGCGGTGCGGGCTCCGCTGATGCTGGTGTTCAGCTACGCCATGTGCCTGATCATCAGCCCCCGGATGAGCCTGATGTTCCTCATCGCGGTGGTATTCCTCATCGTGGTCCTGGGGGCCATTATGGTGGTCACGCTGAAGATCTTCAACCGGGTCTTTCAGAAGTACGACGACCTGAACGCCAGCGTCCAGGAGAACGTGTCCGCCATCCGGGTGGTGAAGGCCTTCGTCCGGGAGGACTACGAGAACCAGAAATTTGCCAAGGCCTCCGCCAACCTGTATAAGCTGTTCGTCAAGGCCGAGGGCCTGCTGGCCTTCAATAACCCGGCCATGATGCTGGCGGTGTACTTCTGCATCCTCTCCGCCTCCTGGCTGGGCGCCCAGTTTATCGTGGGAGGCACCCTGTCCACCGGCGACCTCACCAGCCTGTTCAGCTACATCATGTCCCTGCTGATGAGCCTGATGATGCTGTCCATGGTGGTGGTCATGATCTCCATGTCCATGGCCAGCATCCGCCGGATCAGCGAGGTCCTGCGGGAGACCCCCGACCTGGCCGAGCCGGAGCGGCCCGTCACCGAAGTGGCTGACGGCTCCATCGACTTCGACCACGTCAGCTTCTCCTACAAGCAGGGCAGCGGAAAAAATGCCCTCAGCGACATTGACCTGCACATCAAGTCCGGGGAGACCATCGGCGTCATCGGCGGCACCGGCTCGGGCAAGAGCAGCCTGGTGAATCTGATCTGCCGGCTCTATGACGTAAGCGAGGGCTCCGTCAGGGTGGGCGGCCTGGACGTGCGTCAGTACGACATGGAGGCCCTGCGGAACCAGGTGTCGGTGGTGCTCCAGAAGAACACCCTGTTCTCCGGCACTATTCTGGACAACCTGCGCTGGGGTAACCCGGACGCCACCGAGGAGGAATGCATCCGGGCCTGTCAGGCGGCCTGCGCCGACGAGTTCATTGACCGCTTCCCCGACGGCTATCAGACCCGCATCGAGCGGGGAGGCGCCAACGTGTCCGGCGGCCAGAAGCAGCGGCTGTGTATTGCCCGGGCTCTGCTGAAGCACCCCAAGGTCCTGATCCTGGACGACTCCACCTCCGCCGTGGACACCGCCACCGACGCCCGCATCCGCGCGGCCTTTGCCGAGCAGATCCCAGGCACCACCAAGATCATCATCGCCCAGCGGATCTCCAGCGTGGAGCACGCCGACCGCATCCTGGTGCTGGACGAGGGCCGCATCAACGGCTTCGATACCCACGAAAACCTGCTCAAGACCAACGCCATTTACCGGGAAATATACGATTCCCAGGTCAAGGGCGGCGGCGACTTCGACCAGAGCGCATAAAGGAGGCCATTTCCATGAATCAAACCAAACCCAAGGCCGGCGCCGGCAAGGTGCTCAACCGGGTGCTCCGCTATATGCTCCGCTCCTACGGAGCCCTGTTCGCGCTGGTCATCCTGTGCATCCTGATCTCCGCCGTGGCCACCGTAATGGCCGCCACCTTCCCCCAGACCCTGGTGGACGACTACATTGTGCCCATGGTGAACAGCGGCTCCCGGGACTTCAGCGGACTGGCTGCCCAGATCGCCAAGCTGGCCTGCCTGATGGCGCTGGGCGTGGTGGCTGCCTTTGCCTACAACCGCATCATGGTCAACGTCAGCCAGGGCACCATGCGCCGGCTGCGCAACGACCTGTTCCGCAGCATGGAGTCCCTGCCCATCCAGTACTTTGACACCCACGCCCACGGCGACATCATGTCGGTGTACACCAACGATATCGACACCCTGCGGCAGCTGCTGAGCCAGAGCATTCCCCAGATCATCAACTCGGTGATCACCATGGTGGCCACCCTGGTGACCATGCTGTTCATCAACCCCGCCCTCACCGTGATCTCGGTACTTACCGCCCTGGTGATGCTGACCATTACCCAGTGCTTCTCCCGGCTGTCCGGCAAATACTATGTCCGGCAGCAGCGGGACCTGGGCATCGTGGACGGCTTTATCGAGGAGATGCTGGACGGCCAGAAGGTGGTCAAGGTCTTCTGCCATGAGGAGGCCGCCAAAGCCGATTTTGCCAAGGTGAACGAGGCCCTGCGCCAGAGCACCGACAAGGCCAACCGCTACGCCAACCTGCTCATGCCCATCAACAACAACATCGGTTGGCTCAGCTATGTGCTGGTGGCTATCGTAGGAGCCGTGCTGGGCATCAACGGTCTGGCGGGGGTCACTCTGGGCACGGTGGTCACCTTCGTGGGCCTGAACAAGAGCTTCACCCAGCCTATCACCCAGGTGAGCCAGCAGGTCAACTTCGTGGTCACTGCCGCCGCCGGTGCCCAGCGTGTCTTTGAGCTGATGGACCAGCAGCCTGAATCCGACGAGGGCTATGTGGAGCTGGTCAACGCCAAGGAGGGGGCGGACGGCCAGCTCACCGAGAGCAAGGAGCGCACCAACGTGTGGGCCTGGCGGCATCCCCATAAGGCCGACGGCACCGTCACCTACACCAAGCTGGAGGGCGGTGTGGTGCTGGACCACGTGGACTTCGGCTATGAGCCGGGTAAAATAGTGCTCCATGACATCAGCCTGTACGCCCATCCGGGACAGAAGATCGCCTTCGTGGGAGCCACCGGCGCCGGCAAGACCACTATCACCAACCTGATCAACCGGTTCTACGACATTGCCGACGGCAAGATCCGGTACGACGGCATCAACATCAACAAGATCAAAAAGTCCGACCTCCGCCGGTCCCTGGGCATCGTCCTCCAGGACACCCACCTCTTTACCGGCACGGTGATGGACAACATCCGTTACGGCAACCTGGATGCCACCGACGAGGAGTGCATCGCCGCCGCCCAGCTGGCCAACGCCGACGGCTTCATCCGCCGCCTGCCCGACGGGTATGACACCATGCTCACCGGCGACGGCGCCAACCTGTCCCAGGGCCAGCGGCAGCTCATTGCCATCGCCCGGGCCGCCGTGGCCGATCCTCCCGCCCTGATCCTGGACGAGGCCACCTCCTCCATCGACACCCGGACGGAAAAGCTGGTGCAGGACGGCATGGATGCCCTGATGACCGGGCGGACCACCTTCGTCATCGCCCACCGCCTGTCCACCGTCCGCAACTCCGATTGCATCATGGTCATGGAGCAGGGCCGCATCATCGAGTGGGGCACCCACGACCAGCTGATGGAGAAAAAAGGAAAGTATTATCAGCTCTATACCGGAAAGCCGGCCCAGGCTGCCGGCTGACGCAGGAACCCTCTTGCCTTTCCATAAAAAACCGTGTAGAATCTTGGTGCGGCCTCCCTTGGGGACCGCACCATTTTTCTGTTCAGGAGGGATATCCATGCGGCTGGGTCAGACCGGCGACATTACCCAGGGCGTCATCTGGAAACAGCTTCTGGCCTTTTTCTTTCCCCTGTGGTTCGGTACCTTCTTCCAGCAGCTGTACAATACAGTGGATACGGTGGTGGTGGGCCGGTTCGTGGGTAAGACCGCCCTGGCTGCCGTGGGTTCCACCAGCGTCATTGTCAACCTGACCGTGGGTATCTTTACCGGCCTGGCTGCCGGTGCGGTGGTGATCATTGCCCAGCGCTACGGCGCCCGGTTGGGAGAGGAAGTCCACAAAGGCGTCCACACCGCCATGCTGCTGGCCATTTTCATGGGCGCGGTCTTTATGATCGTCGGCTTCCTCCTTACTCCCTGGGCTCTGCGGGCCATGAATACCACCGAGGACGCCCTGCCCGGCGCAATTCTCTATCTGCGGGTCTTTTTCCTGGGCATGATCCCCAATCTGGTCTACAACATGGGTACCGGCGTACTGCGGGCGGTGGGAGATTCCCGCCGGCCTCTGTATTTCCTCATTGCCGCCTCTCTGTGCAATATCGTGCTGGATCTGCTGCTGGTGGTGGTGTTCCACCTGGGCGTGCTGGGTGTGGCTATCGCCACGGTGGCTTCTCAGCTGCTCTCCGCCGTGCTGGTGGTGCTCTCTCTCATGCGGGCCAACGGCGCGCCCTTCCAGCTCTTTCCCCGGGAGCTGGCCTTCCATGGCTCCCTCCTCCAGGCTATCCTGCGGGTGGGCGTGCCTACCGCCCTCCAGTCCGTGATGTACAACGCCTCCAATATCGTCATTCAGACCGCCATCAACTCCTTCGGCACCGACGCTGTGGCCGCCTGGACCGCCTATGGAAAAATGGACGTGATCTTCTGGATGACCATTACCGCCATGGCCCAGTCGGTGACCACCTTCGCCGGGCAGAACTACGGCGCAGGCAAGTATGACCGGCTGAAAAAGGGTGTAAGGATATCGGTGGGCATGAGCGCATTGATTACCCTGGGCATCAGCGTCATTATGGTGCTCTTTGCCCGGCCCATCCTTACCATCTTTACCCCTGACCACGACGTGCTGGAGATCGGAGTGGGCATGGTCCACTTCCTGGCCCCCAGTTATATCACCTACATCCTCATAGAACTGCTCTCCGGCGCCATCCGGGGAGCGGGCAAGTCCCTGGTGCCTACCCTGATTACCGTGTTCGGCGTGTGCGGTCTGCGGCTGCTGTGGCTGTTTACCGTGGTGCCCGTCTACCACACCATCAACATGGTGGCGGCCAGCTATCCCATTACCTGGACGGTCACCTCCATCGGCATGCTGGTCTACTACTGTTTGGGCAAATGGCTGGCGCCTCCCAAAGAGATGATTTAAAACAGAAAAACACCGGAACCTCCAAAAGGTTCCGGTGTTTTTTTCTGCCTGCTCCTCAGTCCCTGTCAGCGGTCTTTTCTCCCTAAAGTTTCTCTTGCAAAAATCGAACATATGTTGTATACTCTACTCGAACATAAGTTCTGATAAACAGAGGGAACTTTTCCACCGTTTGTGCCGTCTATGTGGATAAAGGGACATTGAGTCCATTCTATGGGACAGCAGACGTGGGATAATGTGCTTATCAAAGGAAGATGAGCAGGAGGGATCGCCATGGAGACCATTTATTATCGTCTGAACGCCGCCCGCATCACCGTAGAGGGAGACCGGAAGGTATCCGGAGGAGAAGAGGTGCGCTGTGTGGTCCTGCCCAAAAAGGCCAAGCCCGCCCCGGCGGAGGGGAAGGTGCTGGACTTTGAGGCCTACCGCCGGGCTCTGGAGCCGGAGGCGGTCTCCCCGGTGGAGGAGGACGCTGAGCCGGAGGAGGCTCCTGCGCCCAAGCGTTCCCTGTCCCCCTGGATCCTGGCGGATGTGTGCGCCTCGGCGGCGGTGGTGCTCTGCACTGCGCTGGCTGCCCTGGGGGTCCTGCTGGGCTGAAACTAGCAGAAAAATGACCGCGGCGGGCTTATGCCCCGCCGCGGTATTTGTTTCTGGTGGCAATCCCTCCCCGGATGTGCCGCTCGGCCTTGTTTTCATCCAGCACCTGCTTGACCTGGAGATAGAGGGTGCGATTGAAGGCGGGCAGCCGCTCGCTCAGGTCCTTGTGTTTCGTCGTGACGAATTAGAACGGTTTCGTCCAAGCCCAAATCACCGAACAGGCGCAGATAGATATCCACATTCCCGTCCTTGTCCACCTCGATTTTCTGGATGATCCGCTTGAGCTGGGCGTTGGTCATCTGCCGCACATCGGTGATGTCCTCAATTTCTTTGAAAGTTTGTTGCAGGACGCCTTCCAGCTGCTCACCTTTTGTCAGATGGTAAGACACCATTTTCAGCTCGTTTTCCAGCCGCTCGATCTCTTTCCGCATCCCGCCGATCTTATCATTGAGTTCCTCGCGGGAGATTAAATCGTCGGCGTACATATCCATATATTTTTGCCGTGTCTTTTGCAGTCTGGCAAGCTGGGCGGTCAGTTCCTTTTCATAGTTTAGGTTTTCATCCTTTGCCTTGTAGACCCGCTGGAATTCCCCCACTACATAGCGGATGACATTTTTCTTTGCTTTCAGCAACCCGGCGAAATATTCCTGCAAAACCTCAATGAGTTCATCCTCGTCCACCGTCACGGCGTTGGGGCAGTTGTCCGCCCCGCGCCCGTTGTGGCCGGAGCAGACCCAGCGGACATAGGTGTTCTTGTAGGTGCGGACGGTGCGCCGGAAAGACCAGCCGCACTCCTTGCACTTGATGAGGGTGGAGAACAGGTATTTGTTGCTTTGCCGTTCTTTATCCACTTTGAACGCCTTGCCGCGGGACTGCATGATTTGCTGGGCCCGCTCAAAGGTTTCCGGGTCAATGATCCGCAGGTCTGGCCGCTCCACCACCATCCATTCCGAAGCGTCCTTGTCCGCCCGTTGGCCGGTTAAAAAGTCGGTCACTTCCTGCTTGCCGTTGATGATTTTCCCGGTATAGAGTTCGTTGGTCAGGATGCGGCAGACACCGTTCTGGCTCCATTGGCAGTTCCGCTTTGTCCGCAGGCCGCGCTCATTGAGGAAGATAGAGATTTTTGCCGCCCCATAGCCGTCCTTAATATACCACTCATAAATCTGGCGGACAACTGCCGCTTCCTCCTCGTTGATTGCGAGGTTGAAGTAATCCCCGATGATCTTATCATACCCGTAGACGATGTTGGGGACTCTTCCCTTCTCAGCGTTCATTTTCTTGCCGAATTTCACCCGCTTGGAGGTATTGGCGCTCTCCTCCTGGGCCAGGGCCCCGAAGATCGTCAGCACAAATTCGCTGTTGCCCATACTGGTCATGTTGGCGGTCAAAAACTGGGTTTCGATTCCCAACGCTTTCAGCTTGCGGACATTTTGCAAAAGGTCAACTGTATTCCGGGCAAAGCGTGAGATGTCCTTGACCACCACCATATCAAACAGGCCATGCTCCGCGTCCGACATCATCCGCAAAAACTCTTTTCGGTTTTTGATTTTTGTCCCGGAAATACCCTCGTCGGCATACAGCCGCACCAGGTTGTCCCCGGTGCGCTTGGTGTATTCTGAAAAGAACTCCTTCTGTGCCTCCAGGCTGTTGAGCTGATCTTCTTTATCGGTGGAAACGCGGCAGTAAGCAGCGATATTCATAGCAAAACCTCTCTGTTAAAATCAAACCGTTCTGTTACATCCCTATTTTATCATGTGCTGTTTAGGATTGCAATAGGGAAAGGGGCGCCCCGCTTATGCAGGGTGCCCCTCGTTTTCCTTTTTGCCGGAACCGTCCGCCGTATCTGCGGCAGCCTGTATGGCAAGCTGTACCTTTTCCTGGTTTGCTTCCATAAAGATTTTCAGTAAGTAATCGGCGGTAGCTGCCGTTGGGTTAGGGTTATGGAACCGGTAATTGAGTTTCCTCTTTTTCACAGCAGCTTCCCACCTCCCCTTTGCTGCCTGCCCTTTGTCCATGTCTATGAAAACAAGGCGGAAAATAGTACCTGATAGGGTTATCAAAGATCATGCCCCCGGCGGGGTCGCTGTGCCTGCCCTAATTCCCTGCGGATTTCCGGCGGGATGCGGTCAAGCAGCCTTTGCATATTTTCCAGTTCACTTTCCAGCTTTGCCCGTTCCATGCGGTCTTTCATCTTTCCGCTTTCGCTGGCCTTTGCCCTTGCTTCCAGCTTTTGATTTTCTTCCAAAAGGTCTTTGATCGTGACTTTGTATTTTTTCAGCTGCCCGGAGAAGTCCTCCATCTGCGGGAACCACTTTTTCAGCATGGAGAGGGCTTCTTCCTTTTTCTTTCCGGCGTTCAGCGGGTTTATGCCGTCAAGGGCGGCTTCGATGGCTCTGGCCCGTTTGGAGAGAGAAACCGCCTGTTTGAACAGCCGGGTGGGGATATGCTTCCGGCCTGTCTTGCTGGCGCTCTCCCCGCGCTCCAAATCCGGGTATTTCTCCACCATGTAGGCGTGGAAGTCATCCTGCCATTTCGTCAGGTTTGCCCGGTTACCGATGATTTCTTTGGCGCACAGGCGGTTGTCCTTTGTTAGCGGCACAAAGGTCAAATGCAGGTGGGGCGATTTCTCGTCCATGTGTACCACCGCCGACACGATATTTTCCCGGCCTACCCGGTCAATGAGGAAATCCGCCGCTCGCTGGAAAAATGCCTGTATTTCTTTTGTGGATTTCCCCTTGAAAAACTCCGGACTGGCAGTAATCAGGGTATCGACAAACCGGGTACTGTCCTTGCGGGTACGGCATCCAGCCTGCTCAATGCGGCTCTGAATGAAGTGGTAATAGCATCCCTCCGGCTTGACGATATGGAAGTTGTACTTGCTCTTGGCTGTATCAATGTCGGGATTGCTGGCATACTGCTCTTTCTGCCGTTCGTGATGGGCTTCCAGCGGCCTTGCCGGGTTGCCTTTGTGCTTCTCAAAACGCAAAATTGCGTGTTGTGCCATGAAACTCCTTTCCCCATTCCTTTCCCATCCGGGGTTTTCCACAGGGAAAACCCCGCAGGAAATAGCTCGGATAGGATTGGAATGGATAGAATCTAAATCAATCTTTTAATCTTTGTATTTCTATATACCGTCCGGTTTCCGTACTTCTCAAGGGTGATTTCCGTACTTTATGGGTACGGTTTTCAGCCCTCCGGCGTACCATAACCGGATTTCTTGAAGTCGGTGTTTGAAACCGCTTCATAGGATTTTGGGTAAATGCGGTTGGGTTTTCCACAGCCCTGCTTCTGGATCTCCACCAGCCCGGCGTATTGCAGTTCCCGCAGGGTATTCACCGCCTTTTGCCGCCCACAGCGGAGCAGGTCTACCACCTCACAGATGGGATAGTACAGATAAATCCGCCCGCATTCGTCCGCCCACCCATTTTTCCGGGATAACTCCGCCCGTCGCAGGATAAAGGCGTACAGCAGCTTTGCCTCGTTGGACAGAGGCTGGAATGTAGGGGCTTCAAAAAGGAAATTGGGGAGCCGGGTGAAGCTGAACGCCTGTTCCGGCTGATGAATGTAAATCGTGTTTGTCATAGCGTGTTTTGTGGACGATTAGAAGCCCGTTTTCCGGGGTGGGCGATAGTTTATACCACCCGCCCCGGTTTGGGGCTTGCGAAGCCTGATAAATCAAGGCTTTTTTCACTCCTAACTGTCCACACAAGACCTCCTTTTCCGTTCACTTTCTGTTTTCTGCCGCCTGTGAACACTGGCGGCACAGCCGTGGCAGTATTTAGCCCGGTTGGATTTGGGGACGAACACGCTACCGCAGACCGCACAGCGTTTCAAGTCCTTGTCCCGGAAAATCTCTGCTTCCAACGCCCCGTCCAGCGGCAAGACCGCCCATCGGAACCACTTGCAGCAGACCGAGAAAGAAACCGTCTGCGGGCAGGTGCAGGCGTCCCCATCATCAAGGGCAATGCAGTTGCCGTCCTCACAGCAACAGCACTCCCGGCGTATCAGGGCGCTTGCCCGTTTCCGCTGCGCTGGTGTCATGCGGTAAAGGGAACCGTCTGGCCTGCGTTCCAGCGGCGGCAAAGTTTTGGTAGGATGGATGCTGACCCCTCTTTTCTTGTTGTATTCAACCGGTTGTGAGATCAGTTTATCATGAAAAAATGCAATTCCCGTTTTTCTGCGGGAATTGCATTTATGCCATCGTGTAGACCTTCAAAATTGTAAATCTGCAATTACTGCTATTCCTAAATGTGGAATGGTGTGGTAAACTGAAAGAAATACAGGCAAGGAGGGGGAAATATGGCGGCAAAACAGTTTGAGGAACATCCAGGCGACCGGATTGGCGATTTGAGGACGAACCTGGGGATGACAAAGAAAGAATTGAGCCGGAAAACCGGGATCGATGCATCCCAGATCACCCGCATTGAAAATGGCAGCCTCAAAACTATCAGCAGCGATTATCTGATAAAGCTGGCAAAGGAATTGAAAACATCTACGGATTATATCCTGGGCCTTACCCCTGTCAGCGTCCCGAAAAGCTATGATATTTCTGAACTGGGCCTGTCTAATGAAGCGGTTAAAAGGCTTGTGACGGGCGCTATCGATGTACAAATCCTCAATCGTTTGTTAGAACACAGGAATTTCCCCAAACTGATAGATTTGATACGGATATATTTTCAGGACACGGCAGCAAAGGGGATAATGGCACGAAACCAGATTATCGAGATGGCAACGGCTTCCCTGTCTGACCTGATGAAAGAACACCCGGAATATCGGGCAGAAGCAAAGCCGGATTTGCAGCTTTTGAACGCCCAGAAGATGGGGGAACATGAAGCGGAGATTGAAAAAATCAAGAATGTGTTCCTTACCATCCTGCGGGATGTTAAAAAAGATATGGATAGCGGTGGACAGCCGGGAGAAGTAGCCACCGCCGCAATGCTTCAGACCATGAGGGATACACTGGCGGAACAGAAGCAAAACCCGCTTACCATAGACGATGTAACAAAAATAGTTGCTGGACAGATCGGACAGCTTGCCCCGATGGACGAGGAAACTGCCGACCTGTTCCAGCAGTTGGCGAAAAGGATGATTGAGCAGGTGGAAAAATAGAAACATCGGTTGTAGCGGATAGCTTTGTGTGTTACAATGAAGATGGATTATTTTGATTACTTTTTCCGAACTTTAGAAAGCGAGGTGTACTGATGAACCCAGTTTTGAAATATCGTGGAGGAAAATCGAGAGAAATTCCCCGCTTTCTTCAATATATACCAGATGATTTCAACCGCTATATTGAGCCTTTTTTTGGCGGCGGAGCCGTTTACTTTTATCTCGAACCTGATACTGCAATTATCAACGATGCTAATACGCGGCTAATGACATTTTATCAGCAGCTGAGAGATGACTATCCAACCATGCGTACACAGCTTGATACACTTCAACAATTATACGAAGCTAACCAAGCAGAATTTAAGAGATTAAAAGCATTGACCCCTGATGAGAGGGTTCCCAACGCAAATGAAGATCTATACTATCGCATGAGGGAGTTGTTTAACCATCCTGACGATACCTATTTAGATGGAGTTTTATACTTCTTCATCAATAAAACGGCATATTCTGGAATGATTCGCTATAATAACAACGGAGAATATAATGTTCCGTTTGGCCGTTATCCAAATCTCAATACCAGATTAGTAACGCAACAACATAGCGAATTGTTACAAAGAGCGGAATTGTTTAATCTTGATTACAATGATATATTCAATATGGCCGAGGCTGATGACTTTATCTTCCTTGACCCGCCGTATGACTGCGTTTTCAATGATTATGGCAATATTGATATGATGAACGGTTTCGATGAGGCAGAACATAGGCGTTTAGCTGCTGATTTTAGAAATTTGCCGTGTCGTGCTCTAATGGTAATAGGGAAAACGCCCTTAACCGAAGAATTGTATGGAGGGTATATATTTGATGAGTATTATAAGAACTACTCAGTCAATATAAAAAATCGATTTAACAACGATAAAATGCACATTATCGTTAAAAATTATTAACAGGAGGTGTCGTTGTGGCAAGAATTGATAATAAATTGCTGTTCTTTACTACTTCACCGAGGACACCTGCTAAGATGATCCCTGAAATAAAACTTTTGTCTGAAAGGTTTTCAGGAAAGCCATGGAACAAACTAACCCAAGAAGAATTTATAGACGAATTGGCTCAAAGCGATTTTTTTGAAGGAAAAGGATCACCGTCTGATAAGGCTTTTAGTGCTCGAGATCGTATCAATCGAGCACCAAAGGCTTTAGGTTTTATCGATCTAAATCCCTGTGTGGCATTAACTGAAGCAGGGAATTCTTTCATTTACGGGAAGCGTCCACAGGAGATATTTTTACGGCAGTTACTAAAGTTTCAGTTACCTTCTCCATATCATTCGGAGAACAGAAATATTGTAGGGACTTTTTATATTCGACCTTATCTTGAAATCTTACGACTGGTTCGAGAATTAGAATATATTACTTTTGATGAATTCAAAATATTTGCCGTTCAAATGACAGATTATCACAAATTTGAAGCGATAAGAGATTCTATTTTGCGATTCAGGGAAGAAAAATCTCAAAATAGAGGGCAATACAAGCGTTTTGTTAACGATATATGGGAAAATGCAATATTAGAAATACATAAAGATAGGATTGCGGCTGGTAAAACGAGAACAAGAGAGACTAACGACGCCAGCCTCAAAAAATTTATTGCTACGCAAAAAAGCAATATGAGAGATTATGCAGATGCTTGTTTCAGATATTTGAGATATACTGGACTAATCTCCATTTCACACAAAAGTCGGTCTATATCAATTTTTGAGGATAAGATTGTCGAAGTAGATTTTATCCTTTCGACAGTATCACGCGACCCTGTTTATATTGATGATGCAAATGCTTACAAGGCATATTTATTTTCTGCTAACTCTCCTGTTCTCTATACAGATAACGAAGCCAATATTGTGGATGTCCTTATGCGTATTGGCTCTTTCACAAGACGAGAATTAGCTGGGAAACCCATTGAAGAACTAAAAGATTTACGCGACGATATAGTTAAACAGCACAAAGATGCTGTTATTCATGAGCAAGTGGCCGAGATAAAGTCCTATGCTCTGTATTCAGAAATCATAGATACATTCAACGAAATTATTGCCGATGAATATTATGACGCTCCTTTGATGTTTGAGTATAACACATGGCGAGCTATGACAATGCTTGACGGTGGAAATATCAAAGGCAACTTCAATTTTGATGATGCCGGACAACCGCTGTCTACTGCGGCTGGAAATATGCCGGATATTGAATGTGACTATGATGATTTTGCCCTATCCGTAGAAGTGACATTACAGTCCGGTCAACGCCAGTACGAATCGGAAGGAGAGCCCGTTGCACGACATTACGGACAATTAAAAAAGAAAAGCGGAAAAGAAACCTACTGTCTTTTTATCGCGCCAACAATCAACGCAGCGACTTTAGCGCATTTTTATGGATTAAACCATCTTTCTATTGCGCTCTATGGCGGGAAGTCTAAAATTATCCCGTTAGAATTAGACCAGTTCATGCGTCTTATTGAGAATTCGTACAATTACGAAACTCAGCCAGAGCCAAAAGACATTCGACGTTTTCTTGATTACGCCATTATGCTATGTGAAAAAGCAACTGATGAAAACAACTGGCGTTCTGGCATCCAAGCTTGTGTTGATATGTGGCTGGCATCATAAAATAGCAAAGGCGGGAAAGCCCTAAAATGGCTTCCCGCCTATTTCAATTTTGCGAGGGAGACCGCTCCTAAATTAAAAGAATGCGGCCATGCACTTTGAGGGATTAGCCGCCTTGTCTGCCCGTTCAGCGGGACTGAGGGCGACAGTCAAGACCGGATGTAAACCCGTTTATTTCAGCCTTGACGGTTGTCCGCTGTCCTGCTACTTTTCCGGGAGTGTGGCCACAACTTCGGGATATTTTGTCCACAAGTCGGAGCGCAGGACGAGGGACGGAGGCTTTCATATACCTGCCGCCGTTCTCTGAAACCAGCCTGATTTTTGTTCATTCCCATCCACAAAAAGTCAGCCTGGTTTCCTGCCGGAGCAAGTGGATCGCAAAAAGCACCGCGCCCCGCTCTCTCCGCCAGCCACGCCAGCAGGTATAACACACTACACTTTGCGTTGCAAAGTCGTGTGCCAAAGGGATATCCCCTTTGGAAACCCCTATTTTGTCGGGAAGCTGGTACAGCCTGCATAGGAGCAGCTGTACCCATTCCCTCCAAAACGAAATAGGCGGCATAGGCCAGCCCGTCCCCGGTGCTGATCTATGCCGCCTATTTGCTGATATGGCCGCTTACTGGATCGCCCATATCAACCGTTCTAATTTATTACTTCCGTATGCACCGTGGATTTGCTGATGCCGAACTTCTTGGCCGCGCCGCGCACCGTCGCTTTGTTCTCTATGATGTAAAGCGCCAGCCGGCAGGCGCGCTCCTCGATGTTCCCTTTCACACAGCAACACTCCCCGCAATGTTTCTCACGGGGCATGTATATGCGCCCACGCCGCCGGAGATTCCCCTTTCCCGCCGGAGGGAAATGGAGTATACTAGGAAAAAAGAAAGGGGGGAGGCCTGTGCTGGACTTTCGCATGGATACCTTTCTGGAGGTGTGCCGGTGCAGAAACTACACCCGGGCGGCGGAGAATTTGAATATCACCCAGCCGGCGGTGACGCAGCATATCCAGTATTTGCAGAATTACTACGGCGTTAAGCTGTTTATTTATCGGAACAAGCAGCTCACCCTCACCCCGGAGGGCGAGCTGCTCCAGCGGGCTGCCCTCACCATGCGCCACGACGAGGAGAAGCTGAAGCGGGATATGGGGGACCTGAAGGCGGGACGGCGGTCCATCCGCTTCGGAGCCACCCTCACCATCGGGGAGTACCTGCTGCCTCAGCGGGTGGCCGACTACATGAAGCGCAATCCTGCCACCGATGTGCACATGGTGGTGGAGGACACCAAGAGCCTGCTGCGGCGGCTCAACGAGGGAGAGCTGGACTTCGCAGTGGTGGAGGGCTATTTCCACAAGAGCGAGTATGACTATATCCTCTGGTCTTATGAGCCCTACATCTGCGTCCGGAGTCCCGGCTACCCCCTGCCTGAGGGTTCGCTCCACCTGCGGGACCTGTTTTCCCAGGAGCTGATCCTCCGCAACGACGGGTCGGGCACCCGGGACGTATTGGTGAAGGCCCTGGAGGGGATGAACTACCACCTGTCCGACTTCCGCCACATCATCGAGATCAGCGACCTGTTTGTCATCAAGGAGCTGGTCAAGCGTGGCTGCGGCATTACCTTCCTCTACCACAAGGCGGTGGAGCGGGAGCTGGCCGACGGCTCCATCCTCCAGGTGGAGCTGGCCGATTTTCAGGTCTCCCACGAGTTTACCTTCCTGTGGCGGAAGGACAGCGTATTTGAGGAGGAATTCCGACAGGTTTTTCGGGAATTATCCGGCCAATAAATCATTTTTTAGCAGAAAAGAGAACTATTTAAGCCGCATTTCGTTCTTTCAGACGGAATGCGGCTTCTTTTGCTTATGCCATTAGAAAAGATTATGAAAGCATAATAAAATAAAAGTTTCCTTTTGGGTGCGGACAATGTTATTTTATTAACAGAATCTAATTTATTTTTATTAAGGAGGTACGGAGCATGGGTTTCTCCCTCACCGCCGCTCAGGCGGACGCCGTGCTGAGCGCACTCAAGAAGGACTACCGGATCTACGCCCCCAAGCGCTTCCCCAAGGCGGGCCGCTATTCCGACACGGATGTGGTGAAGTACGCCGAGGTGGACTGCTTTGCCGACATCGTGTGGGACGTGAAGTCCGACTACCCCGCCAAAGAGGTCATCACCCCCATCCAGCAGGCCATCTTCTACTTCACTGAGGACGAGTACCGGGCCAGCAAGGTCAAGGAGAAGCCCATCCTCATCCTGGCCCGCCCCTGCGACATCAACGCCCAGCACATCCAGGCCAAGATCTACGCCGGTAACGGCGGCTATGAGGACCTGTACTACAAGCGGGTCCGGGACCTGGTGAAGTTCGCCATGATGGAGTGCAACGGCGGCGACGACACCTGCTTCTGCGTGTCCATGGGCACCAACAAGACCGACGACTACTCCCTGGCCCTGAAGTTCTCCGCTAACGGCGTGCAGGTGCAGGTCACCGACGACACCTTTGCCCCCTACTTTGCCGGTATGACCGAGACCGACTACACCCCTGCCTTCGTGGAGGAGAACGAGCTGAAGGTCACCGTACCCGACCTGGACGACAAGGCTGTGCGCCTGGCTCTGAAGAGCCACCCCATGTGGAAGGAATTCAACAGCCGCTGCATCTCCTGCGGCGCCTGCACTGTGGCCTGCTCCACCTGCACCTGCTTCACCACCCGTGACGTGATCTACGGCGACAACCCCGAGGTGGGCGAGCGCCGCCGGGTCACCGCCTCCTGCCAGATCGCCGGCTTTGATCAGATGGCCGGGCAGAAGGAGTTCCGCTCCACCGCCGGGGACCGGATGCGCTACAAGGTGCTCCACAAGTTCCACGACTACAAGGCCCGCTTTGGTGAGCAGCACATGTGCGTGGGCTGCGGCCGCTGCACTCACCGCTGCCCGGAGCTCATTTCCATCTCCGCTACCGTCAACAAGGTCAACGCCGCTGTGGAAGAGATCAAGGCTTCCATGGCCAATCAGTAAGGGAGGGCAGAAGCTATGATGAATCCCGTGCAGCCTCAGGCCTGTACCATCCTGAGCGTCAAGAAAGAGAGTGTCCACGAGTGGACCTTCCGCGTGGCCACCGACGCCAAGCCCGCCCACGGCCAGTTCATGCAGCTGTCCATCCCCATGATCGGCGAGGCTCCCATCTCCGTGTCCGCCCAGGGGGACGGCTGGCTGGAGTTCACCATCCGCTCCGTAGGTAAGGTCACCAACGTGATTTTCCAGAAGGAAGCCGGCGACACCCTCTTCCTCCGGGGCCCCTACGGCAAGGGCTGGCCTGTGGAGCAGTTCAAGGGCAAGCACCTGGTGGTCATCACCGGCGGCACCGGCCTGGCTCCCGTCCGCTCTATGCTGAACATGCTGGCGGACGACCCCGACTATGTCAAGTCCGTCCACCTGATCTCCGGCTTCAAGAATGAGGAGGGCATCGTCTTCCACAGCGAGCTGGAGGCCTGGAAGGACAAGTTCTCCACCATCTACGCCCTGGACAACGACGCCAAGGAGGGCTGGCGCACCGGCCTGGTCACCACCTTCGTGAAGGAGATCCCCTTCGATTCCTTCGACGGCAACTACGCCGTTGTGGTGGTGGGTCCCCCGCCCATGATGAAGTTCACCGGCCTGGAGCTGATGAACAACGGCGTGGACGCCGAGAAGGTGTGGATGAGCTTCGAGCGCAAGATGTCCTGCGCCGTGGGCAAGTGCGGCCACTGCCGCATCGACGAGGTGTATGTATGCCTGGACGGCCCCGTGTTCCCCTACACCGTGGCCCGTGACCTGGTGGACTGAGAAAGGAGTAGGGAAGGATGAATCACGATATCAACGTTAAAAAGATGCGCCTGAACTGCTTCCGGCAGTCCAAGGTACCCGGTGAGTTCATGCTCCAGATGCGTGTCCCCGGCGGCATGGTGGATGCCAAGTACCTCAGCTACGTCCAGCACATTGCCGACACCTGGGGCGACGGTAACTTCCACTTCGGTACCCGCCAGACCTTCGACATCACCGGCATCAAGTACGAGAACGTGCCCGCCGTGAACGAGTACCTGGAGCAGTACATCAAGGAAGTGGACGCCGAGCTGTGCGGCGTGGACATGGACACCGTGGCCCACGAGCCCCAACCCTGGGACCCCAAGGCCGGCTACCCCACCATCGGCGCCCGCAACATCACCGCCTGCGTAGGCAACTACCACTGCATCTGCGGCAACTGCAACACCTTCGAGCTGGCCCGGAAGATCGAGCCCATTATCTTCCCCAGCCACTACCACATCAAGATTAACATCGCCGGCTGCCCCAACGACTGCAACAAGGCCCACCTGTGCGACTTCGGCATCATCGGTGTGGCCCGCATGACCTACCACCCCGAGCGGTGTATCGCCTGCGGCGCCTGTGTTCGGGCCTGCGAGCACGGCGCTACCCGGGTGCTGTCCGCCAATAAGGGTATCGGCAAGGTGGAGAAGGACCCCTGCTGCTGCGTGGGCTGCGGCGAGTGCGTGCGGGTGTGCCCCACCTCCGCCTGGACCCGCCAGGAGACCAAGTTCTACCGGGTCATCCTGGGCGGCCGTACCGGACGCCAGACCCCCCGTACCGGCAAGATGTTCCTGAACTGGGCCACCGAGGACGTGATCCTGGGGGTGCTGAAGAACTGGCAAAAGTTCTCCGCCTGGGTCATGGACTACAAGCCCGAGTATCTCCACGGCGGTCACCTGATCGATCGTGCCGGCTACAAGAAGTTCAAGGAGATCATCCTGGACGGGGTGGAGCTCAACCCCGAGTGCCTGGTGGCCGAGGATATCTTCTGGCACGAGACCGAGTACCGCTCCAACTTCAACGTCAAGCCCCTGAGCATGCATCACACCGCTGGTCCTCAGGAGTGAGCATAACAGAAAACCGGCCTGCCGCTTGTGCGGCAGGCCGGTTTTTGCTGTTTTCAGGCCTTCAGAGCCTTGGTAACGGTCACAGCCAGGGCGCCGGGGCCGATGTGGCAGGCTACCGACAGGGACAGGGGATCTGCATGGATAGGATAGCCGGGGAATTCGTGCTCCAGCTCCTCCAGCCACTCCTGGGCGTCCTCCCGCTTGCCGGTGAAGGCGGCGGCGATGTGGAGCTCCTCCGGGCCGGACAGACCGGCAAACTGGGTGTCCATCGTCTTGTGGATGGCGTCCAGCATGGTCTTTTTGGCTGCCTTCCAGCCACGGGCCTTGGCAAAGGAGTCCAGCTTCTCTCCCTGAATGCGCAGCACCGGCTTCAGACCCAGCACCGTGCCGATGGCCGCGGCTGCCGGGGTGCACCGGCCGCCCTTCTTCAGGTACTTCAGGGTGTCCACCGTGATGTAGATATCCGACTCAAACTTGGTCTGCTCCAGCAGCGCCTTGATCGCGGCCGCGCCCATGCCGGCTTCCGCCAGAGCCTTGGCGTCCAGCACCGACTGGCGCTGGGTGACGGAAATGCGCTGGTTGTTCACCACAAAGACCTTGCCCTCGTAGTCCTGGGACAGCATCTCGGCAGTCTCCCAGGAGGAGCTCAGGCCGCTGGACATGGGGATGTACACGATCTGGTCGTAGTCCTTCAAAATCTTCTCCCACAGCTCGATGACGTCGCCGGGGGCGGGCTGGGTGGTCTTTACGTCGGCGTCCTCCGCCAGGCGCTGATAAAACTGATCCTGGCTCAGGGTGATGTCCTCCAGAAACAGCTCGTCGTTGATATAAAAGGGCATGGGCAGCACATAGATCCCCAGTTCCCTGCCCTGAGCCTGGGTGATGCCGCTGTTGCTGTCCGTGGCAATGGCAATTCTGCTCATATATATTCCTCCATCTTTGTTTGTTCCCCGATGCTCCCATGCAGGGCATGGGAGAGCTTATCCACTGTCCGGATCAGACCCGCCGCTTCGTCCTCGCTCAGACAGGCAATGGCGCTTTCCGTCAGTTTCTTCCGAAATGCAATGTATCGTTCACTGGCCTTCCGCCCCAGCTCGGTGGGCGCCAGCCGTACCACCCGCCGGTCCTGCTCGTCCCGGCGGCGGGTGAGATACCCCTTCTTTTCCAGCAGCTTCACTGCCGAGGTCAGCGTCCCCGCGGTGACCCGCCGGGCGGCCGCAATGGCGGTAGAGCGGTTATCCAGGCCGCCGTCCACCGCACGGCACACGGTCTCCAGCAGCCTAGCCTCCTGAGGGGACAGGTCGGCACCCGACAAAAATCCGGCTTCCGCCCGCTGAAAGCGGTCCAACAGCTCGGTTACAAAGCGATTGAGGGTCTCTTTGCCCTGCTCCACGTCATCCCCTCCTATGCTGTTAAGCATTATACTCGCACCGCCGCAAAAGTCAAGATACTTTGAACATCAAACTTTTTCCGTGCGATGGAAAAAAGGAGCAGGACAGGCTCATATTTCCCGGCGGCGGCGCATAGGTATGACTATCAAGCTACAAAGGATGATGCGACATGAAGGAAAAGATCCTGTGGGGGCGGCTGCTGCGCCGGGCGGCGGCCCTGTTTCTGGCTACCCTGGCGGTGTGGGTGCTCCCCCTGTGTACCGGGGCGGGGGCGGCCAATGCCCTGCGGGAGCTGGGCAAGGACCCGGACTTTGTGGCGGCGGCTCTGGGCGCGGAACTGGGTCTGGCGCCGGAGGATGGCCCGCTGGCGGCTCTGGACGGCTGGGGCCGGCTGGCGGTGGGCCAGTCTCCCCTGCTGGTGGCGGGCGGCGGAACGGAGCCGGTAGATGAGGAGACAGAGGAGACCCTGGATCTGCCCGCCGGACAGCCCGCCCGGGACCTGGACGACATTACCCAGCCGCCGGTGACCACCGCGGCACCTTCCGACATTGTGGCCCGCACCCTGGTACCCACCAGCCCGGACGGCTATGACGTGGCGGGGGGGCTGTACCTCTACAACCGTACCAGCCTGGATGTGGATCTGGCCTCCGCGGCCTCCGCCTCGGTGCCCATTACCCTGCCCGACGAGGGACCCCAGATCCTCATTGTCCACACCCACGCCACCGAGGCCTATACCCCCGACGGCACCGATGTGTATACCCCGTCGGACAACAACACCCGCACCCTGGACAACAATTACAACATGGTGCGGGTGGGGGATGAGATGGAGAAGGTCTTTACCGAAATGGGCCTGGGAGTGATCCACGACGAGACCCTCCACGACTATCCCCAGTACAACGGGGCCTATGACCGCTCGGCCAAGACGGTGGCGGCCTACCTGGAGCAGTACCCCACCATCCGCATCGTCCTGGACGTCCACCGGGACGCCCTCATCGGAGAGGACGGTACGGTATATAAGGCGGTGACCACCGTGGACGGCACCTCCACCGCCCAGGTGATGCTGGTGCTGGGCTCCAGCGAGGGCGGCGAGCACCCTAACTGGATGGAGAACCTCACCCTGGCCTGCAAGATCCAGAACGGCATGAATACCCTGTACCCCACCCTGGCCCGGCCCATGACCCTCCGGTCCTCCCGGTACAACCAGCAGCTGTGCTCCGGCTCCCTGCTGGTGGAGGTGGGTACCCACGGCAACACCCTCCAGGAGGCCCTGGCCGCAGCCCGGCTCTTCGCCCGGGCCGCCGGGCAGGTGCTGCTGGGCCTGGAGGAATAAGAAAAGAGGGACAGATCAGCTGATCTGTCCCTCTTTTTTGCTGTGTCAGTCGGGGATGTAGGCCCGGATGCGGAGCTTTACCCCCAGCTCCTCCGTGATGGCCCGGCAGCGGGCGATGTCCTCTTCCGTCTTGTCCTTGTCCACAATGGTCATCACCACATTGGGGACATAGTCCCGGCACTTTTTGGCAAAGTCCAGCATGTCGTCCCAGGCCTTGGCCCCGCTGCGGGGCCGGGTGACGGCGCAGTACTCCTCCGGCGTGGAGCCGTTGAGGGAGATGGAAATGGTGTCGATGCGGCCCTTCAGCTCCGGGGTCACGTCCCGGCCCAGAATGGCGTTGGCGTGGCCGTTGGTGTTGATGCGCACTGGGGGCAGGTTGGGTACCTGCGCCTTCAGCTGATCCACCAGCCACAGGATGTCGTCGGTGCGGTACATGGGCTCCCCGAAGCCGCAGAACACCAGCTCCCGGTACTTGGAAAAGTCCCGGGCCAGCAGGTCGTCCAGGGCCTCCTGCCGGGTGGGCTCGTGCTCCAGCCACAGGTCATCGGCGTAGATGGACCCCTTGTGGCCGTTGTGCCGCAGGCAGAACACGCAGGAGCAGTCGCACTTGTTGGTCAGGTTGACATAAAGCGAACCTTCGTATTCGTAGGAAATGGTCTCCATCACAGATACCTCCTTTATTGGATGGCGAAAAACCGCTTGCCGTTTTCCAGGGTAATATGCAGGACCTCCTCGGTGGTCAGCCCCTTCAGCTGGGCCACCGTCTGGGCGGTCATGGGAATGAGGGTGGAGTCGCACCGGCGGCCCCGGTAGGGCTCGGGGGCCATGTAGGGGGCGTCGGTCTCCAGCATAATGCGGTCCATGGGCAGCCAGCGGATGATCTCCGGGGCCCTTCTGGCGTTGTGGAAGGTGATGTTGCCGGTAAAGGAGAGCATCCAGCCCCAGTCCACCGCCCGCTTTACGTCCTCGATCCCCAGGGCGCAGCAGTGGAACACCCCCCGGACGTTGGGGTGGGCTTTGACGATGTCCATGCAGTCCTTGTGGGCGTCCCGGTCATGGACGATGGCGGGCAGGTCCAGCTCCTCCGCCAGGGAGAGCTGGGCGTCAAAGAAGTCCCGGGAGTTGGCCCGCTCCTCCGGGGTCTTGACCCAGTAGTAGTCCAGGCCGATCTCCCCCACCGCCACGCATTTCTGGTGGGCGCACAGGGACCGCACCTGGTCCAGATGGGACAGCGTCGCCCCCTCCAGATTCTCCGGATGGAGCCCGGCGGCAAAGTAGAGGTAGTCATACCGCTCCGCCAGAGCCATGGACTGCCGGGAGCTCTCCAAATCGCAGCCCGGACAGACCACCAGGTCCACTCCCTGCCCCGGCAGGGCGGAGAGCAGGGCGTCCCGGTCGGCGTCAAAGGCGTCGTCATAGTAGTGGGCGTGGGTGTCGAAGATCATGAGGGCCTCCTGAATTCGTTTTTTCCATCATACTCCCTTTTCCCACCGTTGACAAGGGGGCGTAAGCTGTGGTATACTGCCTCCGAAATACGGGGATGAGGTCCTCCCGGGGCATGCGCCCGAACCGCCGAACGGCTGATGACTTCTGCAAGTTTTTGCAGGGGGCATTGGCTTTTTTTGTGCCCTCTGGAAGGGATGAAGTGTTATGTTAACAAGTATCGCCTATGTACTGCTGCTGGGCCTGGGGTTGGGAGCTCTGGCCCGGCTGGTCCGCCTGCCGCCCCTGGTGGGGATGCTGGCGGCGGGCATTTTGCTGGGGCCCTGCGTCCTCAATCTGCTCTCCCCCGACCTGCTGAACATCTCCGCCGACCTGCGGCAGCTGGCCCTGATCATCATCCTCACCCGGGCGGGCCTGAGCCTGGAGATCGACGACCTGCGCCGGGCGGGACGGCCCGCGGTGCTCATGTGCTTCCTGCCCGCCAGCTTTGAGGTGCTGGGCATGGTGGTGCTGGCGCCCCGGCTGCTGGGGGTCAGCGTGCTGGACGCCGCCATCATGGGGGCGGTGGTGGGGGCGGTGTCCCCTGCCGTCATCGTGCCCCGGATGCTCAAGCTCATGAGCGAAGGTTATGGCACGAAGAAGGGTATCCCCCAGATGATCCTGGCGGGGGCCTCGGTGGACGACGTGTTCGTCATCGTCCTCTTTACCTCCTTTACCTCCATGGCTCAGGGCGGCTCCTTCTCGGTGTCCGCCCTGGCGGGGGTGCCGGTGTCCATCGTCCTGGGGGCTGTTTTCGGCCTGGCGGTGGGCTTCCTGCTGGCGAAGCTCTTTGAAAAGCTCCACATGCGGGATTCGGTGAAGGTGGTGCTCCTCCTCTCGGTGGCCTTCCTGCTGGTGGCCCTGGAGGATGTGATCCCGGTACCCTTCTCCGGCCTGCTGGCGGTGCTGGGTATGGGCCTGGGTCTGCGCCGGTGGCGGCTGCCGGTGGCCGAGCGGCTCACCGCCAAGTTCGGCAAGCTGTGGGTGTGGGCGGAGGTCATGCTCTTTGTGCTGGTGGGCGCTGAGGTGGATCTGAAATACGCCGCTGCCGCCGGGCTGGCCGCTGTGGCCACTGTGCTGGGTGTGCTGTGCTTCCGGGCGCTGGGCGTGCTGCTGTGCGTGGCGGGGAGCAAGCTTACCAAAAAGGAGCGGCTTTTCGCTGTGCTGGCCTACCTGCCCAAGGCCACCGTGCAGGCCGCCATCGGCGGCGTGCCACTGGCTATGGGTCTCTCCTGCGGACAGGTGGTGCTCACCGTGGCGGTCATCGCCATCCTGGTCACCGCACCCCTGGGTGCCCTGGCCATCGATGCCAGCTACAAAAAGCTGCTGGAGCGGGCAGAGAAATAAAAACGGGAGGCGCTGCATCAGCAGCGCCTCCCGTTTTATCGTTTACTCAGCACAGGCCGTAGCCGGCGGGGACCTTGTCGTCCAGCATGATGAGGTGGAGCTTCTCGGAGCCGTCGGGCTCCTCCTTCACCGCGGAGATCAGCATGCCGTTGGACATGATGCCCATCATCTTCCGGGGCTTCAGGTTGGTGCAGGCCACCACGGTCTTGCCCACCAGCTCCTCGGGCTCATAGTACTCGTGGATGCCGGAGAGGATCTGACGGGGGAAGGCCTCGCCGCAGTCCAGGGTGAACCGCAGCAGCTTGGTGGACTTGGGCACCGCCTCGCAGGCCAGGATCTTGGCGGTGACAAACTTCACCTTATTAAAATCGTCGATGGTGATATACTCGGGCTCCTTGGGCTCCTCAGCCTTGGGGGCCTCGGCCTCTACGGGCTTCTTCTGCAGCTCTTCCAACTCTTTCAGCTCCTTTTCCAAATCAATGCGGGGGAACAGATTCTCACCCTTGTTCACCGCCGCGTCCGTGGGCAGCAGGCCCCAGACCCTGGCAGAATCCCAGGTGCGCAGATCGGCGTCGGCGCCGATCTGATCAAAGATTTTGGCGCAGGTGTCGGACATGAAGGGGGTGAGCAGCACGGCGGAGATGCGCACGCACTCCAGCAGGTTGTAGAGCACGTGAGCCAGCCGGCCCTTCTGGGCCTCGTCCTTGGCCAGCACCCAGGGCTTGTTCTCGTCGATATACTTGTTGGCACGGCCGATGACCTTGAAGACCTCCATCAGGGCGTTCTGGAAGGCGTACTGCTCCATGGCGTCCTCATAGGCGTCCCGCAGCACGGCGGCCAGAGAGATCAGCTCCACGTCGAACTTCCGGGGATCGTCCTCCGGGAAGTTGGCGGTAAGGCCGATGGTTCCCTTGGCCTGAGCCAGCATGGTGGCCAGGTCCTGCTCGTCCGCGGTGACACCGCTGCCCTCGGGCAGATGGTCGCCGAAATACTTGCCCACCATGGCGGTGGTGCGGCTCACCAGGTTGCCCAGGTCGTTGGCCAGATCGGTGTTGATCCGGCTGATCAGAGTCTCATTGGAGAAGTTGCCGTCGGTACCGAAGGGGAACTCCCGCAGCAGGAAGTACCGCAGGGCGTCCACGCCGTAGCGCTCGGCCAGCAGATAGGGGTCCACCACGTTGCCCTTGGACTTGCTCATCTTGCCGCCGTCCAGCAGCAGCCAGCCGTGGCCGAACACCTTCTTGGGCAGAGGCATCTCCATGCTCATGAGCATGGCGGGCCAGATGATGGAGTGGAACCGCACGATCTCCTTGCCGATGAAGTGCACGTCGGCGGGCCAGAACTTGTCGTAGTCGTCATACTTGTCGTTCATGAAGCCCAGGGCGGTGGTGTAGTTGAACAGGGCGTCGATCCACACATAGACCACGTGGCCGGGGTCGAAGTCCACCGGAATGCCCCACTTGAAGGAGGTACGGGACACGCACAGGTCCTCCAGGCCGGGCTTAATGAAGTTGTTCACCATCTCGTTGACACGGGAACGGGGCTCCAGGAAGTCGGTATTCTCCAGCAGATCCTGGATGCGGTCGGCGTACTTGCTCAGCCGGAAGAAGTAGGCCTCCTCCTCCGCGTCCTGCACCTCGCGGCCGCAGTCGGGGCACTTGCCGTCCACCAGCTGGCTCTCGGTCCAGAAGGACTCGCAGGGCTTGCAGTACTTGCCCACATACTTGCCCTTGTAGATGTCGCCCTTCTCGTACATCTTCTTAAAGATCTTCTGAATGGCGGCCACATGGTAGTCGTCGGTAGTGCGGATGAACCGGTCGTTTGAGATGTTCATCAGCTTCCACAGGTCCTTGACTCCCTGGGGACCCTCCACGATGCGGTCCACAAACTCCTTGGGGGAGACGCCGGCCTCCTTGGCCTTGTCCTCGATCTTCTGGCCGTGCTCGTCGGTGCCGGTGAGGAACATCACATCATAGCCCTGGAGCCGCTTATAGCGGGCCATGGCGTCGGTGGCCACGGTGCAGTAGGTGTGGCCGATGTGGAGCTTGTCCGAGGGGTAGTAGATGGGAGTGGTAATATAGAATTTCTTGTTCTCAGGCATCAGAAGATCCCTCCGTATCGTGCTCGCCCTGGGCGGGAAGCTCCGGCCGGGCGGCGTTGTGCAGCAGTGTAACGGTATTGGTCAGCAGGTAAAGAATGGTGAAGGCGTACAGCAGCAGGTCTGCCAGCTGGTGGCCGTCGGCCAGGGTAACCAGGGAGAAGTACACCCCCAGCATGGAGAACAGGGCGGTGAGGAAGGTGCGGCCCCGTTCAAAGGAGAAGCTGGCCGCGCCGTACAGGCCCAGCAGGCCGGTGATGATGGTGAACAGCTCGTACACGTAGTCCAGACGCACCGGGTCTCCCGCCCGCACCTGATAGGCGGCGATGAGCCACACGCAGAAGGCGTAGGCCGGCATCAGCAGCTTGAAGCTGTATTTGCCCTCGCTTTCGCCCCGGAAGTTGTCCCGCACGGTCAGCACCACGCATCCGCCGGCCACCAGGGCCAGGACAGCGGTGATCAGCCGGGTGTACACCAGCCCGCCGCCCATCAGCGGCTCGGCGGCCAGCAGAACACCCGCGCCCAGCAGCAGAAAGCCGGAGAGCACCCCCGCCGTGGCGTACAGGGTGTTTCCCTTAGCCTGAAATGCCTGGCCGTAGCCGGAAAAAGCGGTCTTTCCGCTCCAGCACAGCAGGGCCAGCACCACCACCATCACCGCCGACAGGGCGATGAGGGCCATGGTGGCCGGGGCGCCGGGGATGGGCAGGCCGGTATCCGGCTCAAACCCGGTATCCAGCCCCCACCGCCGCAGGGCAAATCCCACGCCGCCACCGATGACGGCCACGGCAGGGACGATGATTTCTTTTCGCATGGTCAGCATCCTTTCCGGATGAAATCGGTCCGAATCTATAGTATAGCACGGTTTGGTAAAAAGCGCACGGATTTTCTGTTATCCTTTATCTTACCGTTTCCCCGGCGAAAAGGCAAGGGCACTCTTGTATTTTTTCCCACGGCCTGTTATCATGCCTTGGAAAAGGATGTGGAAGTACCATGCAGATCGACCTGACCCGGGGCGGCATCACCCGCCCCATGCTGCTCTTTGCCGGACCCATGATCGCCGGCAATCTGCTCCAGCAGTGTTACAATATTGCCGACACCCTCATCGTGGGCCGGGCTTTGGGTCCCACTGCCCTGGCGGCGGTGGGCTTCTCCTTTACCCTGATGACCTTCCTCACCTCGGTGCTGCTGGGCCTGTGCATGGGCAGCGGCGCCCTGTGGTCCATGCTCCACGGGGCGGGTGAGACCGACGAGCTCAAGCGCTGCCTGGTGGCCTCCTTCCTCCTCATTGGCGGGGCAGCGGTGATCCTCAACGTGGGCGTACAGATCTTTCTGACCCCCATCATGGGCCTGCTCCGCATTCCTGAGGAGGCCTGGTCGGATACCTACACCTACCTGCGGGTGGTGCTGTTCGGGGTGTGTTTTACCTTTTTATATAATTATTTTGCCTGCCTGCTGCGGTCACTGGGCAACTCCACCGCCCCGCTGGTCTTTCTGGCGGTATCCACCGTGCTGAACATCGGCCTGGATCTGTGGTTCGTGCTGGGCCTGCGCTGGGGGGTGGCGGGAGCCGCCGGGGCCACGGTGCTGGCCCAGGGGGTGTCCGCCGCCGGGATCGCCCTGTACTGCTGGCGGCGGCTGGATCTGCTGCGGCTGAAGCGGGAGCACCTGCGGGTGACCGGGCTGAAACGGATCGTCAGCTACTCCCTGCTCACCTGCGTGCAGCAGTCGGTGATGAACTTCGGCATCCTCATGGTCCAGGGCTTGGTAAACTCCTTCGGTGTAAACGTAATGGCGGCCTTTGCCGCGGCGGTGAAGATCGACGCCTTCGCCTATCTGCCCGTCCAGGACTTCGGCAACGCCTTCTCCACCTTCGTGGCCCAGAACACCGGAGCCCAAAAGACGGAGCGCATCCGCCGGGGCATCCGCTCCGCGGTGTGGGTGTCCGTGGGCTTCTGTGTCGTCAGCTCTTTGCTGGTCTGCCTTTTCGCCGCGCCCCTGATGGGACTGTTCGTGGACCCGTCTGAGGCCGAGATCGTGGCGGTGGGCGTGGAGTACCTGCGCATTGAGGGCATGTGCTACTGCGGCATCGGCATCCTCTTCCTGCTCTACGGCCTGTTCCGGGGCCTGGGGCGGCCGGGAGTGTCGGTGGTGCTCACCGTGGTCTCCCTGGGGACCCGGGTGGCACTGGCTTACCTGCTGGCCCCCATCCCCGCCATCGGCCTGAAAGGTATCTGGTGGGCAGTGCCTATCGGCTGGGGTCTGGCCGACCTGACAGGCCTGGTCTTTTACCGCAGAAAACCAATATAAGATAGAAAAAGAAGGAGGGCGTTAGCCCTCCTTCATGCTTTCCAGATACTCGTCATAGGTCATCTTCCGGTCAATGAGCTTGCCGTCGTCGGTGAAGTCAAACACCCGGTTACACACCGTCTGGATCAGCTGATGGTCGTGGCAGGCCACCAGCACGTTGCACTTCACAGCCTCCAGGCCGTTGTTCAGTGCGGCGATGGACTCCAGATCCAGGTGGTTGGTGGGCTGGTCCAGCAGCAGCACGTTGGCGCCGGACAGCATCATCCGGGACAGCATGCACCGCACCTTCTCGCCGCCGGAGAGCACCTTCACGGGCTTGTACACCTCGTCGCCGGAGAAGAGCATCCGGCCCAGGAAGCCCCGGAGATAGGCCTCGTGAGGGTCGGTGGACCACTGGCGCAGCCACTCCACCAGGTTGTCGTCGCAGTCCTTGAAGAACTCGGTGTTGTCCTTGGGGAAGTAGGAGAAGGTGGCGGTCTGGCCCCACTTCACGGTGCCCTCGTCAGGCTCCATCTCCCCGGTGAGGATCTTGAACAGGGCGGTCTGGGCGTTCTCGTTGTCGCCCACAAAGGCGATCTTGTCCCCATGGCCCACGATGAAGCTCACCTTGTCCAGCACCTTCACTCCGTCGATGGTCTTGGACACGTCGGTGACGAACAGGATGTCCTTGCCCACCTCACGGTCGGGAGAGAAGGCAACCCAGGGATAGCGGCGGGAGGAGGCGGGGATCTCCTCCAGGGTGATCTTTTCCAGCAGCTTCCGCCGGGCGGTGGCCTGCTTGCTCTTGGACTTGTTGGCGGAGAACCGGGAGATGAATTCCTTCAGCTCCTGGGCCTTCTCCTCGTTCTTCTTGTTCTGGTTCTTCATCAGGTTCTGCATCAGCTGGGATGCGTCGTACCAGAAGTCGTAGTTGCCCACATAGAGCTTGATCTTGTTGTAGTCGATATCCACAATGTGGGTGCAGATAGTGTTGAGGAAGTGCCGGTCGTGGGATACCACGATGACGGTGCCCTCAAAGTCCAGCAAAAAGTCCTCCAGCCAGTTGGTGGCGGCGATGTCCAGGTTGTTGGTGGGCTCGTCCATCATCAGGATGTCGGGATTGCCGAACAGAGCCTGAGCCAGCAGCACCTTCACCTTCAGCCGGGGGTCCAGGGTCTCCATGGAGGTCTGGTGGAACTCGGTGCCCACGCCCAGACCCTGGAGGATGCGGGAAGCGTCGCTCTCGGCCTCCCAGCCGCCCAGCTCGGCAAACTCCTCCTCCAGCTCGCAGGCCCGGATGCCGTCTTCCTCGGTCATCTCCTCTTTCTCGTAGAGGGCGTCCTTCTCCTTGCCAATGTCGTACAGACGCTTGTTGCCCATGATGACGGTGTCCATCACGGAGTAGGCGTTGTAGGCGTTCTGGTCCTGCTTGAGCACCGACATGCGGGTCTTGGGCAGGATGGACACCTCGCCGGAGGTGGGCTCCAGCTGGCCGGAGAGGATTTTCAGGAAGGTGGACTTACCCGCGCCGTTGGCGCCGATGATGCCGTAGCAGTTGCCCTTGGTGAACTGCAGATCCACGTGGGAAAAAAGAGGCTGACCGCTGTAAGCCAGGGTCAAATCGGAAACAGTGATCATGTAGAACTCCTTATAAAACAGAAAAGTGAAAGAATCAGCCCAAATAGTATATCATACTTTTTTCGGAAAGCAAGGAGAAAACCGGACGGCAGTCCGGGGAAACGGGGAAATTATTACATTTTTATAACAAATATTGTATTTTTGAAGGGGAGATATATAATGTGAGTCAGAAAAGGCCGCTTTTCTGACAGACGGGCGGCCCAAATGCCAGCGGATAAAAAGAAGGAGGTACACAACGATGCTGCTCGAAGCGGACGCCCCGTTTCTCTTTACCATCGCTTTCCTCTGTGTGACGGTATGCTTTGTAGTGCTGATCGCCGTACTCTACCGGAAAGGCCGCCTGCGGAAAAAGGCCAGCGTTGCCTTGTTTCTGCTTCAGTGGGTCTTTACCGCCCTGGCCTTCTTCCAGCTGATGGCCACGGCCCGGCCCAACGACCTGGGCCCTATGCTGACCGAGAACGTCAGCTACATGGTGGGCTGGGCGGGAATCTACTGGGCCGTGAGCATTGCCTTCCTGGCTGCTGGACTGTTCAGTGCCTTGCCAGCCAGACAGCAGACTGACAAATAAAACATGCCCGGCGGAACGCTCATTCCGCCGGGCATGTTATTTACAGCTGTCCTTTCCGCAGCAGGCGGATGTCTTCCCCGTAGAAGGGGAGCACCCGGTATTCCCCCTCCAGCCGGGAGGCGATCTGGGGGGTGTACCGCTGGCGGACCTGGTCCATACTCAGGTTGGAGGAGATCACGGTCTGCTTGTCCGCCGACAGCCGGGAGTTGACCAGGGTGTACAGAGCGGACTGGACGAAGGGGGTGGTGAGCTCGCTGCCCAGATCGTCCAGAATCAGCAGGTCGCAGCCCAGGTAGCGCTTGGTCTCGTCCCTGGCCTCCCCGGCTTCCAGCCGGTCCCGGGCAAACTTCTGCTCCTCAAATTGGGTAAAAATGTTTACCGCCGTGTCGTACACCACGGAAAATCCCTTTTCCGACACTGTGCGGGCGATGCAGGCGGACAGGAAGGTCTTGCCCAATCCCGGAGCTCCGGTGAGAAACAGATTGCGGAAGTAGAACTTGCCGAACTTCTGGGCGTAGTTGAGGCACACCTCGTAGATGAACTCCATGTTCTCCCGGGGCGGCACGGTCTCTCCCGGCCAGGGTAGGGGGGAATAGAAGTCCAGCGAGAAGCTGTCAAAGGACTGCTCTCCCAGGTCCAGCAGCTTGGACAGTTCTTTGATCTGCTCCTCGGCGCACAGCGCCCGCAGGCAGGAGCACATCTGGCTGCCCACCCAGCCGGTGTCGTTGCACTTGGAGCAGGCGGGACGGCCGTCCAGAACGTCGGGGGAATAGCCGTGGTCGGCCAGCAGCCTGGCCCGTTCTGCCTGTAAGTCCAGGTTTTGGTCCTTGATGACCCCGATGGCGGGCACCGGGTCCCGGCCCTCCTTCAGAGAGGCGGCGATGATCTGATAGATGGTGCCCTTCAGCTCCCGGTCGATCTCCGCCACCCGGGGTAGCCGGGCGTAGATCTCCCGCTGGGCCTTCTCCTGCTCTGCGGCCCGGCGCTTGCGCCCTTCCTCCAGCCGCTTGACGGCCCGGCGCAGGACGGCAGGTTCGTATCCCATGGCTTACTTCCCCTCCTGACTGTTCTGCTTGCGCATGAATTCCCGCATCCGTTCCAGATCCTCCCGCACCCGGCGGTCGGCCTCTCCCGGCGGGTTGGGCTGGTCCTGCATGGCGGGAGAGGCGGCCTTCCGCCGGGGCTTGTCCGCAGCCTCGATCTCCGCCAGGGTGTGCAGATTGGCCCGGTGCCACCGGGCCAGGATGCCGTTCATATAGTCCCAGTCCATCTTCTGCTTCTTGTACACCGTCTTCTCGTAAGCCAGACGGAGAGCGGGGTCCTCGAAGCCCATGTCGGTCCAGGCGGCCACCTTCTTCCGCTCCCCCTCCACCAGGGGCCGGGGCGGAATGTCCAGCAGGCGGAGCACCTCCACCTCCCGGGTGCGATAGAGCTCCTGCCGCTTCAGGTGGGCCTCGGCGGCCTGAGCGGTGTCCACTCCCAGCCGCTTCCAGGCAAAGCCCTCCTTCTGGATCTGGGACATGCGGGGCCTCCGCCCCGCGCCGTATTTCCGCTCAAACTCCTCCACGCACCAGCTCACCAGCAGGCAGATCACCTCCGCCGGCAGGGCCAGATAGTCGTAGAGGGTGTACAGGATCTTCAGATCGGCGGTAGACAGGATCTTGCCCAGCCGCCGCTGGACCTCGTTCACCAGGGCGGGGAAAGAGGAGTTTTCCTGCTCCAGCTCCCGGGTGATGTCGGCGGCGGTGTAGTCCGGCGGGCCGTCGGGGGCGGCGGGAGGAGGCGCCTCCTCCTTCACGCTGCCGTCGGACAGGCCCAGGGTCTTCAGGGCGGCAGCGGCCTCGTTCAGCTGCACCTCGTCCCACTTCAGAGCCGCCCGGGCGGCGGAGGGGACCAGTTCCCCACCGTGGCCCAGCAGCCACAGGTAGAGCAGCGCGCCGTCCCCGCTGCCGGCGGCAATAAGCCGGTCGGCCGCCCGCCGGTCCATGGCGATGATCCCTCCGGGCAGCAGCAGCTCAGACATGGTCCTCCCCCCTTTTTTCCTGGAATTTCGTATTTTATATCATACCACATTCCGGGGGGACGACACAATCCCGCAGCAAACATTTCCGTCAGAGCAGGGAGCCAGGATTGCGGGAACAGGCCGAATGAGTTAAAATAATAGTAAAGAAGCGGTTGAAAAGAGAGGTGCTGAACGTGAAAAAGTCTCCCCTCCTTGCGGCTGTCATTTGCGTGTGCCTGCTTGCTGTACTTTTCGTAGGAATTGGTGCGTCTCATAAAGACGGGTCAGAGGCAGGTGAACCTGGCCTTTTGGCCGAATATCACGGGGAAAAGGTGTACCAGTCGGATGTGGAGGCCTATTCCGACACGGCCCGGCTTCTTGCCGGGGAGGATGCCGAGCTTCCGACAGAGCAGGAGATTCTGACGGAGCTTCTGCAAAATATGGTTCTGCTGGAGGAAGCACAGCGGCTTGGATACGCCGCCACCCAGGACGAGATCGACGCCATGGTGGAAGGCGCGAAACAGGGCTATGCGCTCGCCGAAGGCAAAGCCCTGCTGGAGGAGTACTGTGAGTGGGCCGGCATGACGATGGACGAATACTTTGCGAAGCTGGAGGCCCAGGCTCCCAGCACCATCGCCCGTCAGAAGCTCCTGAACGCGGTGGGGGAGGAATTCTGCGAGGAAAACGGACTGACCTTTACGAAAGTCAACCCGTCGCCGGAACTGGTGCAAGCCAGGGAGGATTATGTGGCCGACCTGTTTGCACAGGCACGGGGCGAAATCACATACTACAACGGCGCCGGTTAGGCCGGAAAATTCACGAAGAATTTATTTCTCATCTTCCTGTATCTGTGATATAATAGTGTAACTTATTATGACTATGGTCAGGAGGGGTACCCATGAAAAACCGCGTCACCGTCACCATTGCCGGCCAGGAATACACCCTGGTGGGCAGCGAGGAGCCCAGCTACACCGAGAAGGTGGCCGCTCATGTGGACGCCAAGGTGCAGGAGATCCTGGACGGATCCAGGGTGTCTCTGGTGGACGGAGCGGTGCTGGCGGCGGTCAATATCGCTGACGAGTACTTCAAAGAGGTGGAGACGGCGGAGAACCTGCGCCGCCAGCTGAAGGAGTACCTGGAGGAAGCCACCAAGATGAAGCTGGAGCTGTCTGAGGCCAAGCGGGAGATCTTCAAGCTGCAGAACAAGAAATAAAAGGGGGCGCAGGCCCCCTTTTTGGGAGGGATACCATGCTGGAACTGCTGGCTCCCGCCGGGTCCATGGAGGCCGTGGCGGCAGCCGTACAGAACGGCGCCGACGCCGTGTATTTGGGATATGGGGACTTCAATGCCCGCCGCAACGCGAAAAATTTCTCTGAGGAGGAGTTTGCGGCGGCGGTTTCTTATTGCCATGTGCGGGGAGCAAAGGTCTACCTGACCCTCAATACCCTGCTCACCGACCGGGAGCTGCCCGCCGCCGCCCAGGTGGCCGTCCACGCCAGCGAGATGGGCGCGGACGCGGTGCTGGTGCAGGACATGGGCGTGGTGCGCATGCTGCGGCAGGCGGCCCCGGACCTGCCGGTCCATGCTTCCACTCAGATGACCGTCCACAACCTGGACGGAGTGAAGATGGCCGCCGACCTGGGCATGACCCGGGCGGTGCTCTCCCGGGAGCTGAGCCGGGATCAGATCGAATACATCTGCCAGCACTCCCCCATTGAGATCGAGGTGTTCGGCCACGGAGCCCTGTGCATGTGCTACTCCGGCCAGTGCTTCCTGTCCTCCGTCATCGGGGGTCGCTCCGGCAACCGGGGCCTGTGCGCCCAGCCCTGCCGTCTGAAGTACGGCTGGATGGACAAGGCCGACTCCTATCCCCTGTCCCTGAAGGACCTGTCTCTGGCAGGCCACCTGCGGGAGCTGCGGAAGATGGGTGTGGCCTGCGTCAAGCTGGAGGGCCGGATGAAGCGGCCGGAATATGTGGCGGTGGTCACCGGTATTTATTCCAGAGCCATCAAAGAGGACCGGGAGCCCACGGCGGAGGAGCTGGAGCAGCTCCGGGCAGCCTTCTCCCGGCAGGGCTTCACCCAGGGCTACTACCTGGACCAGCAGGGCCCCGACATGTTCGGCGTCCGGGAAGAGGAGAAGGAGCCGAAAGAGCTCTTTGCCGCCGCCCGCAATACCTACCAGAGTGGGGAAGCCCAGCGGGTGCCGGTGACCTTCTACGCCATGATCCGCCCCGGCGAGCCCGCCCGGGTGGGTGTGGAGGATCCCCAGGGGAGAGTGGTGACGGTGGAGGGCCAGGTGCCCGAGGCCGCCCGCACCCGCCCCCTGACCCCTGAAGCGGTGGAGACACAGCTCTCCCGCACCGGCGGCACCCCCTACCGCTGCGCCAAGGTGCGCGCCCTGGTGGAGGACGACCTGTCCCTGCCCCTGGCGGCCCTCAACGCCCTGCGGCGGGAGGCGCTGGACGGCCTGACGAAGCAGCGGGAGGCGCTGCCCCGCCGCCGTCAGGGCGAGTATCACCCCGGCGCCCGGTATGAAAACCGGAAGGAGCCGCCGGAGCTGACCATTTCCGTGCGCACGGCGGAGCAGGTGACAAAGGAGCTGCTGGACCTGGGTCCGGCTATGGTGTATATCCCCCTGGAGGAGCTGGCCGCCCACCCGGAGAAGGCCCAGGCCCCGGCGGGTACCCGCATCGGGGTCATCCTGCCCCGCATCGCCTGGGACCGGGAGATGGGCCAGGTGGAGGAGCAGCTGCGTCAGGTACGGGACCTGGGAGTGACCGACGCCCTGGTGGGCAACCTGGGTATGCTGCCCGTTGCCCGGGAGCTGGGCTTCACCCTGCGGGGAGATTTTGGCCTGGAGGTCTATAATTCCCAGGCTGTGAAAGAATATAAGAGGCTGGGTCTTGCCTCCCTCACCCTGTCCTTTGAGCTGAAATTCCCCCAGATCCGGGATATTTCCAAGAGCCTGGACACTGAGCTCATTACCTACGGCCGGCTGCCCCTGATGATCATGGAGAACTGCATCATCAAAAACCGCACCAGCTCCTGCAACTGCCAGAACAGCAACATTCTCACCGACCGCAAGGGCGCCCGGTTCCCAGTGGTGAAGGCACCTGGGTGCCGCAATGAGCTTTTGAATTCCCAAAAGCTCTTCCTGGCGGACAAGGCCGCCGACTACAAGCGGCTGGGCCTGTGGGCGCAGCGGCTGCTGTTTACCACCGAAAATCCCCGGGAGTGCGTCCAGGTGGCCCAGCGGTATCTGGACCAGGGCAGCTGGAGCCCCAATGAGTACACCAGGGGTCTATATTATCGAGACGTGGAGTAACCATAGATGAAGCTGAAACTCAAAGCGGTGTCCCCCAAGGTAGGCACCGATATCCCCTTCCCCAGCCGGGGCACATCGGGCTCCGCCGGGCTGGACCTGATGGCCTGCCTGGACGAGCCGGTGGTCATTTCCCCCCGGCAGCTGGTGCGCATCCCCACCGGCATCGCCATTGCCCTGCCGGGGCCGGAGTATGTGGCCCTGGTGTTTGCCCGGTCGGGACTGGGCATCAAGCACGGTATCTCCCTGTCCAACGGAGTGGGAGTCATCGACAGCGACTACCGGGGGGAGATCCAGGTGGGACTCACCAACCTGTCCCACACCCCCTATACGGTCCAGCCCGGCGACCGGATCGCCCAGCTGGTGGTGACTCCGGTGATGACCCCGGAGGTGGAGGTTGTGGAGGAGCTGGAGGACACCGACCGGGGAACCGGCGGCTTCGGCTCCACCGGACGGTAACAGAAAGGAACAACAAGCACATGGATATCATTTTGGCCTCCCAAAGCCCCCGGCGGCGGGAGCTTTTGGAGCGCATGGGGGTGCGGGACTTCCGCATTGTCACCCCCGACATCGACGAGCATATGGACCGGGACCTGCCGCCTCAGGAGCTGGTGGGCCGCATTTCCTTGGAAAAGGCCCTGGCGGTGCAGGAGCAGGAGGGGAATTCCCCCATTATCATTGCCGCCGACACCGTGGTGGCCCTGGACGGGGCGGTGCTGGGCAAGCCTGCGGACCAGCTGGAGGCATTCAAGATGCTCTCCACCCTCTCCGGCTGCCGCCATCAGGTGTACACCGGCGTGACGGTGCTCCGGGGCGAGGAGCGGTACACCGTCAGCGAGGAGACCACCGTCACCTTCCGGGAGCTGACCTCTGAGGAGATCGACCGGTACATCGCCACCGGAGAGCCCATGGACAAGGCGGGTGCCTACGGCATCCAGGGCTACGGCGCCCTGCTGGTGGAGGGCATCCAGGGCGATTACTACAATGTGATGGGCCTGCCGGTGTGCCGGCTGGGCTGCCTGCTGCGTCAGCTGGGGGTGGACTGCCTGTCCCTGGCCGCCGGGCAGGGATAAGGGGACAAGAGCGTGAAAGATTTTTTCCGGCGCAACGGACTGCTGATCCTCATCGCGGCCATCCTGCTGGCCCTGGTGACGGCGGTGGTGTCCGCCCTGCTGGGAGGGGTGGCCGATCCCTTCTCCAATCTGGCCAACATCCTCACCACCCCCATACGGGGCGGCATCAACGCGGTGGTGAACTGGACGGAGGAGAAGTACTCCGACGCCTTTGAGCAGGAGCAGCTCAAGCAGGAGAATGAGGAACTGAAAAAGCGGGTCTCCGAGCTGGAGGAGAAGGAGCGGGAATACGAGGCCGCCCTCCAGGAGAACGAGCGGCTGCGCAACGTGCTGGAGCTGCGGCCCAAGGAGCGCAGCTTTGACCAGCTGGAATCCGCCATGGTCACCGCCCGTGAGACCTCCAACTGGGCCTCCACCCTCACCCTGAGCAAGGGTTCCGCCCAGGGGGTGGAGGTGGACGACACCGTGGTGGACGAGTACTGGAATCTGGTAGGCGTGGTGGCCGAGGTGGGAGAGAACTGGTGTACGGTGCGTACTCTCATTGATTCGGACACCGAGATGGGCGGGCAGATCACCCGCACCGGCGGCGCCGCCATTCTGGAGGGCGATCTGGCCCTCATGGGGGAGGGCAAGCTGAAGCTCACCTTCCTGCCGGAAAACAGCCAGCTCATGTCCGGGGACCTGGTGACCACCTCCGGCCGGGGCGGCGTCTACCCCTCAGGTATCGCTGCCGGCCATGTGGAGGAGGTACGCACCGATGCCTCCGGCATCAACCAGTACGCCGTTATCGTGCCTGAGACCGATCTGGACAATCTCAAGCAGGTCTTTATCATCAAGGATTTCACCATTGTGGAGTAAACCAGGTAAGGAGGACGCCCTTTCGTGACTACCCAGGACTTTTTGATCAAATGGGGTGTGTACGGCCTGGCTCTGCTGCCGGTGTGGTTCTGCGAGTGCTTTCTCCTCAACCGCATCCCCTTCCTGCCTGTGACGCCCATGCTTCTCCCTCTGGCCGCCGTGTGTGTGGCGGTGCTGGAGGGAGCGGTGGCCGGGGCCGGCTTTGGCCTGGCGGTGGGCATTTTGTGCGACGCGGTGTACTTCGGCACCAACGGCGCCATGACCCTGGGCATCTGCGTGGCGGGCATGGTGGCCGGGGCCCTGGCCCAGTACCTGCTGCGCCAGAATCTGCTGGGCTGCCTGCTGTGCTCCCTGCTGGCTTTGATGGCCATCGACATGGTGCGCATCCTGACCCGGCTGTTCTGGGGGAACCGGGAGCTGGGCGCCATGCTCTCCCTGGCGGGACGGGAGATCCTGATCTCCCTGATCTTTGTATTCCCGGTATACGCCCTGTTTTTGTGGGTGTACCGCCGGGTACCCAAGAAGACGGTTTTGTAATAGGAAAGAGAGAAATCCATGGAATCCATCCGCACATTTTGGCAAAAATATGGGCCCTGGCTGCTGCTGGCTCTGCTGGCGGCCAGCCTGGTGCCCATTCTGCTGTTGGGCCGGTACGACTGGCCTTCTTCCGACGACTACTGCTACGCCTACCTGCCCCATGAGGCCCTGCTCCAGGGGGGCAGCTTCTGGGGCGAGGTGTGGCACACCATGTGGGGCTACTACAAGAGCTGGCAGGGTACCTTCATGGCCCTGGGGCTGATGTCGGTGACCCCCCTCACCTTTTCCGAGTACCTCTACTGGCTCACCCCGGTGGTGATGCTGGCCTCCCTGTGCATCGGTACCTTTAAGCTCACCGATACCCTGGTGCGCCGGGGCCTGGGCGCCACCTGGCGGCAGACGGTGTTTATCGCCGCTCCCATGCTGATCCTCTCCATTCAGTTTATCTCATCCCCCAAGGACAGCTTTTACTGGTGGAACGGGGCGGTGTACTATACCTTTACCTACGGCATCATGCTGCTGCTGGTGGAGCGGTTCGCCGCCCTCAAGCTGGCCGGGAACCGGCGGCAGATCCTGTGGGCGGTGCTGCCCGGCATCCTGGCCGGGATTACGGTGGGCGGAAGCAACTATGTCTCCGCCCTGCTGGGCACCCTGATCGGCGGGCTGTTCCTGCTGTGGTTTTTGTGGAAGGAGCGGAGAAAGTTTTTCCCCGGCCTGGTGCTCTTCCTCTCCCTGGCCATCCCCTTTGCCATCAGCTTTTTGGCGCCAGGCAACCAGGTGCGGCAGGATACCACCACGGAGCCCCTGGGCGCGGTGGGCGCGGTGATTATGTCCATCCTCCAGGCGGGGAAGGACTGCCTGACCTGGCCCAACTGGGTGGATGTGTTTGCCCTGCTGCTGCTCATTCCGGCGGTGTGGGGACTTACCGCCAAGGTGAAGTTCTCCTTCCGCCTGCCCCTGCTCTTTTCCATCTTTACATTCCTGCTCTTTGCCGCCCAGAACGCCCCCCACTACTACGCTCTGTCCCAGGCAGGCCCCGAGCGGCTGCGGAGCATCGTGTACTACGCCTTTTACTGGCTGGTGGTGCTCAACCTGTGGTACTGGCTGGGCTGGCTCCGCCGGGCGGTCCTTCCCCGGGTGAAGGAGCCGGAAAAGCTGCTCCGCCGGTGCTGGCAGCTGACCCCGGTGGTGCTGGTGCTGCTGGTGGTGGGGCTGGGCCGGTGCTGGGGCTCCATGACCAGCGTCCGGGCCTGTGCCTCCCTGGCCGACGGCTCTGCCGCCGCCTACTACCAGGAGCAGACCGCCCGGATGGACGACCTGCTGAACCCCAAAGTCACCGATCCGGTGTTTGACCCCATCCAGAACCGGCCGCCTCTGCTGTATAACTCCGACATTACCACCGACCCGGCAGACTGGCGGAACAACCTGATGCGTATGTTTTACCATAAGAACAGTGTGACCCTGTCCCAGTGACCCCCAAGGAGGGAACCCATGGAAGGAAAACAGTTTCATTTTCGCACGTTGGCCGTGGCCGGCCTGCTGGCTCTGCTGCTGCTGGTCTTTGCCGGCGCACTCTATCAATTGCAGATCATCAAGGTAGACGAGTACCGGGCCGCCTCCACGGTGAAGATCGCCAATACGGAGACGGTGGAAGCCGCCCGAGGCGAGATCGTGGACCGGTACGGCCGTACCCTGGTGAGCAACCGGGCTACCTATGAGATCACCCTCAATACCTCCATCATGGGCAAGGAGGAAGAACGCAACGCCATTCTTCTGGAGCTGATCCACATCTGCCAGGACAACGGCATTACCTGGACGGATACCCTGCCCATCTCCAAGGATGCCCCCTTCACCTACACCAGCGGCAGCCCTCTGGTGTATACCGACAGTGAGGGAAAGCTGCAGTTCAACTACCTGGGCGCCCTGCTGGCCGCCCTGCCTCTGGGCAAGGACAACCTGTCCGACCGCTGGAGTCAGGAGGACCTGAATGCCGCCTCCTCCCTGGAGGATCTTGGAGAGGGCCTGACGGCGGAGGAGGTCATTACCGGCCTGCGCAAATATTTCCTCATTGACGAGTCCCTGTCTGACGCCGACGCCCGGGCGCTCATCGGCGTACTGTACGAGGTGAATCTCCGCAGCAAGGACATCCGCAAGACGGAGTATATCTTCGCCCAGGATGTGAATATCGACGCCATCACCGCCATCAAGGAGCGCAGCCTCACCGGCGTGACGGTGCGTTCCACCACGGTGCGCCAGTACAACACCACCAGCGCTGCCCACCTGCTGGGCCGGGTGGCCGCCATCCAGAGCGAGAACTGGGATCAGTACAAGGACAAGGGCTATAATATGAACGACACCGTGGGCATCGGCGGCGTGGAGGCCGCCTTTGAGGACTACCTGCGGGGCGAGTCGGGCACCCTGGTCCAGGAGCTGTCCACCAGCGGCAAGGTGGTCAGTGAGTACTGGAAGACAGACACCCAGACAGGGGAGTCCCTGGAGCCCGAGCCCGGCGACAACGTGATGCTCACCCTGGACCTGCGCCTCCAGGAGAAGGTAGAGGAGATTTTGGCCGAGACCATCGAGACCATCGACTCTGCCGACACCCAGGGCGGCGCGGTGGTGGTGCAGAGCGTCAATGACGGCGGCATCCTGGCCATGGCATCTTATCCCACCTTCGACCTGTCCACTGTGTACAGCAGTACGGAAAATTACCAGCAGGTGGCTGACAATCCCCTGAAGCCCTTCAACAACCGGGCCACCAAAGGCACCTATCCCCCCGGCTCCACCTTCAAGCCTCTGGTGGCTATCGCGGCCCTGGAGGAGGGAGTGGTCACTCCCACGGAAAAGATCCGGGATACCGGATATTTCCAGCTGCCTGAGGAGGAGCACTACCCCTACGGCGACTGGCATCCCCAGTGCTGGTACTATCGTCAGTACCGCCAGACCCACGGCCTGGAGAACCTGGCCGACGCCCTGCGGGACTCCTGCAACATCTACTTCTTCACCATCGGCCACCGGCTGGGCATCGACCGGGTGGTGGAGTATGCCGAAGCCTTCGGCCTGGGCCAGACCACCGGCCTGGAGCTGGGAGAGGAGAAGGGCTGGGTAGCCGGGCCGGAGACCAGCGAGGCCCTGGGTATGGAGTGGTACGGCGGCAACCTGCTCAACGCCGTCATCGGCCAGGACAACAACATGGTTACCCCCATCCAGCTCACCAACTACATCTCCACCCTGGTAAACGGGGGCAAGCACTATTCCACCCACCTGCTCAAGACCGTCAAATCCAGCGATTACTCCTCCACCGTCTATGAGTACGAGCCTGAACTGCTCAATACCCTGGACCTGGACCCGGAGAATGTGGAGGCGGTAAAGAAGGGCATGTGGGAGGTGGCCAACGACCCCAAGAGCAGCTCCTCCGTCTACTTCAAGGACCTGCCGGTGGAGGTGGGCGCCAAGACCGGCTCGGCTCAGGTGGCCTCCAACGTGGAAGCCAACGCCCTGTTTGTCTGCTTTGCCCCTTACGACGACCCCCAGATCGCCATTTGCATGGTGGTAGAGCGGGGCGCCTCGGGCAGTAAGCTGGCTCAGGCCACCGCGGAGATCGCCAATTACTATTTCAGTGCGGAGCACACCATGGAAACGGTGGGGACCGAGAATACCCTGCTCCGCTGAAGGGAGTTTTCCACTTGCTGGATGCACAGACCTTTGACAGCCGGGATGTCCGGTATAAGCAGCCCTACGGCGCCGTGCCGTCCGGCACCCGGGTGAATTTAGCCCTGCGGCCCCTGCGGACCGGGGGATTTTCGGAGGGCATGCTCATTGCCTATTTTGAAAGCAGCAATGAGGAGCGGCTGGAGCTGCCCATGGAGTGGAAGGGCATGGACGGCGACCGGGATGTGTTCGGCGTGGTGCTGGACACCGGGGACTATGTGGGCCTGGTGTGGTACTCCTTCCGCCTCATGGGCCTGGACGGCCGCCAGGAGGAGCTGGGTCCCTATCAGCTCACCGTATACGACGGGTCCGACCAGGTGCCCGGCTGGTTTGGACAGGGCATGACCTATCAGATCTTTCCCGACCGCTTCCGCCGCTCCTCCATTCCCGACCCCGCCGGTATGGTGGGAGGGCGCACCGTTCACCGGGACTGGGGCGATCTGCCCGAATACCGCCCGGACGCCAAGGGCGAGGTGCGTAACCGGGACTTCTTCGGCGGCGATTTCCGGGGCGTGCTGGAAAAGCTGCCCTACCTCCAGGACCTGGGGGTAGAGACCATCTATTTCTGCCCGGTGTTTGAGGCCCCGGAGAACCACCGCTACGGCACCGGCGACTATGAGAAGATCGACCCCATGCTGGGTACTGAGGAGGACTTCAAGGTCCTGTGCGAGGCCGCCCACCGGCTGGGGATGAAGGTGATGCTGGACGGCGTGTTCAATCACCAGGGCTTCGTCAGCCGCTACTTCAATGGCGACGGCTTCTATCCCGAACCGGGCGCCTGCCAGTCCCAGGACAGCCCCTACTATAAGTGGTACAACTTCTCCCACTGGCCGGACAAGTATGACTCCTGGTGGGGGATCTACTCTCTGCCCGCTGTCAACGAGTCCGAGCCCAGCTACCGGGAGTATATCTTCGGCGGGGAGAACAGCATCGTCCGCCGCTGGCTGCGGGCGGGGGCGGACGCCTGGCGGCTGGATGTGGCCGATGAGCTGCCTGACGACTTCGTCCACGGTATCCACCAGGCCGCCCGGGAGACCGACCCCAACGCCACCATCATCGGTGAGGTGTGGGAGGACGGCTCCACCAAGATCGCCTACGGCGTCCGCCGCAAGCACATTCTGGGCGGCCACTGCGACGGGCTGATGAACTACCCCTTCCGCAATTCCCTGCTGGCCTACCTGATGGGCGGGGACGCCGTCCACTTCCGAGAGGCCATGGAGACCATCCGGGAGAACTATCCGCCCTTCGCCTGGCGCACCGCCATGAACTTCCTGGGCACCCACGACACCCCCCGCATCCTTACCCTGCTGGGCTACGGCGGGGACGGCCAGGACCATGACAAGGACTGGCGGGCGTCCTACCGCATGACCGAGAGCCAGTACCTGCTGGGCCGCACCAAGCTGATGCTGGGCGCCCTGGTGCTCTTTGCCTTCCCCGGCTCCCCCACGGTATATTACGGGGACGAGGTGGGTATGGAGGGGTTCGAGGACCCCTTCAACCGCCGCACCTATCCCTGGGGAAACGAGGACCAGACCCTGCTGGACTGGTACACCGCCCTGGGAAAAGCCCGAAAGGAGCTGCCCGCCCTGCGGCGGGGCGACCTGCGCTGGGGCCAGACCCAGGGCAGGCTGCTCACCTTCTTCCGCCAGGGAGAGGGAAGCCAGGTGCTGGCCGCCGTCAACGCCGGGAGAAAGGCGGCGGCGGTGGAGGTGCCCTGGCCCGCTGTGGACTGGATGACCGGCAAGATTATTGCCCCCGGACGGCGGCTGCTGCCGCCTCTCAGCGGGTGGCTGCTGACCCCCCGGCAGAGCTGAACAGAACAAAAAAAGGAGACGGCGTAAGCCGTCTCCTTTTTTGCTGTCAGTCCGCAGCGGTGGGCAGGGGGATCTCAAACTCCTGCATGCCCATATAGCCCGGGGCAATCTCGTATTTCTCAAAGACCACCACGGCGTTGCCCGCCTGGTTGAGGTAGAAGGTCTGATCCTCGTCGATGGACTCGAATCCGCCCTCGCCCGGCTCAAAGTAAATGTTGTCCGGGTCCTGAGACCGCTGGGCAATGCCCTCCCGTACCGCCTCGTTGGCCAGCTCCATATAGTCGGGGCCCAGCACATCCTTCAGGGTCAGCTTCTTGCCGGCCTGCAGGTCGATGTTGTAGGCGTAATACTCGCTGTAGGCGCTGGCCAGAATCTCGGTCTTGGTGATGATGAAGGAGAGATACTGGTCGTTCTGGCACTTGATCTCATAGTCCACGCTGATGATAATAGGCATGAACTCGTCCGGGTCGCCGCCGGTGGCCACGAAAGCCGCCTTGGTCTCCCGGGCCCGGTCCTCCGCCTCCTGGAGCACCTGGTCGATGCGGGTCTGGATCTCCGTGTTGATCCGCTGCTCCAGGTCGGTGTCTCCCTCCATGTCCAGGGCGGGCAGGCGCACGTCAATGAGGTGTTCCCGGTCCTCCACGGTGTACTCCTCTACGGTGAACACCCGGGCCAGGCTCCCCAGCACCGGCACGTTGGACACCGCCTGAGCAAAGGTGGGGCTGGCGTTGACCAGCAGCACGAAGCAGGCACAGCTGGCCACGGCGGCAGTCAGACCCCGGTGGACGGCCCGGCGGCGGCTCCGCCGCCGGTTGCCGGCGCGTACCGCGCTGGCGACCGCGAACTCCAGCTCATCCGGAACAGGGATCTGCTCATAGGCGGAGCGTGCCTCTTTCCAAGGATCATTCATAAAGATACTCCTCTCCTGTCAGCTCCCGCAGCTTGCGCAGGCTCTTGTACAGCCGGGATTTGACGGTGTTCAGGTTGGTTTCGGTGACCTGGGCGATCTCCTCCAGCTTCATGTCCTGGAAGAAACGCAGCCGGATGACGGTCTGTTCCCGCTGATCCAGCCGGTCGATGGCGGCGTACAGGTCCAGCCGGGCGGCGTGGTCTTTCTGGGGCGCGGGTGTGTCCGGCGGGGAATCCTCCAGAGAGACCAACCGCCGGTTCTGCCGGTAATAGTTCATGCTCTCGTTGAGCAAAATGCGGTAGAACCAGGTTTTGAGGAAAGCCGGGTTGCGAAGCGAGTCCGACTTGGATAGGGCGCGGACGATGCTCTCCTGTACCACATCCAGGGCGGCGTCCCGATTTTTGACATAGCTGTACGCCAGGCGGTAAAAATCCTCCTGGTGGGCTACGATATAATCGGTAAGCTGCTGATGGGTGGTCTGATCCAAGTGAGGAGCGCTCCTTCCTGGTTCTGATTCTTAGACGGCTGAGAGAGGCAAAAAGTTGATGGGGAGAAGAAACCGGCGGGACCTTGCAGGGTCCCGCCGGAAGATTACTTGCTCAGACCGTCCAGAGCGGACTGGGCCTTGTCGGCATCGGCGGCCACAACCAGCACCACCGTGTTGCCGGACTGGGTGAGGATGGCGTTGTCCAGCTTGCTCACCTCGTCGGGCTGGTAGCTCTCCAGGGCCGCCTTCTGGTCGGCCACCCGGGCCTCCAGCCCCTCCATGGCGGCCTTGGCGGAATCGGCGTCAGCCATGGTAAGTACGGCGATCTCCTCCGCTCCGGCGGACAGGGAGGTGTAGCAGGCGTAATCGGTGATCGTGTCGGCTTCCACCCCGTAGAGGGCGGCCACCGTATCCTTTTCGGTGGTCTCCAGAGTGTCGGTAAAGGCGCCGCTGTCCAGCAGAGCCTGGGCGGTGGCGGCGGGGTCATAGCCGGCGCTGCCGCTGTCCTTGCTGCCGCAGGCGGTGAGGGTCAGGCAGAGAACCAGTGCGGCGGGTACCAGTCGGGTCAGAATGTGCTTTATCATGATGCGTTTGCTCCTTCCGCGGCGGCGATCCCGGCTTCATACACCTCGGGCTCTACGGTGTGTTCCATCAGGAAGGCCAGCCATTTTTGATACCAGGCTTTTGTAAAGTGGACTCCGTCCACCGTGGCGTCGGCGGGCAGGATGCCATTTTCATCGGTGAGGGCGTCGGCTACGTCCAGCAGGATCACGTGCTCTTCCACAGCCAGCTGGGGGAAGATGGCGTTGTAGGCCGCTACCCGGTCGTTGTTCACATAGGAGGGCTGCTTGTTGGCGGCGCACTTCTCGGCGTTCACCGGCACCAGATTTTCCAGGTAGATCACGGCGTCAGGCTGGAGCTGGCGCACCTTCTCCAGGAACGAGGCAAAGGTATTGTGGAAGGCGTCGTCGTTGTAATACCCCAGCTCATTGATGCCCAGGGAGATGTAGATCTTCTTGTACTGCTTGCCCCGTGCCAGGGCATCCACCACAGTGTATTTACCGCCGTCCAGCTCGATGACTTCTTTGCTGTCCATCTCGAAAATGGTCAGGCCCTTGTAGCAGTAGAAGTCGGCGCCCTTGATGCCGCTGTACAGCCGCAGGCCGTCGGTGCGGGAGTCGCCGATGAACAGCGCGTCGGAGAAATAGTCCATCTCCACCGCCTCGCTGGCGGGGGCGGGCTGGGTAAAGTCAAAGGCCTCGGGGGTGGGCTCCGGTGTGGGAGTGGGTGTGGGTGTAGGAGTAGGGGTGGGCTCCGGCGTGGAGCTCTCCACGACAGGAGGCGCCGACTTGGCGGCTGCCGATTGGGATTCTTCCGGAGACTGGCCCAGGGAGGGAATGATAATCAGACCCAGGCACACCACCACAGCGGCGGCGATCAGGGGAAGGAGAGGCGGCCGCCGCTTCCTGCGGCTGTGCCGGACCCGTTTAGGCTGATAGGAGTAAGAGGACAAGGGTAAGACACCTCATTTTCTGTAATTCTATAAAATGGCGGCCGGATCCAGGATCAGTTCCTCCAGCCGGGAGAAGTCTGCCGCCTCCCACCTGGGGGTCCAGGGCGTGGTGTTGGGCAGATGCTTGGGGTTGTACCATACAGTAGACAGGCCGCAGTCCAGAGCGCCCCGGATGTCGGTGGACAGATTGTCGCCCACCACCAGTACCCGGTCCCGGGAGGGATCGCCCAGCCGGTGGAGCACCGGCTCAAAAAAGTCGGGAGAGGGCTTGGAGGCCCCGATCTCCTCCGAAATAAAGAGATAGGGGATCACACCGGCCAGCGGCGAGCGGGCAAAACGGCCCTTCTGGGCGCGGGCCACTCCGTTGGTAATGATGGCAAGGGTGCAGTGGGGCGCCAGATGGCGGCACAGTTCCTCCGCTCCCGGCAGCAGGAAGGCGCCCTGAGCCAGGTGGTCTAAGTAATCCCGGTTGAACTCCACTGGGTCGTCGTCCCGGCCCATGGCCCGGGAAAAGGCTGCAAAGCGCTCCACCACCAGCCAGGACTGCTTGACCTCTCCCCGGTCCAGCCGGGCCCACAGCTCCCGGTTGATGGACAGATAGAGGTCCCGGGTCTGGTCGTTGAAGGGATAGCCTCTGGCCTCCAGCACGGCCCGCAGGGCCTCATGCTCGGCCTTGTCGAAGTCGAACAGGGTGTTGTCCGCGTCAAACAGAATAAAATCAAAGTTTGCCATGCTTTCCCTCCAGACGTGTCCGGCGCTTATCCTGAGAGACGATGAACAGCCGCATCAGGGAGGATACCATCAGCACCCCGGTGGCCAGAGCGCCTGCCAGGCCCAGGGTGTGGAGCAGAGAGGAGAGGAAGAGAGAGGTCTCTCCGCTCATAGCGTGCTCCATGGTGTAATAGATGCCGCCGCCGGGCACCAGGGGGAAGAGCGCCACCAGCAAATAGCTGGTCACCGGGCACTTCCGCAGCCGGGCCATCAGCTCCGACCAGGCGGAGATGGCCAGGGCGGCGAAAAAGGACTGGATGATATCGCTGTGGACCAGCGGGGCGGTGAGCAGGTAGCACAGCCAGCCAAGGGCTCCGCCGCCGGCGCAGATCAGCATGCCCACCCCGTGGATGTTGAACAGCAGGGAGAAGCCGATGCAGGCCAGGAAGGCCCACAGGCACGGGAGGTAATAAGTCAGCTCGCTCATGTCAACCTCCCATAAACATCCGGGTCAGACCCAGGGACAGGGCGGTGCCCAGGGCGATGGCCGCTCCGATGAGCAGGGCCTCCGCCGCCTTGCTGATGCCCGCCACCATGTCTCCGGCCATGATATCCCGCATGGCGTTGGTAAAGGCGATGCCGGGTACCAGCGCCATCAGGGCGCCGATGATGATGGCGTCCATGTTTGCACCCACGCCCAGACCTGTGAGGATCACCGCCGCCAGAGCGGAAGCGGCCCCGCCGGCCACGGTTTTGAAGAACAGGTTGGCGCCCAGCCGGGAGGTGAGGGTGAGGCACAGGCCGATGACCACCCCGCACAGCCCGCCGCACACTCCGTCCAGGGGCGTGCCGCCGTAAAACAGGGAGAACATGCCGCAGCCCAGGAAGTAGGCCAGCAGCTGGATCCACAGGGGATAGACCCGGTGGTTACGCTGGATGGCCTCCATCTGCTCCAGGGCCTGGTCAAAAGGCGGCGCCTGGCTGCACAGTTTGCGGCACAGGTCATTATATTGCTCCAGCAGGTAAATGTCCGTGCCGTGGGCGGGCATCCGGCGGATCTGGGTCAGCGGCTCCCCTTTGGGAGAGGTCAGGCTGATGATGATGCAGTTGGGGATGGCAAAGACCTCACCCTGCGCCACGCCGTAGGCCTGAAGCAGGCGGCGGATGGATTCCTCCACCCGGTAGATCTCCGCGCCGCTCTCCATCAGCCGGTAGCCCATTTCGCTGACCAGGCACAGCAGCTTGTTATAGTCCAGCTCCAAGCAGAGCACACCCTTTCCTGACCCATAAAACGGCCTCCTTTCTGCGGGCGGGTGTGGAGCTATCCCACAGACGGAAGGGCCGGTGAAAAAGTTGACGTAAAATCGGGAAAAATAAAAAAACAAAGAAAAAAAGACCGCCGCGCAGGGCGGCAGTCTTTGGACTGCTGTTACAGCACCTGCGGAGCGGACCTGAGGGCCCGCTCCGCGGTTATTATATCACACAAGTTCTTCAAATACGATACCAAAATCAGACTGTATTTTTCCCCCGCCATGCCAGCAAAAAGGCGGAGTTGACGATAACGGCCACCGACCCGGCGTTGTGAACCAGAGCGCCTACCACCGGATTGAGGATCCCGGTAATGGCCAGCACGATGGCGATGAAGTTCAGCGCCATGGAGAAGGTCAGATTGAGCTTGATGGTGGTCATCATCCGCCGGGCCAGGCCCAGCAGGTGGGGCAGCTCCCGGATGTCATCGCTGACCAGGGCGATGTTGGCGGCGTCCACGGCGATATCGCTGCCCACGCCACCCATAGCGATGCCCACCATGGCCGTTTTCAGAGCGGGCGCGTCATTTACCCCATCCCCTACCATGCACACCGGTACCCCATCTGCCTGGCTGCGGGCGATCCAGCCCAGCTTATCCTCCGGCAGGCAGCCCGCCTGCACCTGGGTAATGCCCAGCTGGGCGGCGATATGGCGGGCGGCGTTTTCGTGGTCACCGGTGAGAAGCACCGGCTCCACCCCTGCCCGGCGCACCCGCTTTACTGTGTCGGCGGCGTCCGTCCGCAGGGTATCTGCCAGGGCCAGCAGGCCCACCGCCTCCCCGCCGGCGGCCACAAAGATGACGGTGCAGCCCTCTTCCCGGCAAATTTGGGCGGCTTTCTCCGCCCCCGGCGGCAGGGAAATCCCCGCCTCTTCCAGCAGGGCGGCATTGCCCGCCAGCAGCACTTCGCCGGCTACCACGGCCTCCACGCCTCGACCGGGACGCATGGACCACTCCCCAGCCTCCGGGATTGGAAGCCCTTTCTCCTTGCAGCAGCGCACCACCGCCTTGCCCAGGGGGTGCTCCGAGCGGGCCTCTGCCGCGGCGGCAGAGGCAAAGAGCCGCTCCTCCGGCCAACTGGGATGAAGCGAAGTTACCTTGGTGACCTGGGGCACCCCCAGGGTGAGGGTGCCCGTCTTGTCAAAGGCCGCCCGGCCCACCAGAGCCAGCCGCTCCAGGGCGTCCCCTTCCCGCACCAGGAAGCCGTGGCGGGTGGCGTTGCCGATGGCCGCCATGATGGCGGTGGGAGTGGCCAGCACCAGGGCGCAGGGGCAGAAGACCACCAGAATGGTTACCGCCCGGATGATCTCCCCGGTGAACAGCCAGGTGAGGACGGCGGCGGACAGGGCAATGACCACGATCCAGGTGGCCCACCGGTCGGCGATCCCCACGATCTTGGCCTTGCCCGCGTCGGCGGACTGGACCAAGCGGATCATCCGCTGGATGGAGCTGTCCTCCCCCACCTTTTCCGCCACCATGTCAAAGGAGCCAAACTGGTTCACTGTGCCACTGGACACCGAGTCTCCGGGGCCCTTGTCTACCGGCAGGGACTCCCCGGTCATTACCGCCTGGTCGATGGCGGTCTGACCGGAGCGCACCACCCCGTCCACCGGCACCGTCTCCCCCGGCAGCACCCGCAGCAGGTCTCCTACCCGCACGTCCTGGGCGGGGATGATCTCCTCCCCCGCCGCAGTGATCCGCCGGGCAGTGCGGGGAGTAAGTTTCACCAGCTTCTCGATGCCTGCCCGGGCCTTGGCCACCGTCAGATCCTCCAGCAGGGCACCCAGCTGCATGATGAAAGCTACCTCTCCGGCGGCAAAGTCCTCCCCAATGTACACCGAGGCCACCAGGGCAATGGACACCAGCAGGTCGGCCTTGATGTCAAAGGCGGTGACCAGGCCGATAAAGGCCTCCAGCAGGATAGGTACCCCGCACAGCACGATGGCAATCCATGCCGGGTCAAAAGGCAGGGGTGCCAGCTCAAAGATGCTGGTCGCCAGGGCTAAGCCGGACACAATTAGAAAAAGGATGTCTCTTTTGATGCCGCCCCACTCCAGCAGGGCCTCCAGACGTGCCATACCATACGCCTCCTTATACCAATGGGGGTATGGGTATATTATACCCTGGGGGGTATACGGTGTCAAGAAAAAAGCGCCGCACACCTCTGGGGTGTGCGGCGCTGGGGTCACAGCAGGAACTTCTCCTCAAACTTTCCCACCGGTTTTTTGAACTGCTTGGTGAGCAGGCCCACACAGATAGCGGCGGCCACCGTGCCCTCCCGGACCCCTTCCAGGTGGCCCAGGCAGAGCAGGCCGGTGACAATGGAGATGCACACCAGGGTCACGTCGAAGGCCACCTTCACGTTGCCGAATTTCAGGGGTGTCACCTGGCAGATGGCCAGCACGATCCCCTCTCCCGCGGTGGTGATCAGCTTGGCCATTACCTCGATGCTCACCCCCAGGGCTACCAGCGTGATGCCGATGGCACAGAGAACCCATTGCTGAAGGTAGTTGGACCAGGAAATACCCCGGAGCACCCACTCTCCCACGTCGATCATCAGGCCGAACAGGATGGCGGCGGGGATCTGGAGCAGCTGGAACCACTGGTACCTCCTGCGCAGGATAACGATCTGAATCAGCACGAAGATACAGTTCATGATGATGGTGGTAGTGCCCACCGACAGCCCGGAAATACAGCTGGTCACATAAGGAACGCTGGAAATGGGCGAGGTGCCCAGGGCGCCTGCAATGGAAAAGGCCACACCGAAGGCCATGACGGCCAGGCCCACCGCCAGGCAGAGGCACCGGGCGGGAATGTGTTTGAGAGGAATCTTGGTATCGTGCAAGGAAAGGGCCTCCTTATCCAAACGGAGGGACAGGCGGATCAGGTCTGTTCAATTTGCATCGTCTGCATTTGTTCTTTGGAAATATTATGTTTTTTTCCGTATTCCGTCCAGTAGGCTGTGGACGCCTTCAGGAACAGGGATTTGGGCAGGGGCATAGTGGTGTGGAAGGAGGCGTATCGCCCCTCTTTCACAGACTTGGCAAACTTCTTGATGCTGCCCGCCGCCAGAAAGCGGAAGGGCGTGTCCAGGATGGCCTCCCCGCTGCCAATCTCCAGCACGGAGCCGAAGGGCCAGCCGTTCTGCTTGCAGAACAGCGCCATCATCTCCACCGCCGTGTGGTTCTGGGCGTACTCCAGAAAGCCGCAGTTGATGAGCACGGACACGGTAGGTTTTTGCTGAGGCGGTTCCGCCTCCAAAGCTTTGAGGAAATTCAGCAGGGTGACGGGCAGACCGTCGGCGTACAGCGGGAAGGCAAAGACCAGGTCGGTGTACGCTCCCACCTTGGCGCACAGCTCCCGGTGGTTGGTTTTTGTGATGTCGCAGTAGTCCGCTTTGCAGCAGTCCATAAACAGCCCGGCATACCGCTTGGAATTGGACTTGGGCGCCCGGGGGCTGCCGTTGAGGATCAGGATGCGTCCCATTTCGCCGCCTCCCTCCTCACTGCGGCCTCCAGCTCCTCCTCCGAAGAGAAGAGCACCTGGAAGTCCGTAAAATTCATGTTGCGGGCGTTGCGCTCCACCAGCCGCCGGAAGAGCTCCTGCTCCTCCGGGCCGCCGGCTCCATAGCCGATGATAACGGCCTGCTTGAGGGCCACTGCCCGCTGGACGTGATGGGTCTCCCCATCCACCAGCCGGATAAAGGCCTGCTGGACGGGGATGGCCCGCTCCAGCATGGTTTTCATCACCGTGTCGTAGCCGCCGTATTTGATCCGGCTGACGTAGATCACGCCGTCGCTCTGTGCAATCAGAGGATAGACCGTCACGGCGTCGTCCCGGATGACGCACCGGCCTGGCGTTTTGGTCCAGCAGCCGAAGCAGCCCACACAGTTGTGGATGTTCAGGCCGGAGAGATCGATCACCTTGATCTGATCGGGATCTTTGACGGTGAGGTCAAGGGGTCGGTCGCTGAGAATTAATTTCATGCAGTTGGGTTTGCTCCTTGTATTTGATGGTCAGGGCTGGTCTTTCTCCAGCAGCACTACGGATTCCACAGATGCCCCGCATTCATCAAATTGCGTGAGCACCTTTTGTTCAATGGGAAACTTGTACGCAATCGCCTTTACAAAGCGTTTCTGTGTCTTTTGTTCCTCACGCGGGAACAACTCAACCTCAGAAATCAGGTATTTCACAAGGTCGCGCCGTTCTGCTGCATTCATTCTATCATAGATTGCGTCAAAAGACGAGAGGATTCCTATCATAGATTGCACAGACATCTGATTGCTTTCCAGAGTTGCCTTTTTCATCATGCTTTCTTGCAGCAGATCCTCCGCCTTATAAATCTGGTCATAGAGGTCATTCAGGCGGCGGGTCATGTCTGCGCGGCGGCGCTCTGCATACTTATCATCCGGAGCAATGCGGTCAATATCCCGCTCCAAGCTGTCGCGGCTGCGCTGTAAAGCGGATAGCTGGTTTTTGTAGGCGGTAATGTCATTCTCGACCTCGGTCATGTCCACGGCGGTCATTACCTTTTCCTGCAAATCTTTGATAAACTGCGGATTGCGAACAATCTTCCGGGTGTACTCCATCACCTCGTCCTCAACCTGACTGGCTACCACGCCATTCCTGCGGCATACCGAAGTCCCCCGGTGTTTTGTCGCATAGGAGCAGACATAAGATTCTGTACGGCGCTCTGTACCGTCTTGATTTGTCCACTTGGTCATGCCGATGTACATGGGTGCGCCGCATTGCGGACATTTTACGATACCAGACAACAGATGTGCGTTATACTGACCGATGTTGTGATTGCCCTTTTTCCCACGGATGGCTTTGATCTCCTGCACTCGGTCAAAATCCTCTTTAGAAACAAACGCCTCATGGGAAATAACCTCACTCAAAATATACTCGTCCTGTTTCACAAGCCGATACTCATTATCTTTGCCGGGAACTTTCTCTGTGCGTCGTTTGCCCCATGCCACGCGCCCTGTATAAACCGGATTGCTAAGCATTCTCTTGATGTGGTCAGAACTCCACTCGCCATAGCTGGGGCGGATTGCATTCTTTGCCGGTGGGCGAGTATAACCGTTTCGATTGAGATAACCCGAAATTGCTGTGTATCCCATATTGCGGTTTAGGAACATATCAAAGGCCAACTGCACGACAGCCTTTTCTTCCGGAACAGTCTCCAATTTTCCTTTACTCTTGTCATCGCCCTTTACCAGACGATACCCATAGGGTGCAAAGCCACCGTTCCAGCCGCCGGATTTTGCTTTTTCCTCGCGCCCCAAAAGGCTCTGTGCAATGATGTTTTCGCGCTCCAACTCAGCTACCGCGCCAAGAATGGTAATCATCATTTTTCCCATAGAGGTCGAGGAATCAAGCCCATCTTCTACGCACATCAGGTGAACGCCGTATTTCATAATGAACTCAAGGGAGTTCAGCACATCCCGCGCGTTTCTGCCAAACCTCGATAATTTGAAAACCAGCACATAGTCCGTATGCACTTTTCCACTCTGAATGTCATCCAGCATCCGCTGGAACTCAGTCCGTCCCTCGATACTCTTGCCACTTTTGCCTTCTTCAACGTAGGTATCAAGAACGGTCATACCCCGACGCTCGGCGCATTCAGCCAGATAGTGTTTCTGCCCGTCCAGACTATACCCCTTTACCTGACGCTCACTGCTGACACGGATATAGATTACACACGATTTGCCCTCTTTCGTATTATACATAGATTTCCTCCTATTGCAGGACCGGGCGGTCATCGACCGCCCGGAATACTCTGCTCAGATTTTCTGATTTTCCTTTTCTGCGGCAGCATATTTAATCAGGATTTGTGCCAGAACATTGATAAAGTTCTGGTAGCAGTCCCTCTGCTCTGCTGTCATCTGAACCACGCTCTCCTTGGGAAAGCGAAGCTCGGTTCCATTGTTTGCAGTGTAGCTCTTGTAGTTTTCGTTTTCTACCATGTAATCACTCCATTTGACGTTATGTTCGTCAGCCGAATGAAGTGCCGCTCTTTCAATGGTAACTCAACAGTTACTATTATATGCTATTTCCAGTCTTGGGTCAATAGCTCCGGAGCAATTCTCTGGTAACTCCTGAATTGACATTTCTGCTTGCTCTCATGTATAATTACTTTGATAATTCCCGGAGGTGAAGTCAATGAGTATGGCTCAGGTTATCCGGGCTGCTATGAAGAAGCAAGGCGTAACTGTCAGTCAGCTTTCAAGGCAGCTTGGCTGCACAACCCAAAATATCAGCGGCAAAATGCGCCGTGACAATTTCAGGGAAAGCGAGTTGCAGGAAATAGCGGCGGCTATCGGCTGTCGGTTTGAGGGTCGTTTTATTTCAGAAGAAACAGGAAAGCCGGTTGAATAATATTCCTGTCTCATGGGTGGGTAAGCTGCTGCAACAGCTTACCCATTCAGCATTTCTGCGGCTTTTTTGATATTAGCGCTGGCATTGCCTTTGCGGAAGTTCTCCCCGTCGAAGCGGATCGGGACGCAGACTTCCAAGATGCGGTCAAAAATGCGGCGGTCATCCAGATCGGCAGCTTGCTTCATAACGGAAAGCGGAATATTGGTCGTGACGATCATGGGCTTGCCGGTCAGCAGCCGCTTGTCAACCACATCGAACACTCGCTCCTTGCCGAAACTGGTGTTGCGCTCTGCCCCCAAATCATCCAGAATGAGGAGGTCAGGGCGCATAAGGGATTTAATGTAACGGTCACGGTCAGCCCCGAAATTTCCCTGCATACGATTCACCACATCGGCCATTCCCACGAACAGCACAGACTCCATACGGTCAATGAGATCATTGGCAATGCAGCCAGCGGCATAGGACTTTCCTGTCCCGACATCCCCAAACAGCAGCAGGCCGATGCCGTCTTGCTTGAAGCTGTCCCAATTTTCTGCGTACTCTTTTGCCTTAGCAAGCTGGGGTGTAACGACGGCATGATCAAACTGCCATCCAGCAGCGGGAATATCGCGGAACGCTTCGGAGCGAAGAGTGGTAATTCGGGTCATGCGTTCAAAATCCCGGCGTTCAGCTTCTTCGCGATCTCGCTTTTCGGCAGCGCACTGACACATGACCGGGTGCTTATGGAAGCCCTGATTTTGTAGATCGGCGGGATAAAACGCTTCTTTTGGAGTGTGACATTTGCCGCAATATTTCAGCCCATCAGAGGGATCGATGTAATCATCAGGTGCGCTGTTCAGCGTTTCGGTCGTATCAATAATAGCGGATAGAATAGGGTTCATATTTTTCATAGACATTCTCCCTCGTTATAATCATCATATGTGTAGTTCTTAGCGGACTTTCCCCTGTTGTCCTCGTCAAGCCATTTTCGGATTGTTGCGTAGTGATTTGCATAGTGTCTGCCGTTGGATGCCATATATCGCGACAGGCGTTGGATGTACTCATCGTACTGATTGGGAAAATCAGCTTGCAGGGCAGAGATTTCACCATCCGAGAGAAAAACATTTTCAAACTCTCCATAACGGTGGCGTGTTCTCTCTGCTTTTTCTGTCTGGCTTTTATCTTTATATTCCTGTTCAGTATTACTTGTGGGCAATTCCTGCCCTATGCTGGGTGAAGAATCCTGCCCATCCATCGGGCAAATATTTCCCTCTGGGCGGGAAGAAAACTGCACCCCATCCGGGATTTGCAAGAATATACGATTTGCCTGATTCCAGCCTTGACGGACGCGGGTTATCAGCCCTGCGTTTTCCAGTTCCCGCAGAGCGGTCTTGACTGTCCTCTCGCTCCGATCAAGATCATTCGCCATCTGCTTGATCGTATAAATCACATACACATTTCCATTCTCAGACTCCCAACCGTTTTTCTGGGAAAGCATGGTGCGGTTCAAAAGCAGCCCGTATAACAGCTTGGCGTTGATGGAATACTCGCCTGTCAGCATGAAGCGCGGCAAGGGAATAAACGGTGGCAGCGCGGTATTGCGTTTGAAATAGATTTTCCATCACTTCCTCTCTGGTACAGCAGGATATTGTGCCTATGGCGGCTTGTCCGTCGGACCTCTTGGAAATGAAACGTCATGCTCAGCTTTTGCGCGTTTGGAGCGATAGTGCGGACACTCTATCAAGACCGTCCGGAAACTCTGCTTGCAGTCGTGGACGCATTTCCGGCAGAGGGCGTTAAAGGTGATGCGGCCACGGTCGTTGAGAAAGAACGACCATTCCAGCTTTCTTGATTTACTCATGCGCGGCATATTGTGACCCCCCTTACATTCATAATTCCTGTTTTTGCGATTCTTTCAAAAGCGACCATATTTCTTCCTGACGTGCTTTCAGCTCGGCAATATCGGCAGCATAGAATCGCCCGGTCTGATTGATGCGGCGGCAAATCTGATTGATGTTTGAGGCAACGCGGCTGACGGCAGCAGCCAGCTTTTTTTGCTCGATGTAATTGACCTTGATGATGTACCCGTCGATGAGCATCTTGCGGGCGTAAGCGCCGAAGTTGTGCGTTCCCAACTGGCGCATCTTATGTTGGATGAGATTTAGTTCCTGCTCATTCAGGCAGATTTCCTTGCGGATGGGCCGCGTGCGGTCTGGCATGATAAAACACTCCTTTCACTTTACAACGGACAGATTTTCTGCGAATGGGGGGGGTAACGCGAAAAATTTCTTTTTACTTTTTAACGGACTTTTTTCTCAAAAACTTGACACCCTCTTAAAAAATATGCGCCCCTGCTTTTGCGAAAGCGGGAGCGCGTTGTATCTGCGGATATGAAATTATGGAGAATAGCAAGCACATCCGGTGTCCGTACACACCGGAAAAATGAGCGTTTCAGCTTTGTAGCCGATACGCCCATATTGTTTTTGGGGAAAGCCCCAAACCCTTGATTTCTAAATTGAAGATACTTACTGAGCTTTTCCGGAAAGGGCTTGCTTTTATTCGCTTTGACGATTATAATTATATTGTGATTTTATAAGCAGACGCAGAAACAAGCTGCGACAGGAGTACCGACCATGAAGTATTTATCCATCACGCAAACCGCCGAACGCTGGGGCATCTCCACCCGCCGTATTCAGATTCTGTGCGGCGAGGGGCGCGTCCCCGGTGCTATTCGCATCGGCTCGGTCTGGGGGATTCCAGAGGACGCAGAGAAGCCAGCGGACGCGCGGATTAAAAACGGAAAGTACATCAAGAAGAAGCCCGCCGAAAACGAAAAATGAGCCGCCGTTTTGACGCAACTCCGACTCGAAATAATGGGGTGCATTCCACCCCAAGGGTGCGAATGGGCGCACTAAACCCTTGGTTTACAACACGTCCGAAATCGTCTATTCGACAGACTACGACAAGATTGGACGCAATTCAACAAATATTAGCCCTTCCGTGACAGGACAGGTCTTTTACGAGAATAGATTTGTGGAGGAACACACCATGCCAACACTGGAATGGATCGGAAAAAGTAAAGTCATCAATCACCATCAGGAAGTGCCGTTCCGGGTGTTGGAGCGCCAATACAGCTATGACGAGCAGGGCCAGCATGAAGAAGATAACGGCAGCGAAAATATGATTATCCGGGGCGATAATCTGGAGGCCCTGAAAACCCTGTTGCCCCGGTACGAGGGGCGCGTCAAGTGCATCTACATCGATCCGCCCTACAACACGGGCAACGAGGGCTGGGTCTACAACGATAATGTCAACGACCCAAAAATCAAGAAGTGGCTGGGCGAGGTTGTCGGCAAAGAGGGCGAGGATTTGACCCGCCATGACAAATGGCTATGCATGATGTACCCCCGGCTGAAGCTGCTGCAAAAGCTGTTGGCGGAGGATGGTTGCCTAATTATAAGCATCGGTTACCACGAACTATATAATCTTGTGAATCTTTTGCGAGAAATTTTTGGAACAAAGCAGGTTGTAACTGTTACGGTGCAAACCTCCGGCGGAAAACCATCTGGCGGGTTCAACTATGTACACGAGTATCTAATTTTTGTTGTGCCTACGGACTTTCATGCAAACGCGCTCGCTTTTTGCGGCGGAAATAGCAGGACCCCATTTGAGGGGCTTACGCTAAGTACATTTGACAAAACACAGCGTCCGAATCAGACATATCCAATTTTTATAGATGAAAATGGAGTGTTTGCCGGAGTTGGAAAATCATTACAAGAGCAAATTGATGATGGCTCATATACCGGTGAAAAAGCTGATTTTCCATATGACTACTCTATCGCTCCAAAAGGGACGGTTGCCGTTTGGCCTGTAACAGCAAAAGGCAAGCAGTGTGTCTGGCGGCAAATACCGGGGCGGTTGCGAGCAGATTGGGAAAAAGGGTACATAAAGATTTCAAAAAACAAGAGCGAAAGCAATGAGAACCAGTACAGTGTTCAGTATTTGCCGAGTGGAGTCATTAAGAAAATTAAAAACGGCGAATTGGAAGTTTTGGGGCATGAAGATGGTGTTCCAACCTTGCTCTTTGGAGAAAATCAGACCGTAGGCGGGCAGATCCCTACAATATGGGCTGAAAAGGCTTTTTTCACTGTTAATGGAACGCAGACACTTAAAGACATTTTTCCTGAATCGCCAAAAATGTTCAATTATCCAAAATCTGTCGCACTAATTGAAAGTGTAATTCAAGCAATAACGAAAGATACTGACATTATTCTTGACTCCTTCGCCGGTTCCGGCACCACCGCCCACGCCGTTCTGAATATGAACAAAGCCGATGGCGGACATCGCAAGTTCATCCTGATTGAGATGATGGACTACGCCGACAGCATCACCGCCGAGCGGGTCAAGCGTGTTATTCATGGCTATGGTGAGGGCAAGAACGCCGTAGAGGGCACGGGCGGCAATTTCAGCTTCTATGACTTGGGCGAACCGCTGCTTGTTGGCGATTGCTTGAATGAAGCGGTTGCCCCCGAAAAAATCCGCGAATACATCTGGTTCATGGAAACCAAAACGCCCTATGCCCCACTCAGCAGCGGCAATCCGTATTATCTGGGCAAGCACAACAGCACGGGTTACTACTTCTACTATGAGCCGCAGCGCGTGACGGTTTTGGACTATGCGTTTCTTGCCACCATCAAAGAAAAAGCCGATGGAACGGTCATTTATGCCGACCGCTGCTCCATCGGTGAGGACAAGCTGGCGCAGATGGGAATTACCTTTAAGAAGATTCCCCGCGACATCAGCAGACTGTAAAAAGGACGTGGGTTTATCATGGCTTTTACATACTATCTCCCAGATGAGAACGGAAACAAGGTTGAATACGGAACTTCCTCAAATGCAGTAATTATCATTGGTGCAAATGGGTCGGGAAAGAGTAAGTTGGGTGCATGGATTGAACAGCAAAACATGGAGGGGGTCCATCGTATTGGTGCACAAAGAAATCTGAATTTTCAAGAAAACATACCATTGAAGAGCTATTCTCAAGCGGAGGACTTCGTTTTCTATGGTACTGATGATAAATCCAGCCAGAGAGGCAAAAACCAACGATGGAATTGGGGAAAATCGTATACAACGAAATTGATGGACGATTTCAACAATGTATTAGCTGCACTAATTGCCTTAAAAAATAATGATAACGAAAAATTCGTAATCGAATGTAAAACCGCTCCTACCCGTGAAGAAAGACCAGATCCTCCGTTTACTGCAATAGATAAACTGATTCAAATATGGGATATGATATTTCCCCAAAGAACACTGCGAATTGAAGATGCAAAATTCTTAGCTATTTTAACTCGCGGCGAATCCGAGATTCAGTATAGCTCAAATCAAATGAGCGATGGAGAACGCGCCGTTCTATATTTAGCTGCACAAGTACTTTGCGTCCCCGCAAATAAAACGCTAATTATTGATGAGCCAGAGATACATTTACACCGTTCCATTATGAACAGATTATGGTCTGCTCTTGAAAGTTTTCGGCCTGATTGCCTGTTCATTTATATCACCCATGATACGCAATTCGCTGCGGCACATGGACAGTCAGATAAAATTTGGATCAAAGATTTTGATGGAACTCATTGGAAGCTTGAAAAGCTGGAAGATAGCGAGCTCCCGGAAGAATTACTCTTTGACATATTAGGCAGTCGAAAAAATGTGCTGTTTGTTGAGGGCGAAAAAAACAGCTATGACACTCAGCTATATAGCATTCTGTATCCGAACTACTATGTAATTGCCTGTGGTAGCTGTACACAGGTTATTTCGAGAACAAAGGCTTTCCGAAATAGTCCTTCACTGCATCACTGTCAAGTGTATGGTCTTATCGACCGGGATTACCGCTCCGATTATGAGATCGAAAAATATAAAGATGACGGGATTTATACACTCAAAGTCGCAGAGGTGGAAAATCTGTTTTTGGTAGAGAAATTGATACGCCTGATAGCAGATCATCTTGGGCAAGCGCCTGATGATAGCTTTGCCAAAGTAAAAGGGTACATTATCCATACTCGCTTTGCCTCTCAAATTGATCGGCAAATTTGCCAAAGCGTAGTTGCGCATTTGAAGTATAAGTTAACCGCTATTGAGTTGTCAAAAAAGAATGATGACGAAGCAAGAAACAGCTTAAATGCTGCATTGCAGAATATTGACTACGAGAAAACAAAAGCAGAGGAGGAGTCAAAATTCAACGGAGCATTATGTGAAGATGACTATGCCAAAGTACTTGGTGTATTCAACGAAAAGGGCTTAATAAGCTCCGTTGGGCATTTTCTCGGATTGGTAGATAAGGAGTACTGTAAAACTGTACTGGCGCTTCTCAATGGAAAAATGCGCGATGCAATTTCAAACGCTATTTCGGCTTATTTGCCTCCGGAAATTCCAAGATAAAGAGGTATGCTCTATGGAACTGAAATCTTATCAGAAAAAGGTCATAGCGGACTTGACCCGCTATTTGGAACTGCTGAATGAAACCAAGAATTATGAAGCGGCGTTCCGCTTCTTCTGGCAGGAAAAAAGCGCGCCCACATTGGGGTACTATCAGGATATTCTGCCCGGTGTCCCCAACCTCTGCTTCAAGGTGCCCACAGGCGGCGGCAAGACCTTTATTGCCTGCAACGCCATTCGTCCCATTTTTGACGCGCTGCCAGTTACCAAGACAAAGGCGGTGGTATGGCTCGTTCCCTCAGACGCAATCCTTGCGCAGACGTTGAAAGCCCTCAAAGACACACAGCATCCCTACCGTCAGAAAATTGATGTGGATTTTGGCGGGCGCGTGGAGGTATACACCAAGCAGGAGCTTTTGAACGGGCAGAACTTCAATCCCACTGCCGTCACCGAACAGCTTTCCATCATGGTGCTGTCCTATGATTCTTTCCGTGGGCGCGGCAAGGAGGGCTTGAAAGCCTATCAGGAGAACAGCAATCTTGCGGAGTTCGCCAAGGTGCTTGGCAAGCCCGACAGCCCCATTGAAAAGGCGGACGAAACCGCCCTGTTCCAGATTATCAATCAGCTTAACCCGCTTGTCATTGTGGACGAGAGCCACCACGCCCGGTCTGATCTCAGCCTTGAAATGCTGGAGAACTTCAATCCCTGCTTTGTTCTGGATTTGACCGCTACCCCGAAAAAGGAGAGCAACATTATCTCCTATGTGGACGCGGTTCAGTTAAAGACGGAAAACATGGTCAAGCTGCCCGTGATTGTTTACAACCGGGACAGCCAAACCGATGTGCTGATTGACGCGATCGATCTGCGAAATAAGCTGGAAGAACTCGCCTGTGCGGAATATACAAAAACAGGCAAGTATATTCGCCCCATCGCTCTGTTCCAGGCGCAGCCGAAAGGCAAGGAGGACGCTACCACTTTTGAAAAGCTGCGGGACAAGCTGGTGGACGCTGGCATCCCGGCAGAGCAGATTGCCATTCGCACGGCTGATGTGAACGAACTGAAAAATGTGGATTTGATGTCTTCCGATTGCCCTGTTCGCTATATTATCACGGTCAATGCACTGAAAGAGGGCTGGGATTGTCCCTTTGCCTATATTCTTGCCTCCCTTGCCAACAAGACCAGCCAGGTGGATGTGGAGCAGATTTTGGGGCGCATCCTCCGTCTGCCCCATACACGCCAGCACACACAATCGGCTTTGAATATGTCCTATGTGCTGACTTCCTCCAACGATTTTAACACTACCGTGCAGCACATCATCAAGGGATTGAACAGTGCAGGATTCAGCGACAAGGATTATCGTCTGGCTGAACCTGTGAAGCCCCAGGTCTCGGAGCAGCCCCCAGTGCAGATCGACATTACCGAACTGCAAGGAGTTTCCGATACGGAAGCCCCTTTGGAGACGGAACAGGACGATTTTGCAGGGCTGGATGGGAAATCCATCGGGGCAGAACTGGAACGCCGCCGGGAACAGGAAAAATCCGCAGAAATCACCCCGAAAGCCGACAGTATGCTGGATGATGCCAATAAAGCCGGTGAAGCGTACAACAACGCCGTAAAACAGGGGAAGGATGATCCGCAGATTCAAAATCTTCCTTGGGAGGTGCGGGAACAAGTGGCTACTTTCCGTGTTCGTCCCCAATTCCAGAGTGACCTTGAAACGATCATGATCCCGCAGTTTTTCCAAGTGATCCCCGATACCCTGTTTACGGAAGGTACGCTGGAACTGCTGGAAAAAGAACAGCTCGCCGAAGGCTTCACGCTGAAAGGAAAGGCATACGACATTGATTTTGGCGCTGCCGATGATGAGATTGCAGAGGTCGATGTGCGGGCAAACGAGGGCGGCTTGCCCAAGGTGTTCAAAATGACCAGCGCAGAACAGCGGTATTTCAAGGAATATTTCAACAGTCTGCCGCCGGAGAGCCGTGTGCGCCAGTGCAAGGATATGATGTTCAATCAGCTTAATAAGCTGAACATGGTGGACGCCGCCGAACTGAAATCCTACATAAACCGCATCGTGGACGATATGGACAAGGCACAGATCGCCGCTATGGAGAAGGCTCCGCTGGGATATGCCAAGAAAATCAAGGAAAAGATTGAATCCCTGCTGGACGCGCATTATCGGGAAGCCTTTGCAAAATGGCTGGAAACCGAACGCATCGTATGCCAGCCGTCCTATCGGCTGCCGTCAGTTATTCATCCCACGACCAGCACAGACATATACGGCGGTTCTTTGTATGAAGCCGAGGATGGCAACATCAACAAGCTGGAACAGGATTTGATCATGGAGCTGACCGCCCTTCCGAACATTCGCTGGTGGCACCGCAATCTCTCCCGGCATGGCTTTGCCATCAACGGCTATATCAAGCACTACCCGGACATTATGATTATGACCCAGAGCGGCAAGGTAATCTTTGCAGAAACCAAGGGCGAGCATCTGAAAAACGATGACAGCCGGGAAAAGATTGAATTGGGACGCGCGTGGCGGACTGCCGCCGGGAGCCAGTACCGTTATTACATGGTGTTCAGGGATGGAGAAAATCTCCTGCCGGGAGCTGTCAGCATGAGCCAGTTTGTGGAGACGATAAAGGCACTGTAAGTGTAAAAATTCATACGGATTCAGGCAGCAGGAGTGATTCTGCTGCCTTTTTCTTTGGATGGCTATTCCGCTGGCTATGGTCTGCGGATTGTCATAATTTTCAAAAAGGAGCGTGGTAGTAATGAAATTGGAAACCGTTCAAAGGAGGTGGTGCGCCGATGCAAAGCAGAAAACGCAGACGGATTCTGATGCAGGAGGCGGAATATGGCAAAACCGCTTGACCCCAAAGCGATAGAGGCAGAGCGGCAAACCAGCAGCCGAGCTGAACGCCGGGAACAGAAACGCAGCCAGATGCAGGACGAGATTTCTTATAACCAGCGTGGAAATGGTGTTATTATTATTCCACCGCAGAAACGGCGGGAACTTGCAGATGAGCCGCCCAAACTCCGTGTTGCGGCGTATTGCCGCGTCAGCACACAGGAGGAACAGCAGGTCGGCAGCTTTGATATGCAGATTCACCATTTTACCAAGAGGATTGAGGCAAATCCGCAATGGGAGCTGGTTGAGATTTATCAAGACGAGGGCATCAGCGCAACTACCGTTGAAAAACGTCTTGGCTTTCAGAAAATGATTGCCGACGCAGTTGACGGGAAGATTGACCTGATTCTCACCAAAAGCATCAGTCGTTTTGGTAGAAATATCGTGGATATTCTGGACAATCTGCGAACGCTTTCTGCGCTGAACCCGCCCGTTTCCGTTGAGTTTGAGACAGAAGGAATCACCTATACCGGCGATGGGCGGAATAATCTGCTGATCTCATTGCTGGCAGCCTTGGCTGAAATGGAGTCCCAGCAAAAGAGCGAGGCAATTAAGGCTGGTATCCGCTGGCGCATGGCGGAGGGCATCTACAAGTTCTCCGTTCAGAACACGCTTGGCTTCTATCGTGATCATTTCGGGCGGCTTGTCATTGAGCCGACCGAGGCAAGAATTGTTGAGTACATCTATGAAAGCTGCTTGGAGGGCGCAACACCAGCGGAAATAGCCGCTGCCCTGACAGAGCAGGGAATCAAATCTCCCATGGGAAATGATCTCTGGTCTGCCGGTACTGTCCGCAGCATCCTCCGAAATGAGAAATACTGCGGTGATGCCTTGATGCAGAAAACTTATACCAAAGATTTCCGCACACATAAATCAGTGAAAAACACTGATCTGAATATGTATTTCAAGGAAAATCACCATACAGCTATTGTTAAAAAAGAGGATTGGATAAAGGTACAAAAACTGCTGTCGGAGCGGCACAGCACGGCAAAACGGGCTACATTGCGCCGTCTAAGCAATCACTTTGTCGCATACCGCGTGAAAGATGGTCTTTTCAAGGGCTATCTGATCATGGACTCCCGATGGTCTTTTATGGAACGTCAGGAGTTTATGAAAATCGTGGATGAGGCGCAAAACACAATGAAATGAAAGGATTTTTACTATGAACTTTGATTTTTCCGCTTTGAACTTTGAAACCATTGATTCCAACATCAACGCCTACCCTGATATGTTCCTGAACCAGAATGGCGTGACCTTCACCAAGAAGGTGCTTGAGGACTTGGGTTATCCCGCCTATGTCCTGTGCCTAATGGATGCAAAGGCGAAGGTGTTTGCGATCCGTATGTGCAAGAGCAACGAGCCGAAGGGATTTAAGTTCTCCAAGCCGAAGGGAGAACAGAAGGGTGTCGTAACAATTTCCAACAAGAACCTGCTTGACCCACTGCGGGCTGTTACGGGTGAGGACTATATTCCCGGAAAGCGGTATAGGGTGCGTGGCTTCTGGGTTGCTGACGCAAAAACCATGTGTTTTGATCTGAACGAAGGTGTTCAGGAAGATTTTCGCCCTGTTACGCCGAGCAATGACGCAGAATAACCCCTGATACTCAGGGAGAAAAGGGAGAGCCAAAGAGCGGCGGCAAGCCACCTGAGCGAGAAAGCCACCTCTCCCTTTTCTCCCTCGCTGCGGCTATGGAAACCGTGGAAAACCGAAAAAACGGGTTACATACCGTTCCCACAGCCTGCGCTCACCCTCTTTTTTCTTTCTGGATTTCTCCCTATACAGAGAAAGTGTTCATTTTTGTTCCGAGAACGTACAGTTACCGTGATAGGTAGAGCACAGTATGTCAACACGGCATAGAAAAACAAATGGCACACAGGAGGGATTATCCTCCAAAAAAAGCCCCGAGACGCAACAAAAAGAAGCCCAGCACGCGCCGTTTGACGTGATGCTGGGCTTCTTCTCATTACAGCGATTTCAGCGGGTAAAACAATGCTCTGTTCGCAAGAAGCACTTTCGCATTTTGCCAAATGGTGTAAAAATGCTCTATGCCGTAAAATTCCACATCCAAACGCGTACCGTATACGCTCTGCCGTGCTTTGCTTTCTGATGTGCTTTTTTCATGCAGGGAGAAAGGATTTCACTGTTCTCACTATCTCCGGTTTTAATAAGGCATTTTTACTGCCTCACAGTGACTTTACTCAGCAATTAAGCCGAAATGCCGCAGAGCATCCTTAATTGCCTCGACCTTTTCAGGCGGGCATGGATGATACTCATGCTTCCTCTGCTCCACAGCGTTCGGCGCTTTGTGCATATCCAATCCGACCATGCGCTTGACCTCTGCAATATATGCAGTATGGACTTTGAAGCCGTACTTTTCCTGCACATATTCCTGAATACGCTTATAGGTCGGATGCTCCTTGACCTCGCCGGTTTCCACTTCCATTCTGACTTCAACCGTCAGTGGATTTGTTTCCCGTGACAAGAGGACCACCGTCTCCACATGGGCGGTGCGGGGGAACAGGTCCGCCGCTGCCGCCCGAGTGAGTTTGTAGCCATGCTGGGCAAAGCGCTTCACGTCCCGGCCCAGTGTGCCCGGATCGCAGGAGACGTATACCACCCGCTTGGGGGCCATGGCGGCGATGGTGTCCACCACGTCCTCCGCCAGTCCCTTCCGGGGCGGGTCTACGCACACCACGGCGGGGCGTATGCCCTCCGTGGCCAGCCGGCGGGCGGCCTCCCCTGCGTCGCCGCAGAGGAACCGGGCGTTGGTCACCCCGTTCCGCCGGGCGTTTTCCACCGCGTCGTCCACCGCCTGGGGGACCACCTCGGCGCCCCACACCATGCCAGCCTGCCGGGCCAGCACCAGAGAAATGGTGCCGATGCCGCAGTACAGGTCCAGGGCGGTGTCCTCCTTGGTGAGCTGGGCGAACTCCAGGGCCTTGCTGTACAGCACCTCCGCCTGGTCGGGGTTGACCTGGTAGAAGGAGGGTACCGAGAGTTGAAAGGTATAACCGCACAGCTGGTCGGACAGGAAGTCCTGTCCCCACAGGGTGCGGTAGTGCTCCCCTAGGATCACATTGCTGTGGCTCTCATTGACCCCCAGCACCACGCCGATGAGGTTGGGCTCTACGGAGCGGAGGGCGGACACCAGTTCATGCTCCCTGGGGATCCCCCTGCCGTTGACCAGCAGGCAGCACAGGCTCTCCCCACGGCGATTGGTGCGCACATAAAGGTGACGCACCAGCCCCAGGCGGCTCTTTTCGTCGTAGGCGGGGATGCTCCATGCGGTCATCCACTCCTTCACCGCCTGCCGCAGCCGGGCGGCGGCCTCACTTTGGAGCAGGCAGTCGGGTACGTCCACCACCTTGTGGGTGCGCAGCTGGTAAAAGCCGATGCGGGGACCCCGGGACACGGGGAACTGGGCCTTGTTCCGGTAGCGCTCCACCTTGGGAGAGCCAAGCACCGGGGGCAGGTCCAGATTCTCCACCCCGCCCAGCCGGGTCAGGGCGTCATATACCCGAGCATGCTTGGCCTCCAGCTCCTGGGCGTAGTCCATATGCCGGAACTGGCAGCCTCCGCACCGGGCATAGTGGGGGCAATCGGGGGCGACACGGGAGGGAGAGGGCGTAATGACCTCCACCACCTTGCCCCACAGGGCGCTGCGGCCCACGTGGGTGAGGCGCACATCGCATACCTCACCCCGGATGCCGCCCTGGACAAAGACCACCATGCCGTCCAGACGGGCCACGCCGGAGCCGTCGCTGGCGTAGCCCTCGATGGTCAGACGGTGGATTTGCTGTTCAGCGGGCTTAACCACGCAGGCTCACATCCTTCATACTGTCGTAGGACAGGGTGACTTCCACCGGGCTGTGGAGGCCGGGCAGGTCGTTGCCCTGGATCCAGAAGGTATATCCATCCTGGGTGAGGCAGAAGTTCTCCGGCTGATAAACGGCGATGAGCTGGGCCTCGGTAAACTGACCGGCCACGATCTCATCCTGCTTCAGGAAGGCGGCCACCACCCGGTCCTGGACCTTGTCGGCGTCGGAGAACAGGTCGGCGAAGCCCAGCTTGATGCCGGTCTGGGCGTCAAACTGCTCGGCCACCGTAAAGGTGCTGGGGTAAGGCATGCCGCCGGTGACGTTCCAGGTCCGGCGGATGCTGTACACCATGCTGTCGGCGTAGGTCACCTCATAGTTCATCTTTTCCGCCGTGGCGGTAAAGGTATAGCCGGCGGCCTTGGACACCTCATAGTCGGAGACGGCGGTCTCGTAGTTGTCCTCCGCACCGGTGAGCAGGGCGGAGCCCTCCTTCTTGTACCAGTCGTTGATGGCGGTGCCGGCGGGGCAGGCGTCGGTATTCTGTACCATGGGCAGGATGTACTCCACCGACAGCACTGTGGTGCCGTCCCCGGCGGTAAAGGTGCGGGCAAAGGTCTGCTCGGTCCACACGGGCAGTTCGACGGGGGTGGGGGTGGGAGTAGGCTCCGCAGAGGGGGTAGGCTCAGCGGAGGGCGTGGGCTCGGCAGAAGGGGAGCCGGACGGCGTCGGGTCATTCTTGGAGCAGGCGCTGAGACTGAGGATCAGCAGCCCGGCCAACAGCCCGGCCAGTATACGCTTTTTCATACAAAACTCCTTTTCATGGGGCGGAATGGAAGGCCGGAGCATACCCGGCCTGTGTCTCCATTTTAACATCGGACAGCCAGGCCGTAAATGGAAAAACGGAAATTGTAAGGATTTGTGATGATTTGTTCCCCTTCAGACCCATAAAAAGGCCCCCGGCGCACAAGCGCCGGGGGCGTTGTTTCGTTCCGTCAGGAGCCGGCCACACGGCCCAGCTGAATGGCGGGATTGCGCTTTTTGGCCAGGTCCAGCACGGCCTGGGCGTCCTTCGCCGAGAAGACGAACAGGCGGGTGGCCACGTCCTTGCCGATATGGAGGGCCACGTCAGGCATAGCCCGCTTCCGGTCCACATGGATGGTAGTGACCTCCTCCCACCGCCACAGGTTGTGGGAGACCTTGCCGAACAGGGTGTACTGAATGTCCACACCTTCATCGGAGACCAGGTGCTCCTTGCTGAAGAAGCAGGCCAGAATTACCAGCAGGCCGATGGGCACATAGAGGTACTGCTGCAGTATGATCTCATAGACCACAATGCCCGCCGCCAGGATGGCGGCAACTGGTTTGACCCACTTGGCCCGGGCCTTCTGGATTCCTTTGATGGGCATGGTTCACACCTTCTTTGCCGGGATAGGATTACTTGTTCTGCTGGGCGCGGATCTGGGCCAGAGCGGCCATGGCCTTCTCGTGAGCCTCGGGAGGCGCGCCGGCAGGGCCGTTGCCCTTCTTGAGATGACGGAAAATAGTAGTACGGGAGCCGTCGGCGTAGAGCAGGTTGGCACCGTAGCTGACCGTCACCAGGGCCAGGATGGGGTTGATGATGTTCATGAAGCAGTAGGGCAGGTAAGACAGGGTGGGCACGCCCAGAGTGGCGGTGTGGTAGGCGCCACAGGAGGACCAGGGCACCAGGGGGGACCACAGGGTGCCGCTGTCTTCCAGCGTACGGGACAGCATGTTGCGGCCCAGGCCCATCTCATCGTACTTATCCTTGTACATGGAGGCGGGGATGATGAGGCCGATGTACTGGTCGCACATGGTGGTGATGCAGAACACGGAGGTGACCATGGTCACCAGAACCAGCTGGAAGGGAGTCTTGACCTTCTTAATCAGGCCGCCCAGCACGGACTCCACGGCGCCGATCTTCTGGAGGATGCCGCCGAAGGCCACAGCTACGATAACCAGGTTATTGGTCCACAGCATGCTGTCCATGCCGCCCTTGTTCAGCAGGGTGTCGCACAGCTCGTTGCCGGTCTCGGCGGAGTAGCCGTAGTGGAGCATGCTGATGCAGTCGGACAGGCCGGCGCCCTGGAACACCACGGCAAAGACGCAGCCCACCAGGGAGATCAGGATAACGGCGGGCAGAGCGGGCATCTTAGCTACAGACACCACCACGATGAGCAGGATGGGCAGCAGCAGGATGGGGCTCATGAAGGCGTAGTGGTCCACGATGGCCTGGGACAGGTCGGTAGCCACCTGGGGATCGTAGCCGGAGGAGCCCTGCAGGCCGATGATGGTGTAGATGATGATGGCCAGGACCAGGCTGGGGAAGGTGGTGGTCACCATGGCCTTCACGTGGTCAAACAGGCCGGTCTGGGCCGCGGCGGCGGCCAGGTTGGTGGAGTCGGACAGGGGGGAGAATTTATCGCCGCAGCAGGCGCCGGACAGGATCATGCCGGCGGTGAGGGCGGGATTGATGCCCATGGTCTCACCGATGGCCATGAAGGCGATGCCCAGGGTGGCGGACACGGTCCAGGCGGAACCCAGGGAGATAGCCACGATGGCGCAGAGGATGCAGGCGATGGGCAGGAACAGCTGGGGAGTCAGAGTTTTCAGACCATAGAACACAACTGCGGGAATGGTGCCGGACCACTCGAAGGAGCCGATCAAGCATCCCACACACAAAATGATGATGATGGCTTCCAGAGACTGGCTGACGGCGTCCAAAGCGCCCTTGAGCATGTCGGCGTAAGAGTAGCCGCACAGCTTGCCCACGATCATGGCTACGCAGCAGGCCAGCAGCACGGGGATATGGGGATCATTGCCCCAGCCGAAGACGTAGTTGGAGATCATGATAGCCAGCAGAAACACGATGGGGAGCAGCGCTTCTACCTTGCTGGGCAGCCTCACTGCCCGGGTCTTTTCTTCTGTCATTTTGAGACACACCTCTCCTATGCTTTTGTTGGGGAAGAGCCGTTTTGCGCCTCGTCACCTCCTCGGCCTGGCGGCCACACACAGTGCTCCCATTCTAGCGCATGGCGTGGAAAAAGGCAAGCCATTTTTTGTATAAAATGCGCAGAGAGGACACCTGACGCGGTTTGTTTTTCACGAATAATACAATAAAGTTGGAGAAAGTTAAAAAATTATCAAATTTGCTCACGGGAATTGGGAAATTATGCAAAGAAAAATTTTTTGACCTCACACGAAAAAAGACCGCCCACAGGCGGTCTTTTTTGCGTTATTCAGTCTTTTCTTCCGGTTTTTCCGGCGGAGCCTGTCCGTCTCCCAGCGGGATGGCGGGGCCGGACTCCTCCTGATGGGGAGCGGGAGCCTCTCGACGGGGCCGGGGTTCCTTCTTCTCCTGCTCAGGGTCGGGGTAGTTGTCCGCCAGAGCGGGATCGCGTCCCTCCAGGATGGCTACCATCTCGGCGCCGGTGATGGTCTCCTTCTCCAGCAGATAGGCCACCACCTTGTCCATGTCCTCCCGGTTCTCCCGGATGACCTGGACGGCCTGGTTATAGCACTGAGTGAGCAGCTCCTTCACCGCCTGGTCCACCGCAGCGGCGGTGTCCTGGGCGCAGTCCATGCCGTAGCCGCCATCCAGGTACTGGTTGCGGCGGGAGGCCAGGGCCATCATGCCGAACTGATCGCTCATGCCGTAGAGGACTACCATGCTCCGGGCCACACTGGTGGCGTCCTGGATGTCCTGAGCCGCGCCGTTGGTCATGGTGTTGAGCACCACTTCCTCGGCGGCACGGCCGCCCATGGAGACACAGATCTTGGCCAGCAGCTCGTCCTTGGTGCGCAGGTCGGTCTTGTCCTCCTCGGGCATCAGCAGGGTGTAGCCCAGAGAGCCCTGGGTGTGAGGCACGATGGTGATCTTCTGCACCGGCTCGGTGTTCTTCTGCTTGTAAGCCACCATGGCGTGACCCACCTCGTGGTAGGCCACCAGCTTTTTCTCAAACTCGGTGAGGACGCTGCCCTTTTTCTCCGAGCCGGCGATGACCAGCTCGAAGGATACCAGCAGGTCCTCCTGATTGACCGCCTTGCGGCCCAGACGCACCGCCCGCAGGGCGGCTTCGTTCACCAGGTTGGCAAGGTCGGCGCCTACGGTACCGGCGGTGGCAATGGCGATCTTCTTCAGATCCACGTCCTCCGCCAGGCGGATGTTTCGGGTGTGAACCTGCAGGGTAGCCAGACGGCCGGCCAGGTTGGGCCGGTCCACGATGATCCGGCGGTCGAACCGGCCGGGCCGCAGCAGAGCCTGGTCCAGCACCTCGGGCCGGTTGGTGGCGGCCAGCAGGATAACGCCCTTGGTGGGGTCGAAGCCGTCCATCTCGGCCAGCAGCTGGTTCAGGGTCTGCTCCCGTTCGTCGTTGCCGCCCATGCGGTTGTCACGGGACTTGCCGATGGTGTCGATCTCGTCGATGAACACGATACAGGGGGCCATCTTGTTGGCCTCCTTGAACAGGTCACGGACACGGGCGGCGCCCATGCCTACGAACATCTCCACAAAGTCGGAGCCGGAGATGGAGAAGAAGGGCACGTTGGCCTCGCCGGCCACGGCCTTGGCCAGCAGGGTCTTACCGGTACCCGGAGGGCCCACCAGCAGGGCGCCCTTGGGCAGCTTGGCGCCGATCTCGGTGTATTTTTGGGGATTGTGCAGGAAGTCGATGATCTCTACCAGGGACTCCTTGGCCTCGTCCTGACCGGCCACGTCCTTAAAGGTGACGCCGGTCTTTTTCTCCACATAGACCTTGGCGTTGGACTTGCCCAGGTTGCCGATGCCGCCGCCCATCTTGCCCGCCATGCCGCGGAACAGGAAGGAGAACAGAGCCACCATAATGATGACAGGCAGCACATAGGAGATGAGCAGGGAGATGACGGGAGAGAGCTGCTCCACATACTCCGGACCATATTTGACGCCGTGGGCATCCAGCAGGGCCAGAAGGTCATCGTCCCGCAGACCCACCTGGGAGACGGGGGCGCAGAAGTAGGTGACCGGCTTCTCGCTGCTGCCCCAGCTCTCCAGCGGGGGCAGGCCCAGGGAGCTGCCCGGCTCCTTCCCGCTGTCGCTCTGCGATTGATCGGTGCCGGACGTTACCACGTTGCCGTCTTTGTCCAGCGTGACGCCATCCTTCAGAGTAAGGGTGTACTTGCTGGACTCCATCAGCACGCCTTCCACCACATCCTGCTCCACCAGGCTGCGGAACTGGCTGTAGGTGATCTCCACCGAATTGGCGGAGCGGGCCATGGAGGTGGCGTAGTTCACCAGTACGGTGAGTACCAGGGCCCACAAAATGATGGAAACGATGGCGGTGATATTGCGTCGGTTTCCACCGCCGCCCTTTCCCCGGTTGTTGTTCTGATTATCAGGGTTCAAATTAAAGTTCCTCCTCCAAACTGGAGATGATTCTTTTTGCAAAGTAATTATAGTTATAGCACAGCCCACCCGAAAAAACAAGAAAGCAGGGCGGGAAACCTGTAAACTTTCTATGAAAACAGGGCCTTTCGCTGGCGTATCATTTTGCGGAAAAGAAGCAAATATGGCTTTTTCTGCGGGGTGGGTTGTGGTATACTGGTGAATACGAATGAGAAAGGCGGGACAGCAGCATGAAGGAGCGCAGACCCATTCCCCAGGCCGAGGCCAACGGCCTCATCGAGGGGCGCAACGCGGTGACGGAGGCCCTCCGGGCCGGTACCCCCATCGACAAGATCTTTTTGGCCCGGGGCGAGACTGACGCTACCCTGGGCCATATCGCCGCCTCTGCCCGGGACAAGGGCATTGTGGTGGTGGAGTGTGACCGGCGGAAGCTGGATTTTATGAGCCGTACCCACTCCCATCAGGGTGTCATCGCCCAGGCCGCTGTGCGGGAATACGCCAGTGTGGACGATATTCTGAACGCCGCCCGGGAGAAGGGGGAGCCGCCCCTGATCGTGGTGTGTGACGAGCTCAGCGACCCCCACAATCTGGGCGCGGTGATCCGCACCGCCGAGTGCGCCGGAGCCCACGGAGTGATTATTCCCAAGCGCCGCTCCGCCGGCCTGACGGCGGTGGTGGCCAAGACCTCCGCCGGCGCGGTGAGCCACATTCCGGTGGCCCGGGTGCCCAACCTGCCCGCTCTGCTCAAGGAGCTGAAGGACGAGGGCGTGTGGGTCTTCGGCACTGCCGCTGACGGGGACCGGCTGCTGTATGACGCCGACCTGAAGGGCCCTGCCGCCATCGTTATCGGCAGTGAGGGGGACGGCATGGGCCGCCTGGTGGCCGAGACCTGCGATTTCAAGGTGCGCATCCCCATGAAGGGAAAGCTCAACTCCCTCAACGCCAGCGCCGCCGCCGCCATTCTGCTCTATGAGGCGGTGCGCCAGAGACTGGGATGACACCAATTTACCTGAGAAAAGGAGCTCTCTCCCATGGCCAAAGACCGGGACGATGAACTGAATAAGGACGAGCCCGGCGGGGAGGAATTCTCCCTGGAGGAGATTTTGGCAGAATTCGGGGGCGGGTCCGCCCGAAAGAAGCGGGACAAGGAGGATACCGTTCCCTTCCCCATTGTGCCCAAACGACCCGCGGCTCAGTCCGCCCCGCCCAAGGGCGGCGGCCGGGTGGTAGCCTTTCCCTCCGGTAAGGATGCAGAGCCGGTGGGGAAGCGGGAAGCGCCTCAGCCCAAGAAGGACCAGCCGCCGGTGGAGCGGCAGGCGGCTCCCAAGCGGCCGCCGGAGCCGGAAGAGCCCCAGGAGCCGGAAGACGATGACGATAAGGTAGTAGACTTCCCTGGCGACGAGGGACCCGCTGCCGACAATCCCATTGCCGAAGGGCTCAACCGTTTGGTGCGCAAGGCGGATGACTACGCCGCCCATATGTTTGAGGAAGAGGGCAAGGAGCACGAGGAGGAAGTGCGCCGGGCCGAGGCCTATATCCCCGGCACCGACGAGGAGGAGGAAGAGGAGGACCGGCCCCGCCGGGAGCGCCGCCCCCGCCGCCAGCCGCCGCCGGCTCCCGACCTGCCCGCCGCAGAACTGGCCAAGCGGTACAGCAAGGGCCTCAAGTCCCTGGGTGTGCGGGGCACCCTGGTGCTGCTGCTGTTCCTCCCCGCCCTGTACCTGAGCGTGGATCTGCTGCCCTACCCCGAACTGCTTACCGATCAGCTGCGGATCTGGGTGCTGGCCGCCGCCCAGGGCCTGGCCATGCTGCTGGGCCTGGATGTGCTCATCGGCGGCCTGGCCCGGCTGTTCCGGTTGGAGTTCGGTATGGATACCCTGCTGGTCTTCGCCGCTGCCGCCACCCTGGCCGACGCCCTGACCATGACGGTATTGGACAGCCGGGAGGGCGAGATGCCCTACTGCGCCGCCATTATCCTGGGTATTGCCCTGCTGCTTAAGGGTACCGCACGCAAGCGCCGGGGCCAGCGGCTGGCCTGCCGCACGGCAGCCTCCGCTTCCCAGCCTTACCTGGTCACCCTGGACGAGGGCAAGTGGAACGGCCGGGACACCTATGCCAAGTGGTCCGGTGAACCCATCGGCTTCGGCCGGCAGATGCAGGCCAGCGACGGAGCCCAGCGGATCTTTCAGCGCATCGTGCCCCTGCTGCTTCTTGCCAGCCTGCTGCTGAGTATCGTGGCCTCCATCGGCCGGGGCGCTCCGGAGCGGCTGCTGTGGTGCCTGTCCGCCATGCTCACTGCCTCCGCCTCCCTGTCGGGAGCCCTGTGCTTCTCTCTGCCCTGGCTCACCCTGTGCCGGCGGCTGAGCCAGTCGGGAGCTGCCATTGCCGGCTGGGACGGAGTCACCGCCACCGGCGGCAGCGGCATCCTGCTCACCGATACCGATTTCTTCCCTCCAGGCTGCGTGGCCCTCAACGGCATCAAGGTTTTTGGGGATTTCCCGGTGGATAAGGTGGTGTCCAGCACCGCCAGCCTGATTAAGGAATCCGGCTGTGGACTGGACAAGATCTTCCACGATCTGCTCCGCTCCCAGGGCTGCGTCTACCGCCGCATGTCCAACTTCTGCTGCTACGAGGGCGGCCTGTCCGCCGTCATCCGCAACCAGCAGGTGCTGGTGGGCTCGGCGGCCTTCATGCACCTGATGGAGATCCCCCTGCCTCCCGGCCTCAACGTGAAGAACGCCGTGTTCTGCGCCATTGACGGGGAGCTGGCAGGCATCTTTGCCCTGAATTATACCCTCCACGGCACCCTGGAGCCCTCCCTCAACAGCCTGATCCGCAACCGGGTTACCCCCGTCATGGCTACCCGGGACTTTAACCTCATCCCCGCCATGCTCCGCCAGCGGTTCAAGCTGCCGGTGGACAAGATGGAGTTCCCCGCCGCTGAGCGGCGCATTGAGCTGTCCGACGAGGACCAGGAGCACAGCGATATCCTCACCGCCGTCCTCTGCCGGGAGGGCGTGGCCCCCTACTCCGAGGCGGTGGTGGGCGCGGCCCGGCTCCGTCGGGCGGTGCGCATCTCCGCTCTGCTGGCCAGTCTGGGTGCGGTGGCCGGTCTGCTGCTGGCCTTCTACCTCACCTTTGTGGGCTCCTATGCCTCCCTGTCCGCCGGCAACCTGCTGGTGTTCCTCATCATGTGGCTGGTGCCCACTCCCCTGATCTCCGGCATGGTCAACAAATACTGAGCCAAAGGCCCGTCCTCTTTGCAGGACGGGCCTTTTTGCACAAAAAGTTCATAATTCAGCGGGGCTTGTAAACAATATGTGAAACCTGCCGCCGGTGGATTGACTTTTGCAAAAGAAGAGCCTACTATTATTTCGCATGGTAAATAAATTTCGTTCTACGGAGGAATACAGCTATGAAAGAAGTTAAGGAACCGGAGCAAAAACCGTCACCGCCGAAAAAACCGCTGATTTTTTACTACTGCGTCGCCCTGGTGGTGCTGATGCTACTCAACGCCCTGTTTTTCCCCTCGGTGCTGGAGTGGCAGGTCTATGAGGTGCCCTACAGCCAGTTCCTCACCATGGTGGACAACGACCAGGTGAGCGAGGTGGCTCTGGACGAGGACAGCCGGGAGATCATCTTTGTCGGCACCGACGAGAATGGCCGGGAGGGCTACTACAAGACCGGTGTGTGGCCGGACGACGGGCAGCGGCTGCTCAACCAGCTGCGGGAGGACACGGACATCGTCTTTACCGCCGAGATTCCCACCCAGGCCAACCCCATCCTGGCGGCGCTGATTAGCTGGGTGCTGCCCATCTTTATCTTCCTGCTTATCGGCCAGCTGCTCTCCCGCTGGATGGTCAAGCGGATGGGCGGCGGCATGCCGGGCGGTATGGGCAACGCCATGACCTTCGGCAAAGCCAACGCCAAGATCTATGTGGAGGAGGCCTCCACCGGCGTGTCCTTTGCCGACGTGGCCGGTCAGGACGAGGCCAAGGACGCCCTGATGGAAGTGGTGGACTTCCTCCACGAGCCCCAGAAGTACACTGAGATCGGCGCCAAGCTGCCCAAGGGCGTGCTGCTGGTGGGCCCGCCGGGTACCGGTAAGACCCTGCTGGCCAAGGCGGTGGCCGGGGAGGCCAAGGTGCCCTTCTTCTCCATCTCCGGTTCGGAGTTCGTGGAGATGTTCGTGGGCATGGGTGCCGCCAAGGTCCGGGACCTGTTCAAGCAGGCGGGAGAAAAGGCCCCCTGTATCGTGTTCATCGACGAGATCGACGCCATCGGCAAGAAGCGTGATACCGGCGGCTACGGCGGCAACGACGAGCGGGAGCAGACCCTGAACCAGCTGCTGGCCGAGATGGACGGCTTCGACTCCAGCAAGGGTGTGGTGCTGCTGGCCGCCACCAACCGGCCGGAGAGCCTGGACCCCGCCCTCATGCGGCCCGGCCGGTTTGACCGCCGGGTGCGGGTGGAGCTGCCCGACCTCCAGGGCCGCGTGGCCATTCTGAAGGTCCACGGCAAACACGTCCATGTGGACGGCGACGTGGACTGGAACGCCATCGCCCGTGCTACCGCCGGCGCCTCCGGCGCGGAGTTGGCCAACATCGTCAACGAGGGCGCTCTCCGGGCGGTGCGGCAGGGCCGCAAGACCGTGACCCAGGCCGACCTGGAGGAGAGTGTGGAGACCGTCATTGCCGGAGCCCAGCGGAAGAACGCCGTCATCTCCCCCGAGGAGAAGAAACTGGTGTCCTACCACGAGGTGGGCCACGCCCTGGTGGCCGCCCTTCAGACCCACTCCGCCCCCGTGACCAAGATCACCATTATTCCCCGTACCTCCGGCGCTCTGGGCTACACCATGCAGGTGGACCAGGGGGAGCGCAACCTCATGAGCCGGGCGGAGATCATCAACAAGATCGCCACCCTCACCGGCGGTCGGGCTGCCGAGGAGCTCATCTTCGGGCCGGACAACATCACCACCGGCGCCTCCAACGACATCGAGCAGGCCACCAAGCTGGCCCGGGCCATGATCACCCGGTACGGCATGACGGAGCAGTTCGACATGGTGGCCCTGGAGACGGTGCAGAACCAGTACCTGGGAGGGGACACTTCCCTGGCCTGTTCCGCTGAGACCGCCGCCGAAATCGACAAGCAGGTGGTGGATACCGTGAAGGCGGCCCACCAGAAGGCCCTCTCTCTGCTGAAGGAGCACCAGGACCAGCTCCACAAGCTGGCGGGCTACCTGCTGGAGAAGGAGACCATTACCGGCGAGGAGTTTATGGCTCTGCTGGAAACCAAATAAAAGGACAAAAAAGTCCCCGCGGCGGCGCCGCAGGGACTTTTTTATGCTTCGTTTACAGCTGGGAGAGCTCCTTCCACAGCTTCTTCTGGTTGGGCAGCATCCGCCGGGGCGGAGTGCGCCTGGCGTAGCGCCGGGCGGTTTCCTGCCGCACCTCCGGGGAGAGGAAAGACACCAGAGGCCGGGCGTGGCCCTCAAAGGCGGTGAGAGAAAAGGCGATGGTGTTGTCCTGGGGCTGGGGGTAGAAGAGCATCAGCTCCATGGCCTGCTCCGTCAGGGCTGCCGCCTCCTCCGCCGGGCACCGGGCCAGCTCCTCCGCCAGCGCGTTGATCCGCCCGGTGACGGTCTTGTCGAATTCCTCCACCGCGTAGCCCACCTTGGGATTGCCCTGGGCACGGAAGAGAAAGCCCATGGCCTCTCCCATGTTGGATGCCCGACATTCCGTCAGCTTTTCCACAAAGGCCTTGTAGCAGGCCTGCAGTTCCTCCAACGCCTGGAGGGCGGATGTTGCTTCCATAAGGACCTCCTTACCGGAAATACTCCGCGCCGCTCTCAAAGAGAGGCTGATACTTGTTCCCGGGGATGTTGACCGCCACATGGTCGCCGCGCCGCTCGGAGTGGCCCATCTTGCCAAAGACCCGGCCGTCGGGGGAGAAAATGCCCTCGATAGCCAGCGCCGAGCCGTTGGGATTCACGTCCATGCCCATGGAGGGCAGGCCGTTTTCGTCCACGTACTGGGTGGCTACCTGGCCATTGGCGATCAGCTGATCCAGCACGGTCTGAGGAGCCACGAACCGGCCCTCACCGTGGGAGATGGGGATGGCGTGGAGGTCGCCCACGTTGGACTTGAGCATCCAGGGGGAGTTCACCGAGGCCACCCGGGTGGTGACGTACTTGCTCTGGTGGCGGCCGATGGTGTTGTAGGTCAGAGTGGGACAGTTCTCGTCCATGTCCCGGATCTCGCCGTAGGGCACCAGACCCAGCTTGATGAGGGCCTGGAAGCCGTTGCAGATGCCCAGCATCAGGCCGTCCCGGTTCTTCAGCAGGTCGTGGACGGCGTCGGTGATGCGGCTGTTGCGGAAGAAGGAGCAGATGAACTTGGCGGAGCCGTCGGGCTCGTCGCCGCCGGAGAAGCCGCCGGGGATAAAGACGATCTGAGCGTTGCGGATGGCTCCCTCCAGCTCCACGGTGGACTGGAGCAGATCGTCGGCGGTCAGGTTGCGGATATTCACCGTCTCGGCAGTCATGCCCGCCCGCAGGCAGGCCCGCACGGAATCATACTCGCAGTTGGTACCGGGGAACACGGGGATGACCACCCGGGGCCGGGCGATCTTGCTCTTGCACACCGCCGGGGAGCGCTTGTCCCAGGAAATGGGGGCCACGTCTCCCTGCTGGCCGGTGCGGGTGGGGTACACATCCTCCAGCACGTCCTCATTGAGGGAGAGCAGCTCGTCGATGGAGGCGGTGTCCTCCCCGAAGGTGAGCACCGGCTCGGCAGTGGTATGGCCCACCAGCACGGCGTCCTCCACGGCCCCGTCGCACTCAGCCAGGATCATGCCCTGGCAGGCGGGGCCGGTAAAGCCCTCGTCCAGAGTGAAGCCGATGTGGTTGCCGAAGGACATCTGCATGGCGGCCTCTTTCACTCCGCCGGGCTCCAGCACCCGGGCGGCCTTCACCTTGCCGGTCTGGCACAGGGCGTGGAAGGCTTCCCAGGCCGCCTTCTGGCCCGCGAAGTCGCCCAGATGGGGCACGCCGAAGAGGTAGACCGGATGGCCTGCCTCCTTGAACTCGGGAGAGAGCACCTCGCCCGCCTTGGCGGGGGCGATGGCAAAGGAGATCAGCGTGGGGGGCACGTCCAGGTCCAGGAAGGAGCCGGACATGGAGTCCTTGCCGCCGATAGCGGCGCAGCCCAGGCCGATCTGGGCGTCCATGGCGCCCAGCAGAGCCTGGAAGGGCTTGCCCCAGCGCTGGGGCTCCTCCCGCAGCTTTTCAAAGAACTCCTGGAGGGTGAGATACACTTTCTTGTAGTCGCCGCCTGCGGCCACCACCTTGGCCACCGAGGTGACCACAGCCTGCACCGCGCCGTAGTAGGGGTCACGGCTCAGCTGCTTGGGATCGCAGCCCCAGGCCATGATGGAGGCCTGATCGGTCTCCTGACCGGGCTCCACGGGGAAGAGGGCAGCCATAGCCTGGGCGGGGGTGCGCTGAGTCTTGCCGCCGAAGGGCATCAGCACGCTGCCGGCGCCGATGGAGCCGTCGAACCGCTCGGTGAGGCCCCGGCGGGAAGCGTAGTCCAGCTCCCGGGCCAGCTCCCGCAGGGAGCGCTCCGTCCAGGTCTGGGGGCCGGGGCGCTGGGCCACCTTCACCGAGGCGTGCTTCACCGCGCCGTTGGTGTTCAGGAAGGCGCGGGACAGGTTTGCCACGGTCTGGCCCCGCCAGGTCATCACCATCCGGGGGCTCTCGGTAACAGTGGCTACCTGATAGGCCTCCAGGTTCTCGAAGGAGGCGAAGTTCATCAGGGCCTGGGCATCCTCAGGGGCTACCACCACCGCCATCCGCTCCTGGGACTCGGAGATGGCGATCTCAGTGCCGTCCAGACCGTCATATTTCTTGCGTACGGCGTCCAGGTCGATGGCAAGGCCGTCGGCCAGCTCCCCGATGGCCACCGACACGCCGCCCGCGCCGAAGTCGTTGCACCGCTTGATCAGCCGGGTCACGTTGGGGTTGCGGAACAGCCGCTGGAGCTTGCGCTCCTCAGGGGCGTTGCCCTTCTGCACCTCGCTGGCCATGGTGTCCAGGCTCTTGAGGTTGTGGCTCTTGGAGGAGCCGGTGGCGCCGCCGATGCCGTCCCGGCCGGTGCGGCCGCCCAGCAGGATGACCACGTCGCCGGGGGCGGGTACCTCACGGCGGACATGGTCGGCGGGAGCGGCGCCCACCACCGCGCCGCACTCCAGGTGCTTGGCGATGTAGCCCTCATGGTACAGCTCAGCCACGTGGCCGGTGGCCAGGCCGATCTGGTTGCCGTAGGAGGAGTAGCCCGCCGCGGCGGTCTGGGCGATCTTCCGCTGGGGGAGCTTGCCTTCCAGGGTCTGGTCCACCGGGGTGCGGGGGTCGCCGCAGCCGGTGAGGCGCATGGCCTGGTGGACATACACCCGGCCGGACAGAGGGTCGCGGATGCAGCCGCCGATGCAGGTGGCCGCGCCGCCGAAGGGCTCAATCTCGGTGGGGTGGTTGTGGGTCTCGTTCTTGAACATCAGCAGCCAGTCCTGCTCCTTGCCATCCACCGTGGCGGGGACATGGATGGAGCAGGCGTTGATCTCCTCGCTCTCGTCCAGTTCAGGCAGTTCGCCCCGCTTTTTCAGCACCTTGGTACCGATGGTAGCCAGGTCCATCAGGGTCTGGGGGCGCTTGGCGGCCTTTTCAGACCCGTACACCTCGTCCCGGGCGGACAGATAGCGGAGGTAGGCCCCGTTGATGGTGGGGTCCTGGATGTCCACCCGGTCCAGATGGGTGGAAAAGGTGGTGTGGCGGCAGTGGTCGGACCAGTAGGTGTCCACCACCCGCACCTCGGTGAGGGTGGGATCTCGCTGCTCCTCGTCCTTGAAGTAGCTCTGGAGGAAGGTCAGGTCGGCCAGGTCCATGGCCAGGCCATACTGCTCCAGCAGGGCGGCAAGGCCTTCCTGGTCCAGCTCCCGGAAGCCCGTCAGCACCGGCACGTCCGCCGGCTCGGGGTACTGCTGGATCAGGGTCTCGGGCTTGTCCAGGGTGGCCTGACGGCTCTCCACCGGGTTGATGAGGTAGCCACGGGCCTTGTCCATGTCAGCGTCGGACAGCTCGCCCATCAGTAAGTACAGTGTAGCGGAGCGGACCACGGGCCGCTCCCCGCCGGTGAGCATCTGGATGCACTGGGCGCAGGAGTCTGCCCGCTGGTCGTACTGACCGGGCAGGGCCTCCACTGCCAGGGCCTTGCAGTCCGCCGGCAGGTCAAAGACCTCGTCGGTAATGGTATCCACCTGGGGTTCGGACAAAACGGTGGTGCGGGCGGCCTCATAGGTGGGCTGATCCACGCCCTCCACGTCGTACCGGCGGATGACCCGCACCCCGGTGAGGCCCTTCAGCCCCAGAGTGCCTTTCAGCTCGGCTAAGAGGTGGCCTGCCTCCACGTCAAAGCCCTGCTTCTTTTCCACAAAACAGCGATATACCTTCCCCATACTTCCATTTCCCCTCTCTCTATAACTCAGGCAATGCTCCAATTGGCAAAGCCATAGAACACATTCTGCTGGGTAGGCGTCAGGCCGGAGATCCGGCTCCACTGGGTGAGCACCGACCAGTTTTTAAAGCAGATCACCCCGAAGGGCGGCTCCTCTGCCAGCCGCTCATACAGCCGGCGGGCGCTGAGATCCCGGCCCTGGCCGGAGGCGGCCCGGTATGCCTGGAGCAGCGTGGCAGCTTCGGCGTCGGCGTAGCCGCCGTAGTTCAGGCTGCCGCCGGCGGTGATCAGCGCGGTGAGATCAAAATCGGCGGTGAGCTTCACCTCGCCCAGATACAAGTCAAAATCGCCCTTCTCCAGGGCGGTGATATAGTCATCCCAGGGCAGCAGCTGGAGGTCCACCTGGATACCCAGGTCGGTAAGGCTGCCGGCCAGATGTTCCGCCGCCGCGGCCCGGGTACTGTTGTCCGACGGAGCCACAAAGGTCAGGCTCAGGGTCTGCCTGCCCTGGGTCCAGCCCTTCTCCCCCTGGGTCCAGCCACCGTCGGTGAGCAGCTGGGCCGCCTGCTGGGGGGAATAGTCCAGCTCCTGAGCCAGATCCTCCTGGTAGTAGGAACTGGCGGGGGAGATGGGCAGGGCGGCGGGCTGTGCGTGGCTGGAGTAGAGGACAGTGGCTACCGACGAACGGTCAAAGGCCCGCAGCAGGGCCTGACGTACCCCTGCCGACTGGCAGGGACCGGAAGCTACATTGAAGCCCACATAGAGCATGATGCTGGTGGGGTAGTCCACAGTATCGAAAGAACCGGAAAAACCCAGGGCATTGGTGCCCGTCAGGTCGGTGGAGACCAGGGCAATGTCCCGGGTATCAAAGGCGTGGATCAGGTCGTCCGTCTCCCGGATGGAGCGGAGCGGAATGGTCTGGAGGGGCAGTGCTTCCCCCTGCCACCAGCCCTGTCGGGCGGTAAGGGACCACTCCTCCCCGGCGCTGGAAAACACGTAGGGGCCGGTGCCAAGGGGCACGCCCCCGGTCTCCTTCACGATGGGGATGTCCAGCAGAGCAGGCAGGTTGCCGTTGGCCCGGCTGAGGGTGACCGTCACCGTGCCCTCCCCCGCCGTCACGCCGGTGACGTCGCTGAGACGGGAGGTGTAGAGGCTGCTGGTACGGGCCAGCTCCAGGGAGGACTTGACCTCCGCGGAGGTGAGGGGGCTGCCGTCAGAAAAGGTGACCCCGGTGCGGAGGGTGAAGGTCCAGCTTAGCCCGTCAGCGGCCTGCACGCCCTGGGTGCACAGCTGAGGCTGGGGCTCAAACTGCTGGTCCAGGGCGTATAATCCTTCATATACCAGCCCGCCCAGAGCCAGATTGGTACGGTTGCCGCCGGTGATGGGGTGGAACCCCTCCTCCGGATAGCAGGCCAAGGCAAATTCTGCCTGCTCCGCCGGAGCGGCGGAAGGGGTAGGGCTGGGCGTGGGATCCGGTTCCGGGTCCCCGGCGCAGCCCCCCAACAGCAGGCAGAAGGTCAGCAGCAGTACGGACAGACTTTTTTTCATAGCAGCGAGATCATAGCCGCCTGGCTTCCCCGCTGGCCGTGGGTGTAGCGGTGGGACCAGTACTTGTCGGGCATGCAGGAGGTGCAGTCGGCGGAAATAGCGATGTGGTCCGGGTCCAGACCCGCCGCTTTCAGCCGGCAGGCATTGAGGGCCTTCAGGTCCACATGGAATTTGCCCGTGGGCAGCACCTCAATGGCAGACAATGCGGAGGCGCCCATGGCCTCGGTCATGGCATTAGGCACGTCCTCATGGGTCTCAAAGCAGCACTTGGAGATGCCGGGGCCGATGGCGGCCAGAATATCCAGCCGGTCGCAGCCGTAGCAGTCCACCATCCGCTCCACCGCACGGGTGACGATGCCCAGAGCGGTGCCCCGCCAGCCGGCGTGGACGGCGCCCACCACCCGGCGCACCGGGTCGTAGAGCAGAATGGGCAGGCAGTCGGCGGTAAAGACAGTGAGGACCACCCCGGGGATATCGGTGACAAGGCCGTCAGCCTGCCAGGGCTCAGGCTGGTCCAGACCGATGCCCAGGTCGGCGGAGGTGACGGAGCGCACCGTGTCCCCGTGTACCTGGCTGGCGCACACCACCCGGTTCACATCCGCGCCGATGGCGGCGCAGAACCGGCGGTAGTTCTCCGCCACCTTGTTCGGGTCGTCGCCCCGGGTCATGCTCAGGTTCAGGGAGGCGTAGATCCCGTCGGACACGCCTCCCAGCCGGGTGGAAAAGCCGTGGGCTATCCCGCCGGCGGCGTCAAAGCCGTCGGCGGTGAGGTAGACCAGACCATTTTGATTGTGTTCAATGATATTCATGGAGTTCCTCCATTTGGAACGGGCGACAATTAGTCTTCCTCAAACCGGCCGCAGCACTTCTTGTACTTCTTGCCGCTGCCGCAGGGACAGGGATCGTTGCGGCCCACCTTGTGGCCCTTCTTGACGGGCTGCTTCTTCACAGTGCCGTCGTTGCCGGCGCTCTCGCCGGTGACCTTGGCCACACGCTCCCGCTTCACGGTGGAGCCCACCTGGATGCGGGCCAGGAAGATCCGGCGCAGAGTCTCTTCCTGAATGGCGGCGATCATCCGCTCGAACATCTCATAGCCTTCCCGCTTGTACTCCACCACGGGGTCGTTCTGGCCGTAAGCCCGCAGGCCGATGCCCTGACGCAGCTCCTGCATGGCGTCAATGTTGTCCATCCAGTACTCGTCCACCACCCGAAGCATCATGACGCGCTCCAGCTCACGCATGAGGGGCTCGCCAAGCTCCTTCTCCTTGCGGGTGTAAATGTCGGTGGCCCGCTCCTGGAGCAGATCGATGAGGCCCTGGGTGTCGTACTTCAGCAGCTCCTCGTCGGTGAACTTGAACTCATCAGGAGTGAGGAACAGGCCGCGGAACTGGGCGCACACCTCACGCCAGTTCTCGGCGTCCATGTGCTTCTGCTCGCCCATATGGGCGTTCACCTCGTTGGTGATGACGCCGGTGAGCATGTTCTGCACCGCTTCCTTCAGGTTCTCCCCGTCCAGCACCTTCCGGCGCTGCTCGTAGATCACCTTACGCTGGGTGTTCATCACGTCGTCGTACTCCAGCACCGTCTTACGGGTCTGGAAGTTGCGGGACTCCACCTGCTTCTGGGCATTCTCAATGGCGTTGGAGAGAATCTTGGCGTCGATGGGGGTGTCCTCGTCCACGCCCAGCTTCTCCATCATGCCCATGACCCGCTCGGAGCCGAACAGGCGCATGATGTCGTCCTCCAGGGAGAGGAAGAACTTGCTCTCGCCCGGGTCGCCCTGACGGCCGGCACGGCCGCGGAGCTGGTTGTCGATGCGGCGGGACTCATGGCGCTCGGTGCCCAGAATGAACAGGCCGCCCACTTCCCGCACTTTGTTAGCCTCTTCCTTGATTTCGTCCTTATACTTGGCCTCCGCCTCGGTAAACATCCGCCGGGCGTCCAGGATCTCCTGGTTGTCGGTCTCGGCAAAGCCAGTGGACTCGGCGATCAGCTCGTCGCTGAGGCCCGCCTTGCGCAGCTCGGCCTTGGCCAGGAACTCGGCGTTGCCGCCCAGCATGATATCGGTACCACGGCCGGCCATGTTGGTAGCCACGGTGACAGCCCCCAGCTTACCGGCCTGGGCCACGATCTCCGCTTCCTTCTCGTGGAACTTGGCGTTCAGAACATTATGCTTGATGCCCCGGCGCTTGAGCATGGCGGAGAGCTCCTCCGACTTCTCAATGGAAATGGTGCCCACCAGCACGGGCTGGCCCTTCTTGTGGCACTCCTCGATCTGGTTGACGATAGCCCGGTACTTGCCGGCCTCGTTCTTATACACCACGTCGGGGTGGTCGATACGGGCCAGGGGCTTGTTGGTGGGGATTTCCACGATGTCCAGGGCGTAGATGGTGCCGAACTCCTCCTCCTCGGTCATGGCGGTACCGGTCATACCGGAGAGCTTGTTGTACAGGCGGAAGTAGTTCTGGAAGGTAATGGTAGCCAGAGTCTTGGACTCCCGGGCCACGGTGACGTGCTCCTTGGCCTCGATTGCCTGGTGCAGGCCCTCGGAGTAGCGGCGGCCGTACATGAGGCGGCCGGTGAACTCGTCTACGATGATGACCTCGCCGTCCTTCACCACGTAGTCGATGTCCCGCTTCATCAGGCCACGGGCCTTGATGGCCTGGTTGATGTGGTGGGACAGGGTGGTGTTCTCCGGGTCGGCCAGGTTCTCCAGCTGGAACTGCTGCTCGGCCTTCTTGATGCCCCGGGCGGTGAGGGTGACGGTGCGGGCCTTCTCATCCACGATGTAGTCGGCATCCACATCGGGGTCTTCCTCTTCCTTGGTGTCCACGCTGGTGACACGCTGACCCTTCAGGCGGGAGACGAAGTCGTCCACAATGGTGTACAGCTGGGTGGACTTGTCCCCCTGGCCGGAGATGATGAGGGGGGTACGGGCCTCGTCGATCAGAATGGAGTCCACCTCGTCCACGATGGCGAAGGCGTGGCCCCGCTGCACCATCTCGGAGGCGTAGATGCACATGTTGTCCCGCAGGTAGTCGAAGCCAAACTCGTTGTTGGTACCGTAGGTGATGTCAGCGGCGTAGGAGGCCTTGCGGTCCTTGGGCTGGATATCGTGGATCACCAGACCCACGGTCAGGCCCATGAAGCGGTAGACCTTGCCCATCCACTCCGAGTCACGCTTGGCCAGGTAATCGTTGACGGTAACGATGTGGACGCCCTCGCCGGTGAGGGCGTTGAGGTAGGCGGGCAGGGTGGCCACCAGGGTCTTGCCTTCGCCGGTCTTCATCTCGGCGATGCGGCCCTGATGCAGGATGATGCCGCCGATAAGCTGTACCCGGTAGGGCTTCATGCCCAGCACGCGCCAGGCGGCCTCCCGGCAGGCGGCAAAGGCTTCGGGCAGAATGTCGTCCAGGCTCTCACCCTTGGCTAGACGCTCCTTGAATTCCGGGGTCTTGGCCTTGAGCTGTTCGTCGGTGAGGGCGGAGTACTCCCCGTCCAGCGCCTCGATCTTATCCACAAGGGGTTTGATGGCCTTGATCTCTTTTTCAGAGCTGGTGCCAAACAGTTTCTTCAGCAGTCCCATGGATCACGTTCACCTTTCTTATTCCTCCCCGGGGCAAAGGGCCCGGGCGTATTATGCCAATTCGGTTTCTTAGTATATCATAGAACCCCTTGATAAAAAAGGGGAAATTGTGAACAAATCACCCGTTTTGAGCCTACAGCTCCAGGTTGCGGCGGAGGGGTGCGGGGCCCCGCCAGGCAAAGGAACGGTCGCCGTACTTCGCTCGGAACGTGCGGTTAGTCAGCCCTTCCAGGTCGGCGGGGGCCAGGCTGTCCACCAGGCCCTCCCGGAATTCCGGCAGGGGGGACAGGGCGGGAGCGGAATTGTAGGGACAGACCTGCTGGCAGCGGTCGCACCCCCAGATCAGGGGGTGTGCCTTCAGCAGAGACGCCTCCTCCGCCGTCAGCGCCCCTTTCTTCTGGGTCAGTTCCGACAGGCAGCGGCTCACCTCCACGCCCCTTTCTCCCAGCGCGCCCCCGGGGCAGGCGGACAGGCATTTGCCGCAGCCGATGCAGTCGGGCGCGGGGGTATGTTCAGGCAGGTCCAGCTCTGCGTCGGTGAGGATGGTGCCCAAGAACACATAAGAGCCGTAAGGGGGTACGATTACCAACCCGTTTTTCCCCCGCAGACCCACCCCGCACCGCCAGGCGGCCTGCCGCTCAGGCAGGGGTGAGTTGTCGGCGCCAGGCAGAAAACGGCTATTTTCGTATTTTTCAGAAAGAAAATTACAAATAGTATTCAATCTGCCGGTGACCACGGTGTGATAATCCAGTCCCCGGGCGTAGAGAGATAGGTTGCCTTCCCGTTCCCCGGCGTAGTAGGGAAAGGCGGCCACCAGCACGGTCTTGGGGGTGGGACACAGCTCCTCCGCCTTCTGCACGGACTCAGCCGTCATGTCAGCCGCCAGTTCTGAAAACGGCAAGCCGCCCCAGGCGGCGGCGCCTGCGGCGGCAAAAGCCTCATTGAGACTGTTTACGATCATACTTTTCCAGGGCATGCTGCGCCAGCACCCCGTCCGGGATGCAGGGCTCAGGACCGTTTTTCCGCTTCTGGTAGACCTCGCATCCCTTGCCGGCCAGCAGCACCACGGCGGGACGGGAGGCCTCCAAAATGGCAGTTTCTACCGCCTGCTCCCGGTTGGGGATAACGGTATAGTCCTTGTTCCACTTTTTGAGGAACACCCCGATGTCGGCGCAGATGTCCTCCACCTCTTCAGGGCCGGGGTCATCCTCGGTGAGGATGATCCGGTGGGCAAACTCGCCTGCGGCATTTCCCATGCCCTCCCGGCGGTCAATGCCCTTGCCGCCGGTGCAGCCGAAGAGGACAGTCAGCTGGCGGTCGGGATACTCGGTGCGCACGGACCGCAGGGCATTCTGCAGGCTCATACCGTTGTGGGAGTAGTCCACGATGACGGAGATCTGCCCGTCGGCGCTGGTGTAGTGCTCCATGCGGCCGGGGACAAATGCCTTCAGCAGACCTTCCCGCACAGCCTCATAGGGGATGCCGTAGGCCTCCGCCACGGTGACGGCGGCAAGGGCGTTTTCCACATTGAACAGGCCGGGGGTGGAAATGGCCAGCTCCCCTTCGTACCGGGGGGTGCGGACGTGGAAGGCGATCTGGTTCCCCTCCTTGCGCACATTGGTGCCGTACACGTCGGCCTCAGGGTGTTTTTGGGAGAAGGTGAGCACCCGCTCGCAGCGGGCGGCGGCAGCGGCCACCTCAGCGGCGTGATCGCAGTCCATGGAAATACAGGCGTTTTTCGCCTGACGGAAAATGAGCAGCTTGGAGCGGAGATAGTCCTCCAGATCGGGGTGCTCCACCGGGGAGATGTGATCCTCGCCGATGTTGAGGAACACGGCGCAGCTCAGATCCACGCCGATGACCCGGCCGTACTTCAGGGCCTGGGAGGACACCTCCATGGTGAGATAGTCCGCTCCGGCGGTGACGGCGTTGGACAGGTGGCGCTGGAGATCCAGGGGCTCAGGGGTGGTGAGCTTAGCGGTCTTGCGCTCCAGGCCGTCATCGGTGACGATGGTGGACAGCAGGGCGCTCTCCCGGTGGCCCTGGGAGGCCAGCCAGGTGTCCACGATGGACTTGATATAGTAGGCCGTGGTGGTCTTGCCCTTGGTGCCGGTAAGGCCGGTGATGGTCAGCTTCCCAGAGGGGTGGCCGTAGGCAAAGTCGGCCAGCAGGCCCATGGCCTGCCGGATGTCGGTGACCCGCAGGCAGGGCAGGGGAATGTTGGGGTAGGGTTTCTCGCTGACGTACACAAAGGCCCCGCTGTCCATAGCCTGGCGGAGGTAATCCTCCTTGAATTTGGCTCCCTTGCACACAAAAAGGGTGTGGGGAATGACCACCTGGGAGTCACAGGACACCAGGGCCACGGGAGCGGTCAGGTCGGCGGGGACGGGTCCCTTGTCGGCCAGCAGGTCATGGCGCAGCAGCAGCTGCACATAGTCGCCCAAGGGCAGGCGCGTATTGCTCATTTCAGTTCACCACCATGTGAAAATCTTACACCATCCGCAGCTTGTAGCCGCAGGCAGTGATACACCGCTGGGCCAGCACGTCCATGGCGTCCAGATAGTAATCCGGCAGGCCGTGGTAGGTGCGGTAGACGGACAGCTCCGTGCAGCCCAGGATGGCGCTGTCGCACCCAGCCTGGCGGAGCCAGCGGTCGATCACGGCGAATTTCTCCCGGGAACCGGTCTCGCCCCGCTTGATCTCGTCGTAAATGATACTCATAACCAGCTTCTGAATATGCTCCGGCGGGGACAGGGCCTCGATGCCCCGGGCGTCGCACTCCTTCTGGTACACACCGGCGCAGATGGTGCCGTCGGTGCCCAGAATACCCACCTTTTTCTTGCCCTCCTCCGCCAGCACGCCTACGGTTTCCCGGGGCATGTGGATGAGGGTGAGGGACAGCTCGCTCTGAAGCCGGTCGGCAAAGTAGTGGGAGGTGTTGCAGGGGATAGCCAGCACCGTGCACCCACCCCGCTCCAGCAGCTTGGCTCCCTCCAGCAGCCGCTGGTAGCAGCCCTCCGTGTCGCCGCCCAGAATGGCGGCGGTGCGGTCGGGAATGGCGGTATCGCTCCAGATCAGGGTGGGCAGATGCTCCTGATCGCAGGAGGCGTCGGTGCGGTCCAGCACCCGCTGGTAAAAGTCCTGAGTAGCCTGGGGTCCCATGCCGCCCAGAATGCCAAGGCGTTGTTCCATTATCTCACCTTTTCCATGCAGGAGGCGTACCAGCCCACATAGCGGCGCTGACCCTTCAGGATGCGCAGCTTGTGGATGAAGCCGTTGTCCTTGTTGTAGAACAGGGGGTTGACCACGGCGTTGTGGGCCTGGAGGGCCTTCATTTCCTCGTGGTACTTGGGGTTGACATAATCATATGCCACCTTGGGAGGGATGACCCACCACAGATGGCGGTTCTTGGTAATGGTCAGCTCGCAGCTCTTGCCCTCAATCCGGTCCTCCACCAGGTACTTGGCCAGGTTGTAGCCCGCGCCGGTGACATAGTAGTTGCTCCGGCCCTGGCGGCAGTTGATCTCAAAGGCCTTGAACTTGCCGTCCCGCTGGTCGTACTTGATGTCGAAGTTGGAGAAGCCGGTGAAGTGGATGGCCTCCAGGAAGTTTTTCAGCTTCTCACACAGCTCGGGCTCGGGCTCGGTGATGATGACGGCGTGGTTGCCGATGGCGTGGCCGGTGTGCTCCTCCAGCAGGACGTGGCCCACACACATGAGCCGCACCTTGCCGTCGGCGCCGGAGTAGTTGGTCACCACCCGCATGTAGCTGTCGTCACCGGGAATAAAGTCCTGGAGGATCAGGGAGTCCTCGTACCCGGCGTTGTAAATGTCGTCGATGACCTGGTCCACCTCTTCCCGGGTCTGGAGGACGTAGGCCTTCTTCTGGGTGGGGAAGGGGTGCTTCCAGTAGGTGTCCGACTCGGCAGGCTTGACCACAAAGGGGCCGTCGAAGGGCAGGGTAAAATCGTGGCCCATACCCTTATGGTACACCACGGTGGCAGGGTGATCGATGCCGTATTTGTCGCACAGGTCGTAAAATTTCTCCTTGTGGATGAGCCCCTCCAGGGTGGCCAGGTCCACATAGGGGGCGATGACATTGGCCGGGTAATGGGGCAGGTTGGCGGAGATGGCGTTGAGGTAGTTGTCCCCGCAGCCCAGCACCAGGATCTTCTTGTCCGGATGCTCCTGGGCTACCTCGGTGACGTTTTTCAGCACCTGGTCCACGGTGTCGTTGTCCTGCCGGATGCGGTAGTCGATGATTTTGCTGCCGGCGCACACGCTGGCGGCGAACATGCCGAAGACGATGCTCTTCACCCCATAGGCCTCATGGAAGGCCCGGGCCATGCTGTAGGCGTTGATATCCGCGCCCAGCAGCACCGGCACAAACTCAGTTGACATAAAAATATTGCGCCTCCTGAAAACTGATCTCATACCAATCCTGGCCCAGGGGTTCTACCCGGGCCGGGTAGTCCGCCGCCAGACGGCGGGCCTGTTCCGGGGTGAGCCGCAGCTCCCGCAGGAGCAGCTCACCGCCCCGGAAGCACTGGGACACCAGCTCGTCCAAGCCGGGATCGGTGGTATTGGTTTGGTTGGTCATAACGTCTCTCCTTTATCCTGCGGCACGCTTGACCTGATAGACTCCCTGGATCTGGCCCAGCTTGTTGATGACGGCGGTAAGCTCGCTCTGGTTCTTGACCTCCAGCACGATATTGACTGTGGCGTAGCCGTCGGGCATGGAACGGGCGGACAAACTGGTGGTCTTGACCTTGGCAGAGGACAAAGCCATGGCCACGTCCAGGGTCAGGCCGTCCCGGTCCTTGGCGGCAATCTCCAGGCTGGTCTGGTAGGAGGACAGCTCGCCCTCCGCCCAGTGGACGTGGATCCAGCGGCCCTCCTCCTCCGGCTTGCGCCGCTCGGGGGCGGCGTTGGGGCAGTCGGAGCGGTGGACGGACACGCCGAAGCCGCGGGTGATGAAGCCTACCACCGGATCTCCGGGGACGGGAGTACAGCACTTGGCGAACTTCACCAGGCAGTTGTCGATGCCCTCCACGATGATGCCGCTCTGATCGTGCTTGCCGGTCTTGACGGGCACGGGGGGCGGATTGCCGGTGGCGGGATGGATGGCCTCCGCGGCCTCCTTCTCCGCCGCCGTCTGCTCAGCGTGGAGGCGGTTGAGCCGGGTCAGCTCGTCCTTTACCCGCACCACCGCCTTCTGGGCCGACATGCCGCCGTAGCCGATGGCGGCGTACAGCTCGTCCAGGGTGCCGAAGCGCACCTTCTTGAGCACGAAGGGGAGCACGTCTTCGGCGGTGATAGCCGCCAGGGACAGTCCCATGTGCTTGAGCTCCGACTCGAAGGAGGAACGGCCGGTGGCGATGTTCTCCTCCCGCCGCTCCTTCTTGAACCACTGGCGGATCTTGTTGCGGGCCTCGTTGGATTTACAGATCTTCATCCAGTCACGGCTGGGGCCGTGGGCCGACTTGGAGGTAATGACCTCCACGATGTCGCCGTTTTTCAGCTGGGTGTCAAAGGTAACCATCCGGCCGTTGACCTTGGCTCCCGTCATGTGGTTGCCAACGGCGGAGTGGATGTTGTAGGCAAAGTCGATGGGCGTGGCTCCGGCGGGCAGGTTGATGACGTCGCCCCGGGGGGTGAACACGAACACCTCGTCGGAGAACAGATCCACCCGCATGGTGCGGACAAACTCCTCGGCGTCCACGTCCTGCTGGCTCTCCAGCAGCTTGCGCACCCACTCGAAGGCGGCCTCCGTGCCCAGCTTGGTGTTGGCCATACCCTGCTTGTACTTCCAGTGGGCGGCGATGCCGTATTCCGCCGTGTGGTGCATGTCCCAGGTGCGGATCTGCACCTCGAAGGGGATGCCCTCCCGGCCAAACACGGTGGTGTGGAGGGACTGATAGCCGTTGGGCTTGGGGGTGCCGATATAGTCCTTGAACCGGCCCAGCACCGGCTTGAACAGGTCGTGCATCACGCCCAGCACGTTGTAGCACTCCGGGATGTCGTCCACGATGACCCGGAAGGCGTAGAGATCAAAGATCTCATCCATGGTCTTGTTCTGGGCGTACATCTTGCGGTAGATGGAGTAGGCGTGCTTCACCCGGCCGTAGATGGTGCAGCGAATGCCCTCGGCGTCCAGCCGGTCCTGGATGCGCTTCTGCACCGAGGCCATGAACTCCTCATGGGCGGAGGAGCGGGCGGCCAGCTCGTCTGCGATCTCCTTGTACCCCACCGGGTCCAGGTAGCGCAGGGAGGTGTCCTCCAGCTCCCACTTGATGCGCTGCATGCCTAAGCGGTGGGCGATGGGAGCGTAGATCTCCATGGTCTCCAGGGCCTTCTCCTTCTGCTTCTTGGGAGACTGGTACTCCATGGTGCGCATGTTGTGCAGCCGGTCACAGATCTTGATGAGGATCACCCGGATGTCCTTGGCCATAGCCATGAGCATCTTCCGCAGGTTCTCCATCTGCTCCTCTTCCTTGGAGGTATACTGCACCCGGGTCAGCTTGGTGACGCCCTCTACCAGATCGGCTACCGTGGCGCCGAAGAGCTTGGCAATCTCCTCATGGGTGACGCCGGTATCCTCAATGCAGTCGTGGAGCAGGGCGGCGATGATGGAATCGGTGTCCAGCTCCAGCTCCGCCACGATCTCCGCCACCGCCAGAGGGTGGGTGATGTAGGGGGAACCGTCCTTGCGCAGCTGCCCGGAGTGGGCATTGTCGGCAAACGTAAAGGCGTTGAACAGCCGCTGGGTGTCCAGAGACGGGTTATAGCTCTTGATCTTATCTTCCAGCGCCTGATACCGCTCCAGAATGGGGTCCATACAGGCACCTCCTTCGTCGTTGCAATCTTCATATCCTTCGCGCCGTCAGGCTTCGGCGGGGATCCCGGATTATCCCCGCATCTCCCGCAGGCGGCGGAGGATCCAGGAGTCCTCCAGATCCACCTTGCCCTCTACCGCCTGGAGGGCGATGTGCAGGTGGTCGGTGGTGCGCTCCAGCCGGATGAGCCCGCGCTCGTCAAAAACCTCCAGGCACACCAGGGTGCGCATGACGGTCTCCCGCCGTCCGGCCGAGCGGGCGATGCTCCGGGCCAGCCGGGGAGCGGTCTCCTCCAGAGGGGCGGGGTGGGCGTGGCCCTTCAGATAGCGCCACAGCACCACGAATTCCTCCCGGCTGGGCAGCAGGGCCTCCGCCTCCCCGGGGGTGAGGGCCTCACCCCGGCGGAATTTTTCATATAATGCCCGCTCCGCCTGGGCGCGGGTCAGAGCGGGGCGCAGGTCGCACACCTGCAGCTGCACGGTGCGCCAGCCCCGGTATTCGTTGACTTGTGGGGTAAAGGCCACGTCCACCCGGTCCCCCACGGCCACGGCCGCCTGGGCGGCGGTGGCAGAAAAGAAAATGGCATCGAAGGAACGCCCGCCTGCGGCCAGCTTCAGCTTCAGGTGCCGGCCGCCTCCCACCTCGCTGAGGGCGGTGATCAGGCAGCCCGACAGGGAGAACACCGGCTTGGGATTGCCTGCGCCGTAGGGTTCCAGCAGGTCCAGACTCTCCGCTCCCTCCAGGGTGAGCAGGCCGGGGTCCTCCACCTCGGCGTCGATGTCCAGCACGGACACCATCTCTTCCCCGCCGGTAGCGGCCCGGACGTAGTCATTCATGGCCTGGGCAAAGGCGGGTATGTTCTCCTCCCGGATGGTGAAGCCCGCCGCCAGCTCATGGCCGCCGAAGCCCTCCAGCAGGGGAGCACAGTGCTCCAGCGCGGCGAACAGGTTGAACCCGGCAAAGGACCGGCAGGAGCCCTTGCCTTTGCCGTCCTGGAGGCAGATCATAAAGGCGGGGCAGGAGTACTTGTCGGCCAGGCGGGAGGCCACAATACCGACCACTCCCTGATGCCAGTGTTCCCCGGCCAGCACCAGCGCATACCGCTGCTGCTGGGGCAGAGCCTGGGCCAGGGCCTCACATTCCTCATAGATCTCCGCCTCGATGGCCTGGCGGTCCCGGTTGAGCTGGCACAGCTCCGCCGCCAGCTCCTCGCCCCGGGCGGGACTGTCGGTGAGGAGCAGCTCCCCCGCCAGAGCGGCCCGGCCCATCCGGCCGGAGGCGTTGATCCGGGGAGCCAGGGTATATCCGATGGTGCCGGAGGTGAGGGGCCGCTCCTCCAGACCGGCCTCCCGCAGCAGGGCCTTCAGACCGGGCCGCCTGGTGCGGCGCAGTCCCTCCAGACCCAGACGCACAATGGTGCGGTTCTCTCCGGTGAGACTCATGACATCGGCCACCGTACCCACAGCGGCCAGGTCGGCGTACCGCTCCAGCAGCTCCCGCTGCCGGGCGGGTCCACCCAGGGCCAGCACCAGCTTCAGAGCCACGCCCACCCCTGCCAGACATTTGAAGGGGTAGGGGCAGTCGGAGCGATGGGGGTCCACCACTGCCTCCGCCTGGGGCAGCCGGGACTTGCACTCGTGGTGGTCGGTGATCACCAGATCCACCCCCAGCGCCCGGGCGTGGTCGGCCTCCTCCACGGCGGTGATGCCGCAGTCCACCGTCACCACCAGGCTGACCCCCTCCCGCTGGAGGGTGTCCAAGGCGTCGGTGTTCAGGCCGTAGCCCTCCTCCATCCGGTCAGGGATGTAGGGGATGACCTGCCCTCCCTCACTCCGCAGGAAATCGGTGAGCAGACAGGTGGAGGTGATGCCGTCCACATCATAGTCGCCGTAGACCGCGATGGTCTCCCCTGCCTCCAGGGCCCGGGCTACCCGGGCGGCGGCTTTGTCCATATCTTTCATCAGCAGCGGGTCCCGGAGCTGGCCCAGGCTGGAGTCCAGGAAGGCGGCCGCCTTCTCCGGGGTGTCCAGCCCCCGGGCGCACAGCACCATGGCCGCCAGAGGCGGGATACCCGCCGCTTCCATAGCCCGTCTGCCGCCGGGCGGGCAGGCAGCCCGGTGCCACTGTTTGTATTTCATTGGGCTGCACCACCCTTCTACGCTCAAAATTACCCTTTATTATATCAAATATCGACCTGTGTGACAAGAGGCGGCAAAAAACGTCCCTTTTCAAGATAAGTAGTGATGGCTTAAACTCCGTCGGTTTCACGAAACACGGATGGCTAAGGCGCTGGCCTTGTAGGTAGCATATAGATATGATAAGTTAAAATGAAAAAATTTTATGGCGGGAACATAATATTACGGTCTATCAAAAAAAAGCCATACTGGCAGGCCGAAATGACATGGCTTTGTTTGTAGCTCCATGGTATAATTTTCTCAAAATTATATTGCCAGAGCGACATCGGAAGTGGAGGGGGCATTTTATGAGGCAATTTGGTGTTCAAATGATAGATAATTCTATTTCATCACAATGGTGGAAAAAGATAATGGAACATTTTATAAGAGTCGGAGATACATTTGAAATTCGCTGTTGGAGAGAAGAAACTGCCGAGATTCGGGAAGCTTCTTTATATGGTACCGCCATTGATGATAAATATGAAGTATCCATTAAGGGAATGGTAACAAAAGAGATGCTTGAAAAATTGCTGACAGAAGAACCTACCGATAGAAGCATGTATAACAAAATGACAAAATATTTTACAATTCATGTGGCAAATAATTTATGCGATATCTGGAGCGAGCATTACGGGACAGAGATGGTAATAGATATAATAGCCGATGCGGATATAGAATTTTTTGAGCAGGTAATGGGACAATATCCCGAAAGTTTTAGCATGGGAATAGGCTAACAGCAACTTCCCATTTATTGGGTGATTGACCACCAAATTAAATAATTGAATATCATCAACTAGGGCAGCTGTTTTTATGTCAGAAAGTGGCTGCCCTTTCCAATATGTCTACAGGTGATATTTAGTTAAAATGACGGAATATTTCAATTTTCCTTGATATCACTACTTTCCTTAAAAAGGGAGCAAAAAACCGTCCGTCCCGGGTCCGGGGCGGACGGTTTTGGAATCAATTCAGCAGCTTGCGGCAGTATTGGGTGCACAGCTTGTCGGTGCACTCGGAGCAGAGCAGCGCCGCGTTGGAGTGTTCCCAGAACCGCTCCGGATACATCATCACGCACAGCTCCCACACCAGCCATGCCACAGCCGCCAGGAATACCAGCGAGCGGGTAAAAAAGCCGTCCAGAAAGATCAGGGGCGAGAACATCATCAGATGGTCCCAGTTAAAGATCCGGCAGGTGGTGCAGCAGCGGTTTTTCATGATCAGCCGGAAGGGGCACCAGATCAGCACGCAGATCAGGTCGCAGACATAAAACAGCACCGAGATCATGAACAGGTTCGCCCGGTCCAGCACGCCGGAGTAATACAGCGCCCCTATCCCGGCGATCAATCCGCACCAGAGAAGGAAGACCTTGTAGGCTGCCTTGGCGGTAGTTACGATGTACTGCCGCAGGGCCACGTAGTTGATCTTCTCCCGGATGGGCCGGAACCGGTTGGCAAACAGCTTTTGGGAGCCCAGCGGCACCTTGTTCCGAATGGGGACCACCTGGAGCACCATATCAATGACCCAAATGAGCCACAGCAGGTGGAGGGGAGAGAACTGTCGGAAAAACTCCAGCCCGTTCAGCACCTGGAAGGTGTCCGGCCGGACCAGATAGAGCAGCACGCACAGGACGAACACCAGACAGCGCCCTGCCAGCCGGAAAAATATCGTTTTCTTGTCGCAGACATGTTAACCTTCTTTCGATCTGTGAGACCCTGCCACTGGGCAGGGAGAGGAGCGGACGCACCTGACTCAGGCCAGCTCCAGGTACAGACCGATCAGGTCAATGGTGGCCTTCATCCCATCGAAATGGGTGCGTTCCATGCCGTGGGAGGCATGGACACCGGGACCGATGAGAGCGCCCTTAGCGTCCATACCGGTTTTCCAGGCCACCGACACGTCGGAGCTGTAATGGGGGTAGATATCCACAGCGTAATCCACTCCGTTGGATTTGGCCAGCTCGATCAGCCGGGTCACCATGTCGTAGTCGTAGGGACCGGCGCTGTCTTTGGCGCAGATAGACACCTGATATTCGGTGCAGCTCAGGTCGTCCCCAACGCAGCCCATGTCCACCGCCAACAGCTCGTCCACTGCGGGCAGGGTGGCCCCGCCGTGGCCCACCTCCTCATGGACGGTGAAGCACACCTGGGTGTCGTACCGGGGGGTGAGGCCCTGCTCCTTCATCAGGGTCAGCAGGGTGAGCAGGCAGGCGGCGCTGCCCTTGTCGTCGATGAAGCGGGACTTGAGGAAACCGCTGTCAGTAACAGTAGTCTTGGGGTCAAAGCACACATAGTCCCCGGCGGAGATGCCCAGAGCCTCCACGTCGGCCTTGCTTTTCACTTTCTCGTCGATGCGCACCGCCAGGTCCTTCTCCTCCCGGGGACGGGTGGAGGCGTCGTCAAAGACGTGGGCGGCGGGGGACAGGGACAGGATGGTGCCGGTGTACACCCGACCGTCACGGGTGTAGATCTTGCAGTACTCCCCGTCCAGGGTGGGCAGGATGGGACCGCCTACCTTGGTGATCATCAGCATGCCGTCGGCGGTGATGGAGCGTACCATCAGACCCAGGGTGTCGATATGGGCGCACAGGCCCACCTGCTTGCCGATTTCCCGGCCGGGCAGCGACACGATGAGATTGCCCTTGTTGGTGCGGCGGACGGCGCAGCCCGCGTCCCGGGCGATGCGCTCCGCCTCATCCACCACTTTATGAGTAAAGCCGCTGGGACTGTCGATGGTGAGCAGCCGTTTGGCGGTGTCCATCAGAAGCTCCCGGCAGTTTTGGGTATCCAGCATTTGCATCGTCTCCTCTATTGTAGTAAACTGATTTTATACCAAACCACAGGAGAGATGCAACCATGTCGGAAGAAAAGACCAACGTCATGCGCCTGCTGGATCAGAAGAAGGTGGCCTACACCCCCCACTGGTACGCCCACCCCGACGGAGCGGTGGACGGGGCCAGTGTGGCCGCCATGCTGGGCAAGGACCCGGCGGCGGTGTGCAAGACCCTGGTGACCCAGGGAGCCAGCAAGAAATATTATGTATTCGTCATCCCGGTGCTGACCGAGCTGGACCTGAAGGCCGCCGCCAAGGCGGTACGGGAGAAGTCCATTGAGATGATCAAACAGGCCCAGCTGCTTCCCCTCACCGGTTATGTTCACGGAGGCTGCTCCCCGGTGGGGATGAAGAAGCAGTTTCCCACCGTTTTTGACCAGAGTGTGGAAAACCAGCCCACCATTACAGTGAGTGCCGGAAAGATCGGCTGCCAGGTGGAGGTAGCTCCCGGTGATCTGGCCGCCCTGGTGCGGGGAGCCTTCGCGCCGGTAAGCAAGTAATCAGCCGTCCTCCTCCGGCTCAGCCACCACCAGGATATCTCCCGGGCGGATGACCGTGCCTCCGGTGGGGATGATGGTCTCCAGGCCCCGTCTGATCAGAATGATCAGGCGGGGCTTTGTGTTGGGCAGCTTGCCCACGGGCTGGTTGACCCACTTGTGGCTCCGGTCCACCGCCACCTCCCGCAGGGACAGGTGCTCCCGCTCTTCATAGGCCCGGGCGGCCAGCACCAGCCGGTCCCCCTCCTGAAGCTGGGTGTGGCCCCGTGGTACGATGCCGGAGCCCTCCCGGTCCACCATGGCCACCAGCAGCTCTCCCGGCAGGTCCAGGGCGCTGATGGTCTGGCCACACCAGGGATGGCCTGCCCCCAGACGGACCTCCACGAAGTCGATGTCGCTCTCCTCCTGATAGTCGTTGAAGGTCTTGCCCACGTCGGCGCCCCGGTCGGTCATGGACAGCTTTCCTGCCACCCGGGGCAGCAGAGTGCCCTGGATGGCCATGGACAGCAGCACGATGCAGAAAACCAGATTGAACAGATCATAGCGCATCTCAATGCCGCTGAGTACGGCGGAGATGGCAAACACGATGGAGGCCGCGCCTCTCAGTCCCGCCCATGCCGTGATGCCGATCTGTCCCCAGGGGGCGCGGAAGGGAAGCAGCAGCAGGGTACACACCGCAGGCCGGGCCACCAGGGTCAAAAAGGCCATAATGGCCAGGGCGGGCAGCAGCACCGCAGGCAGCTGGACCGGGGTGACCAGCAGGCCCAGCAGGAAAAAGATCAATACTTGAGCCACATGGGTGACCACATCGAAAAAGTGGACCAGGTAGCGCTTTTCCACCAGCTTGCTGTTGCCCAGCCAGATGCCGCACAGGTAGGCGCTCAGGTAGCCGTTGCCGCCGCAGGCGGCGGGGAGGGCGTAGGCCAGCAGCATGACGGCGAAGAGGAACACCGTCCGGCTCTCCTGGGAGCGGAGCAGGTCCTGCCGCAGCAGCCAGGCCGCCGCCGCGCCGATCAGCAGGCCGCCGCCCACACCCAGCAGCATCTGCCTGGCCAGCAGCAGAGGCAGGGACAGCTCCTCCCCTGCCATCAGGCTCAGACAGGCGGTGGTGAGCATGTAGGAGATGGGGTCGTTGGAGCCCGACTCCATCTCCAGTAGGGAGTCGGTGTGGTGCTTTAAGGCCAGCTTCTTGGAGCGCAGGATACTGAACACCGAGGCGGCGTCGGTAGAGGAGATCACCGAGCCGATGAGCAGGCTCTCCAGCCAGGACAGGTCCAGCACCAGCCAGGCAAACAGGCCCACGGCCAGGGCGGTGCCCGCCACCCCCAGGGTGGACAGCACTGCCGACTGCACCACCACCGGCCGGGCGGCCTGGAGGTTGGTGCCGAAGCCGCCGTAGAACATGATGAAAATCAGACACACCGAGCAGATCAGGTTGACTCCGGCGTAATCGTCAAAGGGGATGCGGAAAATGCCGTTTTCTCCAAAGCACATGCCCAGCGCCAGAAAGATCAGCAGGGAGGGCACAGCCAGCTTTTCCAGAAAACGATTCATTAAAATGCAAATCAAAATCACCGAACCGATGAGCAAAAGTGCGCCGTTCACAGGGTTATCGCCGCCTTTCTCTTAAAAATATACTCTATTGTATCATGAATGCCCTGCCGGGAAAAACATTTTTTCCTGGCAGGGAACTTTTTCATCTGCCTGTCGTCTATAGAACTGTCAAATGAAACCACACAAGGAGGACCTGCTATGAAAAAGCTCGGCACTGCCGCTCTTGCCCTGACCCTGGCCGGGGCCATGACCCTTCCCGCCTTTGCCGCGGAGGACCTGCCCCTGCTCATTTCGGAGAACCCCAACGCCTATGCCACCGCCATCACCCTGAACGGTGAGGCTCTGGATACCACCGGCATCCCCGCCGCCAGCCGGAACGATCTGCTGCCCCTGCGCCTGGTGGCTGAGGCTGACCACGGCTCCGCCTACTGGGATCAGGAGAACAACGAGGGCTGGTTCAACTTCGGCGGCGACAAGATCACCGTCCAGTTTGAGGCCAACACCATCCTGGTCAACGACGTGGCGGTGAACACCACCGCTGAGGTCCATGACGGCGTGACCTATGTCCCCGCTGCCGTGCTGGAGGGCATGGAGGGCTTCACCGTGGCTGTGGAGGATGACTCCGTCACCATTACCACCCCCAACAACGACCCCATGGTCAAGCTGGCCTACTCCATTATGGACAACAGCGAGATGTTCGGGAGCCGGTATGACGAGGACATGCTGGTGGAGTTTTACCAGTTCCCTGTGGACCAGTTCGAGCAGATCGTGGCGTTCTTCCCCATGATCACCAGCCCCGACACCATCATCGTGGGCAAGCTGGCCGACGGCGCTGACGAGAAGGTCGTCACCGATGCCCTGGAGGCTTACCGTCAGAGCCAGGAGGACACCTTCTCCTGGTACCTGGCTCAGCACCTGCCCAAGGTTCAGGATGCCCGCACCGTGATCGAGGATGGCTATGTGTTCTTCTTCATCGGTGAGAAGGCCGACGAGGCCGAGCAGATGTTCCGGGATTTCGTGGCCGCCCAGGCCTGAGCATCCGGAAGGAAGAAAGAGAACCGGGGGGGGGGGGGGCGGGGGGGGGGGGGGCGGGGGGGGGGGGGGGG
>NZ_JBQHUF010000007.1:0-147172 GCF_052065355.1 Flavonifractor sp. HCP28S3_F3
GTGGCCGGTCAACCTCTCAGTCCGGCTACTGATCGTCGCCTTGGTGGGCCGTTACCCCGCCAACTAGCTAATCAGACGCGAGGCCATCTCAGAGCGATAAATCTTTGGCAGTCAGAGTCATGCGACCCAACTGCATCATGCGGTATTAGCAGGCCTTTCGGTCTGTTATTCCCCACTCCGAGGCAGGTTCCTCACGCGTTACTCACCCGTCCGCCACTAAGTAACTCAATCCGTTGGACGAATCCTCCGTCATGAGCACTCCGTTCGACTTGCATGTGTTAAGCACGCCGCCAGCGTTCATCCTGAGCCAGGATCAAACTCTCAATAAAATGGTATCTAAAGAACTTTCGTTCCTCAAATCATCTTATTGAAGCCTAATTCATAGCTTCAAAGAAATTAAATCAAGAGCCTTCTTCAAGCTTGCGCTTGTCAGAAGGACTTCTCGTCCTTTCTGGTGCTTCGTGTTTCTCTCACGTTGTTTAATTTACAAGGTACACGCTCTTGCCAGCCGTTCGGGCTGACGTGCTATTTATTTTAGCACTTTCGCTTTCGCTTGTCAAGAACTTTTTTCAAGTTTTTTCGGAGCTTTTTAGCTCCGAACCGCTTGATTTGGTTCTTTTTCAAGCTCGTTCGTGTCTTCCGACGCGAACTCATTTAGTTTACCACGCACTCTCGAGTTTGTCAAGCACTTTTTTCTGATTTCTTTCAGAAGTCCGTCCAGGTCCTACCTCGGTTTCTTCCAAATTCTTCAGTTTTCAGTGCCCTCTCGCAAGGCGCTCAGATAGAATACCACCGGCAGGTCGATTTGTCAACAGCTTTTTTCACTTTTTTCTCAGTTTTTTTGCCGGAGGCTGGAACCAACAAAATAGGCTGGTTTCCACCCTTTAGGATGCACAAGATATAGCCACCCTATTCCTGTCTTCTTATCTTTTTTACAAGGAGGATCAGCACAGGCAGGCCGAACCCGGCGATCAGATTGCCCCAGAGAGCCAGCCGCTCCATAGTATGCCCAAGGAAAAAGGAATCAGGGAAAAGACACAGCGCCCCCAAAAGAGCCAGCAAAACAAGGGTCAGTACCACCCACTTCTCCCGTTTAACCGGTAGGATCTGTCCCGCCATTTTCGTGCAGGCTCGGGTGAGCAGTCCCAGCAGGGCCAGATCGGATAGTACCCATAGAGCCAGGATCACCGACTCCACCCGCTGGAACGTGCCCTCAATGCCGATTCCCTTGACCATCATAAAGAAAGGCGTATTCATCCGCACGGACAGGCCGGGGCCAAAGTTGCCCAGGCACACCGCCTGGAGGGCGGTGAGGGTCAGGCAGAAACCTGCCGCCCATCGCATGGTCTTCCGCCGCCCTCCCGGTCGCCGCTCCACACTGCCCCCCAGGAAGGCGGCAAAGATGCCGTAACCCAACAGGCCCAGCACCGGCAGCGCCGCGGCGCCAATCTGGGGCAGATCCTCGCCCCACAGGGGCAGGATGCGGCCGGGGTCCATCTGAAAGGCTCCCATAGCCAGGGAGAGGCCCAGGCCGATGGCTAAGGCAAGATAGAATACCTCTCCCGCCCTGGCCAGCACCCGGACATGCTTGACCCCCAGCCAGAGGGTCAGGGCCAGCAGAGCCGCTAGGAACAGGGGCAGTGGGGCATTGCGGTAGCTGACGGTGAGAAAGCGCAGGGCCACCAGGCGGGCGTTGGCAGCCAGCAGGAACAGGCCCCAGAGCAGATAGAAGCCCACCACCACCCGGCCCAGGACAGGCCCCAATGTCGTCAGAGCCGCCTCGCCCAGGCCGCCGTTGCTCTTCCGGAGCAGGGCGAACACTACCCAGCACAGCGCCAACAGCACCGGCAGAGCGGCCAGGGCCGCCAGCCAGCCGCCCTCCCCGGCGATGCGGGCGGTGCGGCCGGGCAGGATGCGGATGGCAGGAGACAGCAGGGCGGCAAAGGTAAGGGTAAGCAATTGACGCAGAGAGATCCGGTCATTGGTCATGGTGGGCCTCCTCTCTTTTATAATAGTAGAAATACAGAGTCTATCCGTCGGCGTGGTAGCTGCGCTGGATCACCGCCTCCACCTGAGCAGTCAGGGTCAGATTCTTCATCTCCACCCCGTCCAGCAGATCTTGCTTGTGCCAGGGCGCCAGCAGAGCCGCGGCACGGCACAGCCCCAGGTAGTCGGCATTATATTTTACGGCCAGGTCCAGAGCGGCCTGGATGCGCTCCCGCTCGATCTCCGCCAACGCATCACACAGGGTCTGCCGCCGCTGGTCGTCCTCCGCCGGCGGGCCCTCCGCCAGATTGGCCTCCACCCGGCACTCCACCCGCAGACCGGTAAGGGTGTCCCCCTCAAATACCGGGCGGATGACGCTGCGTGCGCCCACCACCCGGAGGGCGGCGGAAGCCTGGCCCGCCGGGGCCACCTCCACCACATCGGCATCCACCCGGCTGAGAATGAGATTGACCCCCTTGGCGGCATCCCGATCGGCCCAGCCAGCTAAAACACCATCCTTCAAAATGCCGTACCCGGCGGCGGTGAGGGTATCGTCCGCGGAAATGGCCGGGGCGAAGGAGGCGTTTCGGTCCTCCAGGTCGGCCAGTACGTCCTTGACGGAGCGGGTCATGGTGTCAGCGGTGAGACCCACATCCTCCGCCAACGCCTCCAGCCGGTCGGTGGCCGAGCCCTCCTGGGCGGCGGCCTCCATGGCCTCCCCCGCCGTCCCATCCCGCACCAGATAGAGGGCCATTTCCAGGCGCATCTCCACATCCCGGAGCACATAGTCCAGCGAGTCCTCTACCCCCCGGCGGGCCAGCTCCTCCCCCAGCAGCAACTGGCCCACATGTCCGAAGTAGAGATAGGAGGAGCCCTGGGACTGCATGGTAAGGACGGCGGCACTGATGGTGGACGCCTGACCGGTCACCAGATTGGCTTTCTCCCCTTCCTGGGTGCCGCCGGAGCCGGTGACGGTCACTCCCTCCCCGTCTCCGTCCACCCCCAGGGTACGCACCAGCTCCATGTCCTCGATTTCCCGGGCATAGGGCAGCATACCGGTAAGGGACAAGGGAGCGCAGCCCGACAGAAGGAGCATGGCAGCCGCCAGCAGAACTGCAATCAACCGCTTCATCGCTGTTTCCTCCGGTTCAAAGGATGGAGGGCCGGAGGCCTGTCCTTGATCTGGGGCAGAGGCCGGCGGAGGAAGACGTGCTCCCTGGCCTCCTTCCCGGCGCTGACGGCGAAGGGAGTGAGATAGGGCACGCCGAAGCTCTCCAGCCCCGCCAGATGGATTACCAGCGCCGCCGTGGCGATGATGGCCCCGAACAGCCCCGCCACGCTGGCCAGCAGGGCCAGCAGGAACCGCCAGATCCGCAGGGCGCCGGACAGCTCCTGGGAGGGCATGGCATACCCGGCAATGCCAGCAATGGCCACCACGATAAGCACGGCGGGCGAGACAATCTTGGCCTCCACCGCCGCCGAGCCCACCACCAGGCCGCCAATGATGGACACAGTCTGGCCGATGGACTGGGGCAGCCGCAGACCTGCCTCCTGGAGGATCTCAAAAGCCAGCAGCAGGACGATGACCTCAAAGCCGGAGCGGAAGGGCACATCCTGCTTGGCTGCAATAATCGATAGGGCCAGTTTTGTGGGGATCATCTCCTGATGAAAGGTGACCATGGCCACATAGAGGGCGGGCAAAAACAGGGTGATGAGCATGCAGGCGTACCGCAGCAGGGTGAGGGTGGTGGCCAGCAGCCAGCTGGAGGACTTGTCCTGGGGTGCCTGAAGGAAGTTGCCCAGCACCGCCGGGGTGAGGTAGCCCAGGGGGATGCCGTCAATGAGCATACCCACCCGCCCCTCGGACAGTCCGGCGCAGAAGCGGTCGGACCGCTCCGTGTACTGCACCAGGGGGAAAGGGGTGCGCTGGGCGGGGACGATATACTCCTCAATGTTGCCGGTGGCAAACACCCCGTCGATGTCGATGTCCCGGAGCTGCTCCTCCAGGGCGTCCACCAGGGCCGGGTCAGTGATGCCATCTATATATAAGATGTCCACCAGGGTGGCCGACTGGCGGCCTACGATCTGCTCTCTAATCCGCAGCTCCGGGGCCTTTAGGTGACGGCGGACGATGCTGGTGTTGGTGCGCAGGCTCTCCACAAAGGCATCCCGGGCGCCCTTGAGCACTGTCTCGTTGTCGGGGGCGGACACCGAACGTTTCTCCTCCGTGCCCACAAAGAAGGACAGGGCCTCCCTTTCCCCGGGAAAAAACAGCAGGCACCACCCGGCTACCAGGTCGAAGGCCCCCTGATCCAGAGTGGAACGCCGGGCCACACTCAGGTTATAGAGAGCGCCCGCCTCCATCCGCTTCATGGCCTCCCCCACTGTGGCGCATCGGCGCAGGCCGTCGTCCTCCGCCAGGGGCTTGAGTACATAGTCGCTCACCCGCTCCATCCGCACCATGCCGCTGATATAGCACATGGTGAGGGTGCAGGCGCTCTCCCCTTCTAACGCTACCGGGCGGCGGGTAAAGTCCACACAGTCGGAAAAGATCCGCTCCAGCCCCTCTATGGTCAGGGGGCCGTCGTACCGGGGTTCCTTCCTGGGATGGGGCACCGTCTTCTCCTGTTGGTCGCGCAAAGTCCTTCCCTCCCCTGTTTTTATCTCGTTGTTGTAGTATTGCGGCCTGCCGGCTGTTTATGCGCTTTTGAAAAAAGGGATTGACAAATCCTGTCTTTCCGCATATACTGTACCAAACTAAATAGTTAAACCAGTGAAGAAGAGGAGTAGTCCGGTATCAAGGCCTCACAGAGAGCTGCGGGTGGTGGGAGCGCGGCAGGCGGCGTCCGGGTGAATGGACTTTGGAGGGCACAGCGAAAGGGCAACCGAGTAGCGCGACGGGGACTCCGCCCGTTATCAGGGGAGCGCATGCTGACCGGCGTGCGAAAGTGAGCGGGCGCGTATCGCGTCAATCCGGGTGGCACCGCAGAGGTTTTGGCCTTTGTCCCAGAGAAGAAATCTTCGGGGACAGGGGCTTTTTTGCTGCCCTTCTCCCCCATCAAAAGGAGTGTATGAACATGACAAAGATCCCCCACAAGCTGTTTTTGACCGAAGACCAGATGCCTCAGAAGTGGTTCAACCTCCGGGCGGTGATGAAGGAGCAGCCTGACCCCATGCTCCATCCCGGCACTCTCCAGCCTGTGACCGAGGCCGACCTGGCCCCTATCTTTTGTGAGGAGCTGGCCCGGCAGGAGCTGGACTGCACCCATGAATATATCGACATTCCAGAGCAGGTGCTGGAGATCTACAAGATGTACCGCCCCTCCTCCCTGATCCGTGCCTACGACCTGGAAAAGGCCCTGGGCACCCCGGCCAAGATCTATTTCAAGTACGAGGGCAACAACACCTCCGGCTCCCACAAGCTCAACTCCGCCGTACCTCAGGCGTACTACGCCAAGGCACAGGGCCTGTCCGGCGTCACCACCGAGACGGGAGCCGGCCAGTGGGGCACCGCGCTCAGCGTGGCCTGCGCCTATTTTGATCTGTCCTGCGACGTGTATATGGTGAAGTGCTCCTATGAGCAGAAGCCCTTCCGCAAGGCCATGATGAATGTGTTCGGCTCCTCTGTAGTGCCCTCTCCCTCCACCCTCACTGAAGTGGGCCGGAAGATTTTGACGGAAAACCCCGGTACCACCGGAAGCCTGGGCTGCGCCATCTCCGAGGCGGTGGAGGCCGCCGTGGGCAGCAGCGGCAGCAAGCGGTATGTGCTGGGCAGCGTACTCAACCAGGTGCTCCTCCACCAGTCCATCATCGGTCTGGAGAGCAAGCTGGCCATGGAGATGCTGGGCGAGTACCCCGACATCGTGGTGGGCTGCGCCGGCGGCGGCTCCAACCTGGGCGGCCTGATCGCCCCCTTCGCGGCCGACAAGATCCGGGGCGTAAAGAATCCCCGCATCGTGGCGGTGGAACCCGCCTCCTGCCCCTCCCTCACCCGGGGCAAGTACGCCTACGACTACTGCGACACCGGCAAGGTCACTCCCCTGGCCCGGATGTACACCCTGGGCAGCGGCTTCATCCCCGCCCCCAACCATGCCGGCGGCCTGCGGTATCACGGCATGAGCCCTGTGCTGTCCAAACTGTACCACGACGGATATATGGAGGCGGTATCCTACGAGCAAACCAAGGTCTTTGAGGCGGCGGTGTTCTTCGCCAAGCATGAGACCATCCTCCCCGCTCCCGAGTCCGCCCACGCCATCAAGGGCGCCATTGACGAGGCGCTGAAGTGCAAGGAGACCGGCGAGGAAAAGACCATCCTCTTCGGCCTGACCGGCACCGGCTTCTTTGATATGGTGGCCTATGAGAACTATCTCAGCGGCAAGATGACCGACTATATCCCCACCGACGAGGACCTGCAGAAGGGCTTCGATTCCCTGCCCGACATCCCCCAGAACAAGGGCATCTGAAAAAAGGAAACTTTTTGTTGCACATTCTCTCTTTGGTGGCTATAATAATGGGGACTATAACGATAAAGAAGGTTTTTATCATGGAATTCCGCGCCAACGAGGGAAAAAGCGTCAACATAGAGGTAAACGGCAAGACCTACGCCCGCCACGCCATCCAGACCCATTTTGTCCAGGTGGGCGAGAGCTATGTGGATCTGGTGGAGAAGTACGTCAAGCCCCTGTGGCAGCCCGGCGACCTGCTGAGCTCCAGCGAGAAGATCATCGGTCTGTGCCAGAAGCGGGTGGTGTACAAGAAGGACATGAAGGTGGGCCGTCTGGCCAAGTTCCTGTCCCGGTTCGCCTCCCACTCCTCCGCCGGTATCGGTGTAGACAGCCCCTACAAGATGCAGTTCGCCATCAACGAGCGGGGCGCCCTGTTCGTGATCTGGGCCGCCTTCTGTGCCGGCATCGGCAAGCTGTTCGGCAAGCGGGGCGTGTTCTACGAGATGGTGGGCCAGGAGGTGTCCGGTCTGGACGGCTTCTACGACCACGAGTTCCAGGAGTACGGCGAGTTCGGCATCCGCATCCCGGAGAATCCCGGTAAGGTGTGCGACGAGATCGAGGCCGCCACTGGCGTGCAGGCCATGATCGTGGATGCCAACGACCTGAACGTGGAGATCCTGGGCAAGGCCTCCTCCATCACCCTGGACGACGAGACCCTGAAGGGTCTGATTCGGGATAACCCCGCCGGTCAGTCCCGGGAGTTGACTCCCTTCATCCTGATCCGCCCGGTGGATTAAGCGAATTTTACAAAACGTCCGCTGAAAAGCGGGCGTTTTGTGTTTTCCCAGTCAAAATGTCCTTGTATTCCGCTGAACCTTCCAGTATAATGGAAGATGCCCCGGTATGCCGGGGGCCGAATGAAAGATGAAGGGGTGTTTCCCATGGAACTGAAAAATTTCGACAATATTATCAGCCGGGTCCCCAAGCTTGATTCCCCCCTGCGGGTTGTACTGGCGGGCTCCGACGGTGAGAACATGCTCCAGGGCCTGTTCCAGGCTCAGAAGGAGGGCTTTGTGCAGCCCGTACTGGTGGGCGACCGTGCCCGCACCATGGTCCAGCTGGAGAAGCTGGGGCTGGACAAGGAGCCTTACACCATGGTGGACACCCCTCCGGGACATAACGTGACCCAGGCCGCCATCGACATCATCCACTGCGGCGACGGCGACATCCTGATGCGCGGCAACCTTCCTACCCGGGACTTCCTGATGCCTGTGCTGGACAAGAAGAACGGCCTGCGTACCGAGCGGCTGATGAGCCATGTGTCTCTGGTCTCCATCCCCGAGTATCCCAAGCTGCTGGCCCTGTCTGACATGACCATCATTGTCAATCCCAACCCCACCCAGAAGAAGGCCATCATCAAGAACACCGCCGACGCTCTGAAGGCTTTCGGCTATGAGAATCCCAAGCTGGCTCTGATGGCTCTGGTGGAGAACGTCAACTTCCATATGCCCGACACCATCGAGGCCCAGCGCCTGGTGACCGAGCAGAAGCAGCACCCCTTCGCCGACTGCGAGCTGTGGGGCCCCATCGCTTACGACCTGATCATCTCCAAGGAGGCCTGCCGGCTGAAGCACTACGAGTGCCCCTGGTCCGGCGGCGGCTTCGACGGCATCATTGCCCAGGACCTGATCGCCGGCAACACCCTGGTCAAGAGCTGGCTGATCCACGCCCACGCCGTCACCTGCGGCGCGGTGGTAGGCGCCAAGGTGCCTATCGCCCTCACCTCCCGCTCCGCTAAGGCGGAGGAGAGCTTCCTGTCCCTGGTGTTCTGCGCGGTGCTCAACGAGTGGCGCAAGACCCAGCAGCAGAAGTAAACAAAATTCAAACCGGCGGACGCCCAAAGGCGTCCGCCGGTTTTTCTTATACCCGGGCAGGCTCTTTGCTCCCAATTCTCTTTTTGCTCCGGCCCACCGCTTTGACGATCTCACACACTGCTACCGGCGTCAGGGCCAGGCCCAGCACCATCCCCCACTGAGGCAGGGTGAGGACCACGGTGCCGAATACCAGCTGGAGGGGCGGCAGGCAGAGCACCGCCAGCTGCATGGCAAGACCGATGAGGAAGGCCTTGTTCATGGAGGGGTTGGACCACAGGCCGATGTGGAAGAGGGACGCCTTTTCGCTGCGCACGTCAAAGGCGTGGAACAGCTGGGACAGGGTAAGGGTGGCAAAGGCCATGGTATTGGCCGCCCCCGGTCCGCCCTGGGGCAGCACCGCCCAGCCCAGGAACCAGGCTGCCAGGGTGAGGGCTCCTACCATCACCCCCTGCCAGGCCAGCCGGAAGGCAAAGCCCCCGGCAAAGAGGGAGGCGGAGGCGTCCCGGGGCGGCTGCTCCATAATCCCCTCCTCGGCGTTCTCCACCCCCAGAGCCAGAGCGGGAAGGGAATCGGTGACCAGGTTAAGCCACAGCAGCTGTACCGGGGTCAGGGGCATCTGGGGGAACCGGAGGGCGGTGGCGCAGAAAATGGTCAAAATCTCCCCGATGTTGCAGGAGAGTAAGTAGTGGATGGCCTTCTTGATGTTGGCGTAGATGCTCCGCCCCTCCTCCACGGCGGCTACGATGGTGGCAAAGTTGTCGTCGGTGAGGATCATGTCCGCCGCTCCCTTGGCCACGTCAGTACCGCTGCGGCCCATGGCGCAGCCGATGTCGGCGGTTTTCAGGGCAGGGGCGTCATTCACCCCGTCACCCGTCATGGCCACCACCTTTTCGTTGGCCTGCCAGGCCTTGACGATGCGCATCTTGTGCTCCGGCGACACCCGGGCGTAGACCGAGAAGCGCTCCACTTCCTCCTCCAGGGCGCTCTGGGGCAGGAAGTCCAGGTCCTCTCCGGTGACGGCCAGGTCCCCCGGCCGGTAAATGCCCAGCTCCCTGGCTACCGCCACAGCGGTGAGCTTATGGTCGCCGGTGATCATGACCGGTCGGATGCCGGCAGCAAAACACTGCTCCACCGCCCGTTTGGCCTCGGGCCGGGGCGGGTCCATCATACCGATGAGCCCCACGAAGGTGAGCTCCTGCTCCAAAGTGCGGCTGTTCAGCTCCCGAGGCAGGAACTCCAACTCCCGGCAGGCCACCCCCAGCACCCGCAGAGCCCGGTCGGCCATGGCCTCATTCCGGGCATTCACCCAACGGAACAGCTCGGGAGAGAGCCTGCACCGGGCGGCCAGCACGTCGGGTGCACCCTTTACCAGCACCCGAAAGCCGCCGCCGGGCCGGGCGTGGATGGTGGTCATCAGCTTGCGCTGGGAGTCAAAGGGCAGCTCCCCTTTTCGGGGATATTGGGCCTCCAGCTGGGCCTTGTCCAGCCCGTCCCGGGCAGCCGCCTCCACCAGAGCCGCCTCGGTGGGGTCGCCGGTACACACCGGGGTCTTGCCCCGCCAGGTGAGCACGGCGTCGGAGCACAGGGCGGCGATGGTCAGGGCCTCCTGCCGTCCCTTTCCCTGGGGGGTCCACACCTCGGTGACCGTCATCTTGTTCTGGGTCAGGGTGCCTGTCTTGTCAGAGCACACCACCCCCGCACACCCCAAGGTCTCCACCGCCGGAAGCTTTTTTACAATTGCCCGGCGCTTGGCCATCCGGCCCACTCCCATGGCCAGCACGATGGTGACGATGGCGGGCAGGCCCTCGGGGATGGCGGCCACCGCCAGGCTCACCGCCGTCAGAAACATGCCCAGCAGGTCCCGGCCCTGGAGAGCTCCCACTCCGAACATAACCGCGCACACGCACAGGCAGACAAAGGACAGGGTGGCAGAAATTTCCCCCATCTTTTTCTGTAAAGGCGTCTTGCTTTCCCCTTTTTCCAGCAGGAGACCGGCGATCCGGCCCACTTCGGTGTCCATGCCGGTGGCGGTGACCACGCACAGACAGCGGCCACGGGTAACTACGGTGGAGGCAGCCACCATATTGACCCGCTCGGCCAGGGGGGTGTCCTGAGGCAGAGGCCCGGCGGCCTCCTTGCTTACCGGGGCGGATTCGCCGGTGAGGGCGCTCTCGTCGGTCTCCAGCCCCGCGGCCTCCAGGATGCGGCCGTCAGCGGGCACCAGGTCTCCCGCCTCCAGGCGGATAATGTCTCCAGGCACCAGCGCCTGGGCGTCCAGCCGCACCTCCCTGCCGTCCCGGATCGCCCGTGCCTGGGGAGCGGACATCTGCCGCAGGGCCTCCAGGGCCCGCTGGGCGCTGTCCTCCTGGGACAGAGAGATACAGGCGTTTACCGCCACGATGCCCAGAATAATGGCCGCATCCAGCCAGTCCTCCCCGCCGCCGGCCCACAATGACAGCCCCGCCGCCGCCAACAGCACCAGGATCATGGGGTCCTTCAGCTGCCCCAGCAGCCGCAGGGGCAGGCTCTTTTTCCGGGTCTGCTCCAGCCGGTTGGGTCCATACCGGGTCAGACGGGCCTCTGCCTCCCCCCGGCTCAGTCCCCGCTCCCGGCTGCTCTCCAGCTCCGTCAGCACCTGTGCGGCGCTCTGCCCATGCCAGTTGGCCATGGGTCCTCCCTCCTTGTCCATCCAGTTTTTTCCTGTGGACAAGTATAGCAAAACCCCCTGCCGGATACAGGGGAAATCCGGCAGGGGGCAAAAAGAATGTTCAGTTGGGCTCCAGCAAAGCCCGGGCCAGGGCCCGAAGGAACACCAGATTACTGGGTCGGGTGTCCGGCAGGCCTCCCAGCAGGACCCGGTAGCCAGGGGATGCAACCTGGTGGAGCTTGTCCACCATGGAGCGGATGTTTTTCTCCACCCCGGCATAGTTGGTCTGTTCAGCGGCGATGGTAGGGGCGTAGGCCTGCTTGAGCAGGGCATCCCTGTCCCGTGCCAGCACGGCAGCTGCCCGGGCGGCGGCGGGCACGCCCCTGCCCTGAGCTCCCATCTCCTCCAGCAGATCAGCCGCCCGCTGGACCAGAGGCTGGAGGCACAGCCCCTCCAATAGGGCGGGCAGGACCTGGAGATTCAGGGGCTTGACCAGATAGTAGCTGGCTCCCCGGCTCAGGACATGGTGAATCAGTCCGGGACTGGCCGCCTGGGAGGTAACGACTACCGCCGGACGTTCCTTCCGGGGCAGCGCCTGGAGAAAGCCCAGGCCATCCAGGCCGGGCATGATAAGGTCCAGCAGCACCGCGTCAGGCCGCAGCTTTTCCACCAGCTCCAGCCCCTCCAGGCCGTCAGCAGCCGCACCGCACAGCGCCACACCCTCCAGATCCTCCAGCACGGCGCACAGCAGCGCCCGGGCGGCGGGATCGTCCTCCACAACCAGTACGCGGATGGGCCCGGCCATTGCTATTCCTCCGGCCCCAGGGCTTCGGCAGCTTTCAGGGCCATCAACAGCATACGGGCGGCCAGCTCCCGGTCCAGGGGCGTAGTCTGGCTCAGGTGGCGCTCCAGCCGGTCCACCGCCGGATCCTTCGGCTGGGTACCGTGGGCCAGGTAATCCATGCTGACCTCCAGCACCTGGCTCAGTTCCACAAAGATGGCCATGGACATGCACTTTTTCCCCTGCTCAATGTCGCTGACATATTGGGGGGTAATATCCAGCCGCTCAGCCAGCTTCTCCCTGCTCAGATCCAGCTCGTTGCGGCAGTTCCACACCCGCCGGCCCACCTGGCGCAGCCATTCTTTTTTCTTCTGCTCCTCCATTGTGCCTCCGTTCCCGCTGATGAAACTATAGATATAGATTGACACAACTTTGGATTTTTACTAGAAACGATAGTTGTTTTATTCAAAACCATAATTTTATATAAAAAGCAGCCCGCCAAAAAAGCGTCCGGTCTTTTTCGGCGGGCTGTGTCTGTTGGGGTTGGTCTTGCTCAGGCGGCGGGGCTCTCCACGGGAGCCTCACTGGCGGCGGGAGATTCTGTCTCGGCTGCGGGGCTGGCGCTGGCCTGGGCGGCCGCCTCGGCCTCCTTCTCCGCCTGCCACTGCTTGGACAGCTCAATGAGATTGTCATAAAACGCCTTGGGGTCCAGAGCGTCATAGGCGGCGGTGGTCTCCACCTTGGCGTCGGCCATCCACTGATCCACCAGCTGGTTCATGGCGTAGTTGGGGTACACCGCCCGGGTCTCCTCATTGTCGGGATTCTGGCCCAGCAGGATGTGGTAGCCGTAATCGGTCTCCACCGGCTGGCTGATCTCGCCCTCGGCCAGGGCGATACCCGTCTGGACGAAGGAGCTCACCAGGCTGCCGCTGCCGTCCACCAGGGAGCCGTCGGACAGGAAGGTGTAGCCCTGGGGCTTATAGAGCTCATTGGTCTCCGGATCGCGGCCGTCTCCGCTCTTTTCATTCATGGCGGTGTCAAAGGCAGCGATGGGGTCCTCCGCCCCCTGGATCTCGGCCAGCAGAGCGTCGGCCTGGGCCTTTACCTCTGCCTTCTGCTCGTCAGTGACTTCGCTGCCGTCCTCGTTCTCCGGGAAGGTCAGCAGGATGTGCTTGCAGCTGTAAATGCCCTCGCTCTCGATCATGTTCTGGATGTCCTCGTCGGTGGGAGTGAAGTCACCGGCCTCGGTATACTGCTCCTGGAGGTTGGTAACCAGCATAGGCACCTCATAGGCCATCTTCTGATAGGCCGCCTGGGAAATGCACTGCTGGTCCAGGTACTCCTGGAGGGTGACTCCGTAGTACATCTCCAGCATGGTGGCCATGGAGTCCATCTGGCTCTGGATGCTGGTCATATCCTCTTCGCTGAGGGTAAGGCCGGCCTCGTTGATCTTGGCCATGGCTACGGTGTAGAGCTTGGTGTTCTCCAGGGCCATCTCCTTCAGATAGTCGGCGGTGGGAGTGCCCTCGATCTCCTCCTCCCAGGCGGTATCATCGCTCAGGTAGCCGCTGTTCTTGGCCACGGCGATGGCGTTGAGCAGCCAGTACAGATACTCGTCTGCCACCGCCTCCTCGCCGTCAGCGGTAAAGAGCACGGTATCCCGGGTGATACCGGCAGTCTGATAGGCCACGTCGTCAGCGGCGGGAGTACCGGCGGGGGTGGGATCGGCAGGCTTATCGGAGCAGCCGGTCAGGGCGCCCAACAGCAGCGCTCCGGACAGGCCGGCGCACAGGAGCTTCTTCCAATTCATCGTTCCAAATCCTCCTTATTTGCATCAAGCAGGATACAGTGTACACCATTTCGCGGGATCAGGCAAGAAAAGCGGTGTACGTTCATCAAAAATTCATATTTCACTCCGCGGGAGCGGGGGCTGTCTTGGCGTAGTCCTCCACCAGCTTGCGGCCGAATTTCAGGGCGTCCTCCCCCTTCTTCAGCCGGAGGGACAGATAGGGCTTCTCCCCGGCGGAGAACAGCAGGCGGGAGCGGTATTTCTCCATGCCGCACAGGGCGGATACCCGCTGGAGGTCGAATTCCTCCAGGTAGAAATTCAGGTTTGTACCCTTCTGGTCGATCTGGGAGATGCCGTTCTGGGCGGCGTCGGCCCGCAGCAGCGCCACCGAGATCAGGTTGTTCACCGTCCGGGGCGGGTCGCCGTAGCGGTCGATCAGCTCATCCATCACGTCGTCGGCGTCGGCCTCGGAGCGGATGGCGGCAATGCGGCGGTACAGGTCCATCCGCTGCTCCGGGGAGGGCACGTACCGGTCGGGAATGGAAGCGGCCACGGACAGGTCGGCGGCGCACTCGGTGGACCGCTGGGGCTTTTCGCCCCGCTCCTCCAGTACCGCCTCCTCCAGCAGCTTCAGATACATGTCGTAGCCCACACTGAGGAGGAAACCGCTCTGCTCCGGGCCCAGCACGTTGCCGGCGCCCCGGATCTCCAGGTCCCGCATGGCGATTTTGAAGCCGGAGCCAAATTCCGCAAACTCCCGGATGGCCCCCAGCCGCTTGGAGGCCACCTCAGTCAGCACCTTGCCCCGGCGGTAGGTCAGATAGGCGTAGGCCCTTCTGGTGGACCGACCCACCCGGCCCCGGATCTGGTGAAGCTGGGCCAGGCCCATCTTATCCGCGTCCTCGATAATGAGGGTGTTGGCGTTGGCAATGTCGATGCCGGTCTCGATGATGGTGGTACACACCAGCACGTCCACCTCGCCCTCGCTCATACGAGTCATAACCTCGTTAAGCTCCTCCTGGCTCATCTTGCCGTGGGCCACCGCCACCTCTACGTCCTCTCCCAACATCTCCTTGATGCGGGCGGCGGTGCGGGTGATAGTCTCCACCCGGTTGTGAAGGTAATATACCTGCCCCCCTCTTTCCAGTTCACGGCGGGCTGCGTCCATCAGCACACCCCAGTCGTGTTCCAGCACGTAGGTCTGCACCGGCTGCCGGTCCAGAGGCGGCTCTTCCAGGGTACTCATGTCCCGGATGCCGGACAGGGCCATGTTCAGGGTGCGGGGAATGGGGGTGGCGGAGAGGGTGAGCACATCCACCTGGCGGGAGAGCTCTTTGAGCTTTTCCTTGTGCTGGACGCCGAAGCGCTGCTCCTCGTCGATGACCAGCAGGCCCAGGTCCTTGAACTTCACGTCCTTCTGGAACAGCCGGTGGGTGCCGATCAAGAGGTCGATCTGACCCGCCTCCAGACGCCGGAGGGTATCCTTCATCTGGGCCGCGGTACGGAAGCGGCTCACCACGTCGATCTCTACCGGGTACTTGGCAAAGCGCTGCTTGGCCGACAGGTAGTGCTGCCGGGCCAGTACGGTGGTGGGCACCAGGATGGCGGCCTGCTTACCGTCCAGCACGCACTTCATGATGGCCCGGAAGGCCACCTCGGTCTTGCCGTAGCCCACGTCGCCGCACAGCAGGCGGTCCATGGGCCGGGCCTGCTCCATGTCCTGCTTGATCTCGGCAATGCAGCGCAGCTGGTCGTCGGTCTCGGCGTACTCGAACTGGTCCTCAAACTCCTTCATCCAGGGGGAGTCGGGAGAGAAGGCGAAACCGGGCTGCCGTTGCCGCTGGGCGTAGAGCTGAATGAGGCCCTTGGCCAGATCCTTGACCGCCTTCTTGGCCCGGGTCTTGGCCTTCTCCCAGTCGGTGCCGCCCAGCCGGGACAGCTTTTTGGTCTCCTGGGCGTCCTCCCCGGAGCCGATATACTTGCTCACCAGGTCCAGCTGGGTGGCGGGGACATAGAGCACGTCGGTGCCGGCGTAGGCGATTTTGACAAAGTCCTTCTCCACCCCGTCCACCGTCATCTTGGTCATCTCCAGGAACCGGCCCACACCGTGGTGCTCATGGACCACCAGGTCGCCGGGAGACAGATCGGCGTAGGAGCCCAGCTTCTGCCGGTTGGTCACCGGCTTGCTCTTGCGCTTCTTGCCCAGGGCGGACTGCCCCTCGGTGAGCACCGCCAGGCGGACCACCGGGTACTCCATACCGGCGGAGACACCGCCCACGGCGATGACTGCCTTGCCGTAGGCGGGCAGGTCGTGGAGCTGGAAGTCCACAGCGGTGGTCATTTTCTGCTCACGGAGCAAGGATTGAAGATTTAAGGCCCGCTGTTCGCTGCTCACCAGCACCACGGTGCGGAAGCCCTCGGAGACATAGTGGGCCAGGTCGGAGACGGCAGTCTCCAGACTGGCACCGTAGGAGGGCAGCTGCTTGGCCAGCAGATTGAGCACCGTCCGGGGCCGCATGGGATACTTGGAGGAAGTAAAGGAGTCCAGGAAGCACACCGGCCACTGGTCCAGGGTCCCCCACAGCTCCTCCGGGGTGCGGGCCAGCCGGGCCAGCTCGCCGGCCAGCTCACCCCGCTCCATCAGGGTCTTGGTGTCCTCCTCCAGCTGCCACAGGTAGTTCTGGCCCCGCTCGGCCACCCGGGGGCTCTCGCTGAGCACCACAATGGCGTCCTCGGGGAAGTAGTCCGCAGCCGTGCTCATTTGCGGATAAATGAGCTCCAGATAGCGGTCCATGGCGGGGAAGCCGATCCCCTGAGCCAGCTTCTCCCGGTCCTCCTCCAGGGTGGTGAGCAGCTTATCGCTCCCCTTGCGTTTCCTTACCCGGGAAATGAGGCCGTCCAGCAGCTCCAGCAGACCGCCGTAGCCCCCAGGGGCAAACTGGGGCAGCACCTCGGCGGCGGGGAGGATCTCCGCCTCAGAGATATTTTCAATCCGCCGCTGGGTGTCCGGGTCGAACAGGCCCATGGCGTCGATCTCGTCTCCAAAGAACTCCACCCGGACAGGCTTCAGGTGGGCGGGGGAGAAAAGGTCCAGGATGCCGCCCCGAAGTGCAAACTGGCCCACGCCCTCCACCTGCTCGCACCGGGTATATCCGGCGGCAGACAGAGTTTCCGTAAGCTCATTGAGGTCGTGGCTCTCCCCCATCCGTACCACCTGGGCCGCCTGGGTCAGCAGGGTCTTGGGGATGGTGCGCTGGAGGATGGCTTCCACAGTGCACACCAGCAGGGGGCACTCCCCCGCCGCCAGAGCCCGGAGCACCGAAAGCCGCCGGTGCTCATACTGCCGGGACACCACGGCGGCGTTGTGGAAGGTAAACTCCCGGGCGGACAGGGCGGCCACCTTTTCCCCTGACAGGGCGGCCAGGTCCTTCTCCATCCGCTGGGCCTCGCCCTCGTCGGCGCACACCACCACTACCGGCCGCTCCAGCTCCTGGTGGAGCCCGGCAGCAAAGTGGGCCCGATGGACCGCTGACAGGCCGGAAAAGGCCACCGGGCAGGCTCCGTTGTCGATGGTCGCCGTCAGGGCACGGTATTCAGGAATGTCGCCCAGGGCGGAGAGCAGTTGTTTCATGGTACACCTCGCACGATATAGCAAAATTTGGAAGTCATGGGCGCACGGGCCCCAGGGCGGTGGGCCCGAGGACTACCCGGCGTACTCCCGCACCAGGGCCAGGATGCTGTCCACGGTACGGAATCGGTCTTTGGGAATGCGGGTGGGCTGGAGAATGATTCCCAGATCCTCCAGGCCCTCCAGCAGCTCGATGAAGGCCAGGGAGTCCAGCAGTTCCTCCGCCAGCAGGTCGGTGCCGGGCAGCAACGCCCGCTGGGTCCCGCAGGCTTGGACCAGCAGGGCCCGGACAGAGTCCTCCAGGTTCATTGTATCATCTCCTCCAGCCGTTTCCGGTCGCATTTTCCGTTGGGGGTCAGGGGAATGCGGTCCAGGCGCACCCACTGTCCGGGGCATTTGCAGGGGGCCAGCAGCCGGGCCAGTTCCGTCCGCAGGGTCTCCGTGTGGGCAGAGCCCTCCACTACGGCCGTCAGGCCTCGCACCTCCCCGCCGGGACCCCGGCGGGGGAGCACCGCCGCCCGCTCTACGCCGGGCAGGGACTCCAGGACCCCCTCGATCTCGGCGGGCTCGATGCGGTAGCCCTTATACTTCAGCTGGTGGTCCTTCCGGCCCGCCCAGTACAGCAGCCCCTCTTTCACATAGCCCAGGTCGCCGGTGGCATAGCGGCCTCCAAAGGCGGGGGCCACGCTCTCCCCGGTGAGGATCAGCTCCCCCTCCTCCAGGGTCACCGACACTGCCCCTTCCCCCGCCCGGCCAATGGGCAGAGGCCCGCCGCACATGTCCCGGGAAATGGGGACGGCGGTGACGGCGCAGGCGGCCTCGGTAGGGCCGTAGGCGTTGAGCAGGGTACAGCCGGGGAAGCGGTCCAACAGCCGCCGGGCGGCAGCGGGAGGCAGGGTCTCCCCGCAGGAGAACACCGTCCGCAGGCCGGGCAGCCGTTTGGGGGAAAAGCCGGGCTCGGCCAGGCACAGCCGCAGGAAGGTGGGGGTGGTCACCAGCAGGGCGGCGCCGCAGTCTTCCAACCGGCGGAGCAGCGCGGGATAGTCCCCCTTTTCCTCCTCCGTCAGGGCCACATGGGTGCCTCCCCGGGTCAGGGACAGGTACAGGTCGGCCACCGACAGGTCAAAGGACCAGGCCGCCTGGCCCACCGCCGTCTCTCCGGCGCTGTCTGCCAGGCCAGGCAGGGTGACCGCCCAGCGGAGGAAGGACTCCAGGTTGCGCACACTGATGCCCACCGGCTTTGGGGCACCGGTGGTGCCGGAGGTAAACAGCAGGTATGCCAGCCGCTCCTCGTCCTCCGCCGGGGAACAGCTCAGTCCGGAGGCGAAACCTTCCAGAGCCCCTCCCTCCTCCAGCCACTGGGCACCCAGCCCCGCTGCCAGCTCCCGCTGCCGCTGGAGGGGCAGGCTGGGGTCAAGAGGCAAGTAGGGCCGCCCGGCAATGAGGCAGGCCAGAAAGGCCGCCGGGAGCCACACCCGATCCGGGCTGCCGGACAGGGCTACCGGCCCCTCCCCCCGCCGCCCGGAGACGGGCGGCCAGGCCCTGGGCCATGGGCCACAGGTCACGCCAGAGGATGGTATGCGCACCCGCTATCAGGGCGGGACGGTCTCCCAAGGTCAGGCTGTTGGCCCGCACCCGCTCCAGCAGAGGGGCGGTCATGGGTCGGCCTCCCACAGCTGGTCCGGTGGAATGAGGGCGGGGTCAAAGAGCACCTTGGAGTGGTTGTCCAGCAGCAGCTCCCTGTTCACCTGTTCCCCGGCGCCGTTCAGGCTCAGGCGGTACACCCGGCTGACCCGGTAGTAGTCCGCCCCCTCCTTTACATAGTGGCTGTCCTCCTCCCGCAGGCGGTAGCGCAGGGGGAAGGGAGTCTGGCTGCGCAGCTCGCCGCACAAGTCGTCCTCCTCCAGCCACAGCCGCAGCTGGACCGGCTGGCCGGTGTCGTTGCGGAAGCGGTAGTCGATGTGGGGATAAAAGATGGAGGTGCCGGTGCCGAAGGGCACCCGCCGCCGGTCGTCGGGAAAGAGGGCGTCGGAATGGTGGTGGAGCTCGGTCACCGTCAGGGGACTGTGGAGCACCAGGTAGTGGATCAGGTTGGCCGCCTGGCACAGTCCGCCCCCCACACCGGTGCCCAACCGGCCGCTGGCGATGGTCAGGCCGGGCCCAAATCCCCGCCTGGCGGTGGGGTTCCCCACCAGCCGCCAGAAAGAGAAGCTCTCTCCCGGCCGGATCACGATGCCGTCGATGCACCCGGCGGCCAGGACCAGGTTGGCCCGCTTACTCCGCTGGAGGGCCATGTCCACCCCCTCCAGCCGCCGCAGCACCGGGGAGCGGTGGCTCTTCACGATGACGGGCAGGGATTCCTCCTGCCGCAGTTCCGCGGCCCGAAACCCGGACCGCCGGTCGGCCAGAGACTTGCGCAGCCCCTCCTTCCACAGAGAGATCCGGTAGCACACCGGACTCAGCTGGTAAAACTGTCTGCGTTTGGCCATGGTTTTCCCTCCCGCCTGGATACAACAAAAGAAAGCGGGACACAGGCCCCGCTTTCCCTATGCTAACCGGGGCAATGGAAAAAAGCAAGTTACGATTTGGCAACAGCCCCTCAGCCGTTGAACTTGTTCATGGCCTTGTCCGGGCCGTCCTGGATATAGCACTCGGCGGCTTTTCCCGCCCGCTGGATCGCCTGGGTAATGGTCTTCAGGTCCTCGCCCGTAAACTTCCCCAGCACCCAGTCGGCCATATCGTAGTCCGGGTGGGGCTTCTCCCCTACGCCGATCTTCACCCGGGGAAACTGATCGGTGCCCAGGTGATGGATGATGCTCTTCAGGCCGTTGTGGCCTCCGGCAGAGCCCCCCTTGCGGATGCGCAGCTTGCCCACGGGGAGGGACACATCGTCGGAGAGCACCAGCACGTGGTCGGCAGGGATCTTGAAGAACCGGGCCGCCTCCCCTACCGCCTCGCCGGACAGGTTCATATAGGTGATGGGCTTCATGAGCAGCACCTTGGCGCCGCCCAGCTCCACGGTCTGGGTGAGAGCCCGGTACTTCAGCTTCTGCACCGGCACCTTCAGCTCTTCAGCCAGTTGATCGATGGCGGCAAAGCCCACGTTGTGGCGGGTATTGTCGTACTTATCCCCCGGGTTGCCCAGGCCCACCAGCAGCCATTCCACCCCGGAGGTTCGGTTTTTGTTGAAAAACATAGATGCTCCTTAACAACAGGCAAGGGCGGGGGCAAGCCCCCGCCCTACCAATATAGTCTGTTTTTTACACGAAGAGCTTGGACACGGAGACCTCTTCGTAGATGCGCTCGATGGCCTCGGCAAACATGTGGGCCACGGAGAGATACTTGATCTTGTCGCAGGAAGCGCCCTGCTTGGCAGGCACGGTATCCAGGAAGTAGAGCTCCTTGATGACGCTCTTCTCGATGCGCTCCACGGCGGGGCCGGAGAGCACGCCGTGGCTGGCGCAGGCGATGACGTCGGTAGCGCCGCCCAGCTCCACCAGAGCCTGAGCCGCACCGCACAGGGAGCCGGCGGTATCCACCATGTCGTCAAAGAGGATGACCTTCTTGCCCCGGACGTCGCCGATGATGTTCATGACCTCGGAGGAGTTGGCCTTCTGGCGGCGCTTATCCACGATGGCCAGGCCCATGCCCAGCTTCTGGGCGAAGGCGCGGGCGCGGGCCACGGAGCCCACGTCGGGAGAAACCACGATCACGTCGTCCTCCTGACCGGCAAAGCGGTCGTGGAGGTAGTTGGTGAAGATGGGGTTGCCCAGCAGGTTATCCACGGGGATATCGAAGAAGCCCTGGATCTGGTTGGCGTGCAGGTCCATGGTCAGCACCCGGTCGGCGCCGGCGCGGGTGATGAGGTTGGCCACCAGCTTGGCGGAAATGGGATCGCGGGGCTTGGTCTTGCGGTCCTGACGGGCATAGCCGAAGTAGGGGATCACGGCGGTGATCCGGCCGGCGGAGGCCCGCTTCAGGGCATCGATCATGATGAGCAGCTCCATCAGGTTGTCGTTAACCGGGGAGCTGGTGGACTGGACTACGAACACGTCGGAGCCGCGGACGGTCTCATAGATGGAGACAAAGTTCTCGCCATCAGAGAAGGCGCCCACCTCGGCGTTGCCCAGCTCCATGCCCATCTCCTTACAGATGGCCTCGGCCAGAGCGCGGTTGGAATTGCCGGAAAAGATCTTGATGTCCTTACCGTGTGCAATCATTCTTCAAACATCCTCTCACGTAAATCTCTATATTTCCATCCCAGCGGGATGAGTTTACCTTCTGCGGGCGCGGCGTTTGGCCGCCCACTGCTTTTTCACCGTCTGACGGGCCCGGGCAATGGCCAGGGAGTCGGCGGGCACCTCGTCGGTAATGGTGGAGCCGGCGGCGGTGTAAGCGCCCTCACCCACCCGCACCGGGGCCACCAGGTTGGTGTTGCAGCCGATAAAGGCGTTGTCCCCGATGGTGGTGCGGTACTTCTGGGTACCGTCGTAGTTCACCGTCACGGTACCGCAGCCGAAGTTGACGTGGCCGCCCACGTCGGAATCTCCCACATAGGTCAGGTGGGAAATCTTGGTGCCCTCGCCGATGTTGGAGTTCTTCAGCTCCACAAAGTCGCCCACCTTCACATGGGGACCCACATGGCAGTTGGGCCGGATGTAGGCAAAGGGCCCCACGGTAGTGCCGTCGTCCACGGTGCTCTCGTTGAGCTGGGAGGCGTTCACTGTCACGCCCTCACCCACCGTGCAGTCCCGGATCATGGAATTGGGGCCGATCTCACAATTCTTGCCGATGACGGTCTCTCCCCGGAGGATCGTGCCGGGCAGCAGCACCGTGCCCTCACCCACCTGGACCCGGGGTCCCGCATAGCAGGTGTTGGGGTCCATCATGCGCACACCCTGCTCCAGCAGGCGGCATGCGCCGTAGTTGCGGGCGGTGAGCTCGGCTTCCGCCCGGGCCTCTCCGCCGCTCCGGATGGAGTAGACGTCCTGGAACCAGGGGCTGCGGCCGCCCACCTTGTCGCCGTTCTCCTTCAGGGCCTCCTCCAGGCCGGCCCCTCCGCCCAGCAGGGAGGCCAGCAGGGCAGCGTCCATCCGGTACACGCCCGTGTCTTTGTTGTCCAGCGGTCCGGCGGCACTCTCGTCGGTCAGGGTGCGGGCAGCTTGCCAGCTCAGCAGCACCGGCTTGGTAATGACCACCGCCTTGCCCGAAAGGCTGCCCAGGAAAGTCACCAGCTGCTCCACCGCGTCCTGGCTGACGCCGGTGACGAACTCGGTGTCCTCCGGGAAGCAGAGGGCCGCCTTTTCCTGATCGTCACTGTGGCAGACCACAAAAAAGCGTTCCACTCCGGCGGCGCGCAGCGACTCAGCCAGCCAGCGGGCGGCGGGGTCGAACAGCAGCTCCTCCAGCATCCGTGAAACGCCGTTCCCCTCTCTGGGCAGGAATACCACCGCTCCAGTTACGCTCATATTCGGGATCACCTCAGATCAAAGTATAGTCTTCTGTTACGATTATAGCAAACAGCGCCGAAAAAAGCATCGGATTTTTCAAAAAAATCCGGCTGTTTTTTCCTCTTCGTGTGCTTATACAATTTCTGTTGAAATTTTGCCTGATTCTTTACATAAAGTGTACGCACTTTACCCGCAGCGTACTGCGCCGCCAGATCTGCAGCACTTCCGCCGTGGCGCACAGCTTGTCGGCCAGGCAGACCGCCGCCGCCTCCCGGCAGCGGGGAATGTGGCGGGCCATAGGCCACATATGGCACAAAATGCCGTCGGCTTCCGCCGGCGTCAGCTCCCCGCACAGCTGCCAGGCGTTGCGCAGGGCGGCCACCGGGTGGGCAAAGCACTGTTTGTAGGAGGGCAGGCTCTTGGGGTCGTACAGGTACAGATCATGGAGCAGACCCGCTCGGGCGGCGGCGCGGCTGTCCGCCCCCCATTTTTCCGCCAGGCGGAAGGCGGTGTAGGAGACGAACACGCTGTGTTCGTAGCAGCTCACCCCGGGATGGTGTCGGATCTCCCGCATCGCTTGAACCTGAGGGGACCGCAGCAGCTCCTCCACACAGGTCAAATAGGCCTGCCAGCCTTCTTCCCGCATCTTACGCTCCCCCTTGTCCCTTTGTCGGTCTTTTTATTATAACCCCTCCCTTCCGCCTTGTCACTGGAAATTTGGCGTTTTAGGGGAAACCAAAAGTGAAAGGAAAACGTCAGAAATAATTAAAGACTTTTCTCCGCCTCCCGGGTATACTGACTGTACTATTCCACATCATACAGTTTCCGAAAGGAGACGGAACCATGATCCAACTCAATTACCGGGACGCCCGGCCCATCTATGAACAGGTGAAGGACGGCCTGCGGCATCTGGTGGTAACGGGAGCCCTCCAGGCGGGAGACAAGCTGCCCTCAGTGCGGGCGCTGGCCTCCTCCCTGGCCATCAACCCCAACACCATCCAGCGGGCCTACGAATCCCTGGAGCAGGAGGGCTACCTCTACACCGTGGCGGGAAAGGGCTCCTTTGCCGCTCCCCAGGCGGATGTGAACGCCGCACGGCGGGAGGGGCTTCTGAAGCAGTTTGACGCATCGGCGGCGGAGCTGCTGTTTTTAGGCATGACGCCGGAGGAGCTGGCCACGCGGCTGGAGGAGGCCGCCGGCCGCAGGAAGGCCAGAGAGGAGAGAGGACTATGATCGAAGCCAAGAATCTGGTCAAAATCTTTGACGGATTCCGGGCCCTGGACGGGCTGACCATGACGGTGCCCAAGGGGTCCATCTACGGACTGGTGGGACCCAACGGCGCAGGCAAGTCCACCCTGCTGCGTCACGTCACCGGCGTATACCGGCAGGACTCCGGCTCAGTGCTGCTGGAGGGCAACCCCATCTATGAAAACCCGGCGGCCAAAGCCCGCATTGCCAACATCCCTGACGAGCTCTACTACTTCCTGTCGGCCTCCACCCGGGATATGATGCGCTTTTATAAGGGCTTCTACCCCCGGTTCGACCAGGCTCGGTACGAGGCGCTGAAGGACGTATTCTCCACCGTAAATGAGAAGCAGGCTATCCGCCGCCTGTCCAAGGGCATGCAGAAGCAGGCGGCTTTCTGGCTGGCTCTGTGCTGCCGGCCGGAGGTGCTGGTGCTGGATGAGCCGGTGGACGGCCTGGACCCGGTGATGCGCCGGCAGGTGTGGAGCCTTCTCATGGGGGACGTGGCGGAGCACGGCACCACGGTACTGGTGTCCTCCCACAACCTGCGGGAGCTGGAGGACGTGTGCGACCATGTGGGAATTCTGTCCCACGGCAAGGTACTCATTGAGCGCTCCCTCTCCGACCTGCAGGAGAACGTGGTAAAAATGCAGGTGGTCTTCCAGGAGCGGGAGATGCCCAAGCTGCCGGAGGACCTGGAGGTGCTCCATGTGTCCCAGGTGGGCCGCATCCACACCCTGATCGTCCGGGGCAACGCCACCGAGGTCACTAACCGGCTGGCCGCCTTCGCCCCCATTCTGATGGAGGCTCTGCCTCTGACCCTGGAGGAGATTTTCATTTACGAGCTGGGAGGTGAGGACTATGCGGTCCGCGACATCGTACTTTAATTTTACCCTGTTCTGGAAAAACCTGTCCCGCTTCTGGCCCATCTGGGGGCTGTATGGGCTGCTGTGGCTGATGCTGCTGCCGGTGAACATCCTGGTAAACGGGGAATATATGAGCCGGGTGGATACCCGCGTCATCCCCCTGAGCTTCCTGACTGGCTATCTCAGTACGGCTGCCGCTCTCTCTTTCTTTTTCGGCATCCTCACCGCTATGGCGGTGTTCTCCTACCTCTATTCCAGCCGCTCCGCCGCCTTCCTCCACTCGCTGCCCATGCGGCGGGAGGGCCTGTTTCTCACCAACTACCTGTCGGGCCTGGCCTTTCTGATCGTGCCCAATGTGGTGGTCTTCCTGGCGGCGGTAGTAGTGGAAACTGCCTTCGGCATCCTGGTGTTCAGCAGCCTGTTCACCTGGCTGGTGGTGGTCAGCATACTCAACCTGTTTTTCTACTCCTTCGCCGTATTCTGCGGCATGTTTACCGGCCACATTCTGGCCCTGCCCGCTTTTTACGGCATCCTGAACGTGCTGGCCGCCGGGCTGTGCTACCTGCTCCAGAACATGGCCAGCCGCTTCCTCTTCGGCTTTACCAGTGCCGCCTGGATGGAGGACGTAGCCACCTGGCTCACCCCCATCCTGTACCTGGGCTATCACACCACCATCGACTACGGCAACGAAAATACCGAGGCCTGCTTTGTGGGCCTGGGCTACGTGTTCCTGCTGGCCCTGGCGGGGCTGGTCTTTGCCGGCCTGGCTCTGGCGGTCTACCGCCGCCGTCAGCTGGAGAGCGCCGGGGACGTGGTGAGCGTTGGCTGGGTGCGCCCCGTGTTCCAGTACGGCGTGGCCTTCTGCTGCGCCATCGCCCTGGGCACCATGTTTGACAATATTTTCTCTTCTATGCTGCCCAGCAGCGCCTGGGTTCTGCTGGTGTGGATGCTGGTCTGGGGCGCCTTCGGCTGCTTCGTGGCCGCCATGCTGCTGCGCAAGAGCTTCTGGGTGTTCAAGCCCTGCTGGAAGGGCTGCGCCGTATTCCTGGCCTGCCTCACCGCCGCCATGTGCCTAATGGAGCTGGACGGCTTTGGCTTTGAGACCCGGGTACCCGACACCGCCCAGGTCAAGTCGGTCTTTATTTCCGATATAGAGACCCACCCGGACGACAACCTGCACTGGACCACTTACGGTATCAGCGACCCTGAACTTATCGAGGCCGTGACGGAACTTCACCAGCGGATCGTGGAGGAAAAGGGCTGGCTGGAGGAGACCGCCGATACCCGGACCAGCAGCTGGGTTTCCGCTGAGAGCGACGGTCTGGATCTCCAGACCGAGGGCGGTACCGATCTGCGGCTCAAGTATGTCCTCAACGACGGCTCGGTGATGGAGCGGTACTACTACCTGCCGGTGACAGAGGAGACTCTGACCGATCCCAACTCCCCCGACGCCATGCTCCAGGCCCTGCTCAACACGCCCGGCCTGTCGGAGGAAATGTACCTGGGCGGCGTAGAGGAAAGCGACCGTCTGGTGGACGCGGTGCTCACCAACGTGTGGCAGGCTGGCACATCCCAGGGCTACTATACCGAGGAGTATCTGCCCGCCGAGGCTCTGACCGAGCTGGAGGAGGCAGTCAGGGCCGACCTGGCCGCCGGAAACCTGGGCCGGCGCTATCTGCTGGAGGACCGGGAACGGCTGGAAAACTGCTGCTACTGCGACCTGCAGCTCACCTACCGGGTGGCGGACACCATCAAGGGAAGCACCAGCAGCAAGAATCCAAGCACCGCCCCCGCCGGCACTGCCCAGCAGGCCAGCACCTATACCATTACCATTACCCTGCAGAAGAGCGCCACCAACACCATGGCAGTGCTGGAGAAATACGGATTCGACCCGGATACCATGCTTCTCTCCCAGGCCCAGCGCCAGCTGGAGTCTGCCTCCTGATTTCCTTACCCCTGAATAAAAAACGGCCGCCTTTAGCCGGGTGGTCGTAAAACAGTAAACTCAAAAAATGGTGAAAACCTTGAGTTTTCAAGGGGTGCGGCGTGACTTCGGTCACGCCGTTTCCTCTTTCATCAGCTCATTCAGCGGGATGAAACCCAGCCCGTCATACTTGATGTGGATGTGCTGCACACGCTTTCCGCTGGATTTGTCCGGTGCATCCACATAGATAGCTGACACCAGCTCCCGCAGAGCGTAGCCGTCCAGCTCGTCGATGCCCACATACTTGTGCGCCGTCTGAATGAACTTCTCAATGTTTTCGTTCTGTCGTTCCTGTACTTCAATTTCCTGCCGCAAGGTGATGCACTCGGCCTCCAACTGCTTCTGCTCCGTTTCATAGGTCAGGCTCAGCATATCGAATCGGTCATCGCTCAGCCGCCCGCTAGCGTTGTCCTCGTAAATCCTGATAAACAGCCGTTTCAGCTCGGCAATGCGGTTTTCGTTCCGTTCCAACCGTTTTTTGCGGATGCGGATCTGCTCACTGCTTTCCAGCCGGAGTTGTTCCTCCATCACTGCACGGAAATGTGCCTCATGCCGCAGAATGTAACCCGTCACAGCCTGAATGTGTTTCAGGACCAGATGGCTGAGTACGGTTTCCCGGATGTAATGAGTACCGCACTTGTCTTTGTGCTTCCAATGGAGAGAACAGTCGAAGAACGCGCCCTCCGGTCGGTAATTGTTGGTCGCCCCGTAATACAGCTTCTCGCCGCAGTCGGCGCAGTACACCAGCCCGGAAAAGATACTGCTGCGGCCTGTGCGGGTCTTGCGGTGCCGCTGCTGGCGAACCTGCTGTACCTTCTCAAACACGGCTTCCTCGATGATGGCCTCATGTGTATTGGGGAAGATGGCCTGCTTCTCAAGGGGATTGTCCCGCTGTTTCTTGTCCCAGATGGAGTTGGTATAGGTCTTGAAGTTCACCGTACAGCCCGTGTACTCCCGCCGTTCCAGAATCGCCACAATGGTACTGCTGTGCCAGTCGCAGGGGTCCTCCGGTTTCTTGTTCGGGGTCTTGATTCCCTGCAAGGCCCTGTATGCGGTGGGTGTCAGCACCTTGTCCGATTTCAGTTGGTTGGCGATCTGCATGGGGCCACGGCCCTCCATGCACATAGAGAAGATACGCTTCACCACATCAGCGGCTACCGGGTCAACCACCCAGCGGCGGGGATTCTCCGGGTCTTTCACATAGCCATAGGGCACATTGGTGGTCAGGGGTACGCCACGCTCACCTTTGGCTTTTTGGACGGCTCTGATCTTGCGGCTGGTATCCCGGGCATAGAACTCGTTGAACCAGTTCTTGATGCCCGCAAAATCGTTGTCCACCCGGTTCGGGTCAATGGTGTCGTAGTTGTCGTTGATGGCGATGAAGCGGACGCCGTTCTGTGGAAAGGTGAAGTTGGTGTAAAGCCCTGTCAGTGCTGAGTTGCGGCCCAGCCGTGAGAGGTCCTTGGTGATCGCCACGGCCACCCGCCCCGCCTCGATTTCGGCCAGCATGGCCTGAAAGCCGGGACGGTCGTAGGTCACGCCGCTTACACCGTCATCCACGAAAAAGGTTGGGTTGGGGAAGTGATGCTCCCTGGCGTATTGCAAAAGCATGGCCTTCTGATTTTCGATGGACAGGGATTCGCCAGCCCGGTCATCCTCCTGAGACAGTCGGCAATAAAGGGCGGTCATTTTATCTGTTGCTCCGTACATTTCTGTATCCTCCTTTGGTGGAGCAACTGTCAGTACAGGATTGGTTGGCTCTATTGTACCAAGATTCTGGTTGTTTGTCATTCTGAATCCTCCATCTTTTCAGCAAACTTTCTGGATGTGATGCGTTCCAGCTTGCGGACAAAGTTTTCCGTCCCCTCATAGCTTCCTGTCACAACGTAGGTGGTGCCGTGGATGACCTCGGTGACGGTCAATTCGGGAATCCAGAAAGCGGAGAGATTCTTCACATGGATATGGCCGTCCTCGCCCCAGAAGAATCTGCGCTCGGTTTTTTCAGACGGCAGAGACTCCGGCTCGGAGAAATAATATCCCTCCGGGTCGAGTTGGTGTTCAAATTTCGATTTCTCTTCCATAAGTACCTCCTGATTTTCTGTAAGAATTAGTGTTCGATTTCCTGCTTTTTCTGCCGCACAGCGGCGTTCTGGCGCTCCTGCTCATGTTGCACTTCATAGATGTTGTAATGGATGCCCCAGAGCTTTTTCACGTCCGCATACAACGGTGTAAGCTCCGTCTGCAAATCCCTGTACTCTGTTTCCAGACGGGCCTTTTCCTCACGCCATGCGGTAGCAGGCAGCTTATCGTCCACCACTTGTCTTTTCAACTTGCGCTCAGCCATGTAGAACAGGCGAAGCGTATCGTCGTGTTCTGCCTTGTACTTCTGGCGGGATTTCTCAAAGCGGATGGTTTTCAGCTTGTCCGCAACGGGTTTTCCGTCCTCGTAGTAGTCCGCCATGCGAAGCAGCTCGTCCAGTTCCTTGATGCGGGCCTGCTTCCCGGATGCCGACTTTTTCAGCGTGTCGATTTTGTCCTGCATGGTATGCAGAGCTGCGTCCAGATCGTCAGCAGTGTAGAGGCCTTTGGTTTCCAGATAGCTGACTGCCTCAGACAGCCTTTTCAGATTGGCGATTCTGGCCTTGCTGCTGTATGCGCCCTTGTTGCGGTTGTCATAGTAGGCGGACAGCAGCTCCACCAGTGTAGGCGGCTGGGGCTTGGACAGCTCAGCTTTTATTTCTTTCAGCCAGTCGATCAGAGCGACAATTTTCTGTTTTGCCTCCCGGAACATGGCGTTGGTTTTCCTGATCCAGCGGTTGAGATCGCCCTTGTTGGTACGGATACCCTTGGCCTCCATCGCCCGGACAGTCGGCCCCTCGTGCTGGGTGGGTATTTGCTCCACACCCTGACGCTCATAGCTGCGGTGGTCGATGCGGCAATCCAAACCTTTCTCAGCAAATCTGGTATTGCAGAGTTGCGCCCATTGTTCACGCCAAAACTCCAATGTCTCCGGCTTGCCCCAATCGGTGGTGGGGACGGCGTTGAACACATAGTTCCCGGCCTCATCCCGGATACGCTCACCCTGTTCGTCCAGCACATATTCCCGCCGCTGCTTGTTGCCCCATTTTCCGTCCGGCTCGATAGGACGGATGGGACACATGACATGAAAATGCGGGTTCTGGATGCCGCCGTCCTTCTTATCCGGTTGATGAATGGCATAGTCCGCCACCATGCCCCGGCTCACACACTGCTCCAACAAAAAATGCCTTGCAAGCTCAATGTTCTCCTGCATGGAAAACTCGTTCTGCAAGGCAATGTCAAAACTATATGCAAGCTGGGCTCTCTTTCCACGTTCCACTTTCTCCACGGCGTTCCAGAGTGTTTCCCGGTCAGAGAAAGAGGGCGGGGCTTGGGGCGGCAGCAGGATTTCCGAACAGATCACGCCGCCCTTGCGGGTGTAGTCGCTGTCCTCGCCGTAATACTCGCTGTGCAGCTTTTCGCCGGAGCGATAGGCGGCAGCAGCCACGGCAGACTGTCCGGCGCTGCGCTTGATCTGGGTTACGTGAAAATGGAATAATGCGATGGCCAATCACCCCCAAACTCATTTTTGTTGTGCTCGTTGACGGCCTCCATGAGCAAACCCTTGACCTCTGGCAAGGCGAGGGCTTTTTCCGCAAAGGCGTAAAATTCGGTTTCGCTCAACACCTTCGCCAACGGGACTACACTCTCCACAGCGGCTCCACGAGTAATCAACCTGTGCGCCCGTTTTCGGCGGTCACCCTTTTCATAGTAGACGGCACGGTTTTCAAGCTGCTGCTGTTTGTGCCGGAGCTGGGCAAGCTGGCGCTCATTGGCGGCAATCTCGGCTTTCAGTTCGGGGACGGTTTTCTGTTTTGTCATAGTGCATGACCTCCTTTTTGATGGGATGGATGGGATGAAAAAGACCGCCTACATTTTCGGTAGACGGTCTGACTGACAGTATGAGATTTTCAGACTTTGCGGTGGGAACTGTCTGCTGAAAGCAGATTGTTCCCGCTGCAAAGTGCGCTGGGATAGCTGCGTAAGCAGCGCAAGGGAGGCACTCCCTTGTTCGGAACGAAGTGACGCAAAACAGCCCAGACTTCAATTGTCCGGGCTGTTCGCTCCGCAGGACGCACAATACAGGGTTTACCCTGTATAGAAGTGCGCCATTAGCAATGGAGAAATCGACCGCTACTTATCGTCGTCTGCACCGATGCGGGCTTAATATCCGAAGTGACAAGAATTGTCCATCTATTCCACTGCTCGTGTGTTTGATTTATAGTGATCTTCCTATGCCGTTTACGGCGTTAGATTTTCGAAATCTGTTTGTGTTCAATCACAGAAGAATCTCTTAAATGCTTATTTCGCAGGATCTATCGTGACATAGACAGTCAGCTTATTCTGCCCCACATCGATCCAATCCATGGGCTGGGTACAATCATAATCGTAGTACAGCTGATAGCCCTCCATGGCGTCAAATTCCACCTCCGTGGACTTATCCACATGGAAAGCCTGTTCCTCGGAATTCTCTTTTCCGGGATTGATGATCACGTTCAGATAGCAGGCGTCCTCCGGGAACAGAATATTCATAGCCGCCTGCTCCTCCATGAGCCGGGGTTCATCGTAGAGAATATTGCTGCGGGTCACGGAGACTACGCTGCCGTCCTCTGCACTATGCTCCGTCACCTCCATGCCGGTGATGAGGCCGGTCGCATCGTCGATAAAGTAAATGACCTCGCTGTTGATTCCTGTCAGACCATTCTGCCTGGCGGCGGTCAGGGTGGTGGTTCCATACTCCGTGCTGTCAGCCTTGTCCGCCACGGTCTCATAGTCATATAGCTGACGCGCCAGCCAGCGGTCAGACACCATGGCTTCATACTCAGACGCCGAGCACAGCGTCATCGTTTTCAGACCGTCTTTTTCGCAGGTATACAGGGCACCGGGAACGTCATCGTTGATGTATCCCGCCTCGCAGTATACGACCTGGTCAGCATCATCGTACTGTTCGTAGTCATACCACAGGCGGCCATCGGAACTGACGAATTGACTGACAGTCTTATTCTGCCAGTTGTTCTCCCCGTCCCAGGTCTCGGAGACGCAGGTCACCGCGCTGTGTTCCTTCATAATCATGGGGATGCTGTTGCTGTTTCGAAGGTCTGTGATCTCCGGATCATCCTGTCCACTGATGGGCATAACGGAAGCGTTGGAGACGTCGGCTACTTTTCCATCCTTGCAGGTAACATTCAGCGCCCGGATTTCCTCCAGCGCATCATCCCTGGCATAGGTGAAAGACACAACTGTCTCGCCGTCTCCCAGCGCCCGGAAGCTGGCAACAAAGGTGCCGTCATTGTCCTCCTGCGTGAGCAGTTCCAACAGGGTGGTGTCGTCGATGGTAAAGTTCCAAATGAATCCTTCCTTTTCGGCGGGAAGGCGGATGGTCAGAATGCCTGCTTCCTGATCAATTTCATACCAGGTGTCGGATGTTTGTTCTTCCAAGGAGCTTCCGTCAGCTTTTCCTTCACTGGTGTTCTGTCGGCCGCACCCTGCCAGCAGCCCTGTCACGCAGGCGAGAGACAGGATCAGGGCAAGTATCTTTTTTGCGTTGTATTTTTCTTTCTGAATCATATCATGTTACCTCGATTCTATATGTCGATCCATCAGGGAATCCAATAGCGGATGATCTGCACCACCTGCTCCTGCCGGACAGTGATGACCGTGTTATAGCAGTTGAAGGGCGTTTCACTGGCCTGAATAGCCGCAGGGACGTCCTCATACTCATGAACCAAGCCGTCAGGCTCCTGTTCCAGGTCGGCGTGATCTTCAAAGGTGCAGTCGGTAGATAGGGGCAGGGTGATCGTTCCCAGATCATAGTAGATCGGATGGTCATCCATTGCGTAGGTGCGGTACAGACCGTCATCCTCAATCAGCTCTACGCCGCCGCTTTCGATGCCGCCGTTGATGATGACAGTGCCGTTATCCCGCCGGATGCTCTCAACGGTCACCGGCTTCTGACAGACCTGGATCTGGTCGCCTTCTTTCAAACCCTGAATATCTTCCAGTTCATAGCGGTCATAGTCATAGATCTCCGCGGTTAGGGAATACCCATCCCCGGTTTTGACAAGGTCCGCTGCCGTGAAGTCCGCAGAGTATCCGCCGTCGGCAAAGGCGTCCTCCACACTTTCCATCGGATACAGCGGCATGACGTACCCCAGCTTCTCCACAATGGTTTGGGCAGTGTCCAGCAGCATCTGGGCATCGCTGCCACCGACAACACACCACTGCGTCTCGGCCTCCGGAGCATACCAGCCCACCCAGGCCGCATCCTCGGACTTGCGCAGCTGGACGGAAACATCTTCGCCGCTCCAGTCCAGGCTCTCCGTCCAGTCAGCATAAATACCGGAGATGTCCTGGGGCTGCTCTGCCTTTAAGGCACGACAGTAGTACGACTGTCCGCCCTGTTCAAAATTGACTTCGGCCATTTGCTTGTCGCTTGCCCCTGTGTCGATCAGGTAGTAGGAGGTGCCGGAGGCACTGTCCGGCAGGGGGATGGAGTATCCAAGCTGCTGAAACTCAGCTGCGCTGGATTCGTGCATGGGGTTTGCGATCATGCCCAGTTGGTCGGTGCCTCGGTGGGATAGGGTGATGGCAGTTACAGCTACTGCAAGACAGGCGGCAATCGCCCCGGCTCTGTACAGCCAGGACCGTCTCTTTTTCATAGGCTGCTGAGCTTCCTCCAGCAGATCATCGTCCACGGCGTTCATCCATTTTTGAAAACGAGTTTGATTCATAGGCTGATCCTTTCTTGTTCCAGTTCCGTGCGCAGCCGTTCCCGCGTGCGGAACAAGGATGTCTTAACCTTTGCTTCGCTGACACAGCATTCTTCCGCGATCTCCCGGATGCTCTCTCCATACCAGTAGCGGCGCAAAAAGAACACGCGGGCCTCAGCGCTCTGACGGCGCAGGAAGCCGTTCAGCACCCGGCGCAGCTCTGATGCATCCAGTTCTGTGTCCGGATCGCCCTGCCCGGTAGCGATCCAAGGTTCCAATTCCTCAAAAGCGTCGGTGAGGGCTGTACTGCGTTGGGCAGCAGTATTGTAGTTATAACGGTCCAATGCCAGATTCCGGGTGATGCGGGCCAGATAGGCCCGCAGAGAGCGGGGGCGTTCCGGCGGGATGGCATTCCAGACACGAAGGTAGGTGTCACTGACACACTCTTCCGTGTCCCTGGGGTCAGTCAGGAGCCGCTGGGCCACACTGCGGCACAGCGCACCATATTTCTTCTGGGTCTGGGTAATGGCTTCCTCACACCGCTGAAAGAACAACTGAATGATCTGCTGGTCTCCCATGGTGGCTGAAAGTTGAGCTTTCTTTGTTTCGATTTGTTCCATAGTGTTTCCCCCGGTACTTGAAGCGGCTTCATCCTATTAGACGGCACCATATCCGTTTTCGTTTCAGAAGTCAAGTGGAATATTTTTGGGCTATTCCAAGTTTAATGTAAGATTATAGATGATCAGAATAAATTTCCTGTAAGGCGGGCACCTTACAGGAAATTTCCGCTTTATCGTTTTTCCGCTTGTTATGTTTCGGTTCTTACAAAGAGATCCTTGAGAATTTGCTCTGGCACCATGGTCATCGTTTGCCCTTTTCATCGGCATAAGCTTCATCCACGTTCATTTTATTCTTCAGGGCTGTATTCCAATATGTCACCCGGCTGACATTGCAGCACGTCACATATCGCAGCCAATGTAGAAAACCGGATGGCGCTGATATGCCCGTTCTTCATCTTGGAAAGGTTCACATTTGCAACGCCGACTTTCTCCGACAACTCATTCAGGCTCATTTTCCGGTCCGCCATTACGCGGTCCAGCCTTAAAACAATATGTCCCATTGTCCGCCCCCTTACAGCGTTTCATCCGATTCTTTTTGGAGCTGAATCCCGTACTTGAATACAGTCACCAAACACATTGTTACGGCGAAAGCAATTAAGACGCCCCACTGAATGCTGATCCCGGTGTCTCTTCCGGCAGACAGGAAAGCGGTAGACAGCGTTTCACCAATGGTGGCAAACAGCGCAACGGGAAGAAGAGAAAAACCGAATGCTCTCATCTTTGTCACAAGTTCTTCGCAGAACGGAGATTCACACTTTGCAAGCACCGCAAACAGTCTTTTCAGCATAAACAGAGCTGCGGCAGCAGAAGCAGCAAACAAAGTCGCGAAGATAAGGACTGACACCAAATTCGCCGAACGGTACTCAGCAGGCGATGACGTGGCTTCGATCACTTTTGTGTTTTCTTCGGAATGAATTTTGGCGGAAGAAAATGACTGGTTGAAAAATGAGAGTTCCATATTGAAATCCTGATCTTCAGGAGGAATAATCTTATTATTTCCACCGCTCAGCATTGCCTCGGGGCTTACGTCCCCCGCACAAGAAAAACCATCTGCAAGAATGTCCCACAGGGAATCGAAATTCTTTTCGTTGATCCTGAATTCGGCATGATTGGTAACGCGAACTGTTAGCGCATTCTTTGGAAGCGTAGACACAAAAATTGTAGCTACACAGCTCGCTGCAGCCGCTAAGATTGCTATGACCATTAAGACTGTCATTGCAATCTTGCCCACTTTGCCGAACTTGTGGAAGTTTGAAAGAGTTTTAGAATTCATAAGAACGCCTCCTACGCAAAACATAAATTATTTAACGTTTATCGTTATGTTTGCAGTATATACCGATACATATGCTTTGTCAAGAGATTTTTAATGTTTATCGTTAATTATTTTATGCTATCTTGAGACAAAAGCGGGTCATATTAGCTATCGATATACTTTATTCCGCATAGCCACAAGCTGCCTGTCCTCGTTCTGATCTTTGCTTGATACACGGATATAGCCGTAAGCAGGTCCTGCGATATTACCTCACCTCCCGGCGCTTCTGCCAGACTAAATCATAGCCCAGCACATCGGCCAGCTCCACGGCCTCAGTGTACCGCAGGGAGCCGCGCCGCAGCTTGCCGGACAGGTTGGGGACGCTGCTGCTCCAGCCGTGTTCGTCGGCCAGCAGCTCCACCACCTCCGTCATGGTCATGCCCTCCCGGGTAATGTAGGATTTCACTTCGTTGCGGCAGTTTTTTGCTTTGTTTCTGCTCATATTTGTAATCCCTTCTCCTTTTTGGATTCGCTCTGTGGTAGAATGGATGTGCTGGATGGCAACAGCCATTTGCCGCAGAGCGTTGTTTTGTTGTGGACGGCCATCCGCTGGAATTGCCGCCCGTATATCCCTGTTCACAAGGGACACCTATCGTTTTTGCTGTTCTGCTTGCCTTTTTGTAGTTCGGTGAAAACGCACACGGAACGGCGTGCTGTGTTCGCTGCCCGGTGCATCGCTGATTGATATGGGCAACGGCACAAAAACAGCGGGTTCTTCGCTGTTTTCACATGGTTTGAAAATAGCTGTGGTTTTTTGCCGCTTTTCCCGAACTCGTTCCTGCCCGGAGGATCGCTCCCGGCGTTCCCGTCCCCATTGGTATGCTCGCGCTTTTGCGGTCATGGCAAATACTTCGCCGGGGGACATATCCCATTCGGACAGTCATTCGATTTTCAAGGTTCAGGTGTTGTTACAGGTACAGTTTAACGAAAAAATACGCTCTTTCCCGTATATCCAAGAGGTTGGAAAAGAGCGCAAAACAGGCTGGATTTCCACGCTTAGAGACAGAAAGAAGGAGGGACATGCCATGCAGGTGAAACTCACCATACAGGAGCGATTGAAGGATTTGCGAGTGGAACGGGGCCTGACGCTGGAACAGCTTGCGGAGCAGACCGGGCTTTCCAAGTCCGCCCTCGGCAAATATGAGGCAGACGATTTCAAGGACATCAGCCCATTCAGCATTGTCACGCTGGCGAAGTTCTACGGCGTGTCCACGGACTATCTGCTGGGTATGACAGAAACGAAAAATCACCCAGACACAGAGCTGGACGCTCTGCATCTGAGTGATGATGCCATAGAAGTATTAAAGGCGGGACAGTTCAATCACCGGCTGCTGTCTGAAATGCTTTGCCACAAAGATTTTCAGCGTATGATGCTGGACGCAGAAATCTATGTGGACAGGATCGCTGATATGCGGATCAACGATATGAACGCCATGCTGGAAGCAGTACGGAAGATGGCCCTGATGAAGCAGGACGGACAGGACGATCTTGCCACCCGGACATTGGAGCTGGCCCAGGTGCGGGAGGATGACTATTTCGGTCATGTGCTTGCCGACGATCTGAAGGCGATCCTCCGTAACATTCGGGAGGAACACAGCAACGATACCACAACGGCAGACACACCCTCTATTGCAGAGGAAGTTCAGAGCCAGTTGCAGGATGCCATGAACTTTGAGTGCAGTGACGCTGAGAAACAGGCAAGGATATTCCTTACGACATTCGGCATTGACTACGACGCCATTACCAAGGAGCAATTCATCAATCTCATCGAAGTGTTAAAGTTGTCCAAACACATGAAAAGCCCAACTAACCAGCGTGGCAAGGCACTGCCATACCAGCCGCATGGAAAAGGGAAACGGAAACGCAAATAAACAGAAAAACACGCCATACTCAGCCTTTGAAGCTGAATATGGCGTGTTTTTTCGTTGACCAATCCCGTCTGACAGATGCTCATTTCGTGTTATTTGGCTAACACTGTTTTACGAACACCTGCCCTTTGGCGGCCGTTTTTTTGGAAAAAATTAACCCACGTTCATTACACTTCCTGTCTGCTATGTTATATTGTTACATAGTTATAGGCCTCCTATAGAGGTCGTCTTCTGCAAAGAGAGGAAGATCCATATGAAACGATGCTTTAGTCTGCTTTTGTCTTTTGTTCTCCTGTTTTCCCTCCTCCCCGGCACCGCTCTGGCATCAGGCCAGGACAAGGTCCTGGCCTCCGGTACCATTTCGCTGGCCGGCGGACTGGCCGGCGGCGATTACTCCGGTATTATTATGCTGGAGCCTATGACGGATGGTGAAGCTTTCTCAACACGGTTCAACTTCACCGGCACCTCCTGCAGCTATGAAATTTCCTCGTACCAGGAGGTCACAGGTACTTTCTACCTCTCCTTCACCGTCCATGATGGTTCCGGCGTCATCTGCAACTGGCCCTATTATTATGTGGAGGGTGGTACTGCCACTACCGACCGAAAGAAAGCCACGCCCTTTACCCTGGACGGTACGGGGACGCTCTCCGTCGATCTCACCATCCCCAAGCCCCAAGTCATCAGCGGCAGATTGGTTTCCTCTGACGGCGATCCGGTGATCTGGGACCCGGACTATACGCCCTACCTTAACCTGCAGGCCGCCGACAAGGGCGACACCAGGGCTGTTGAGATGACGGTGGATGCCCAGGGAAACTGGTCTGCCTTGGTGGACCCCGACTATCATGAGCAGGTCAAGCTCAGCATTTACATCTACTAGGATGTGCAGACCAATATCCTGCCCAACTCCAGCTATTATTACAGCACCAGCGAACACACGGTCACCACATCAGGGGAAGCCACGCCCATCACCCTGAATGGCGGGGACATCTCCGGTCTGGATCTTTATGTGGATACCGGCTGGCTTTTGACCGGCCAGATCCATCTGCCCGAAGGCGGCTATATCGAAGACGGAGAGGTAAATGTCAACATTTCCCTGCAGGACGAAGACGGCCACTATGTGGGTTCCAACGGGTCCGGTACCGTTGGGCCGGACGGCGGCAGCTATTTTATCACGGTACCCAAGGAGGAGGCCACCTACCGTGTAGTGCTCCAGCCCATGGCTTCCCTTCCCGCCGGGGTATCCAGCAACATCTATTGGGCGGACAACCTGACTCTGGACCCCGTTCTCATTACCGGCAATACCTCCGGGCTGGACTTTACCCTGGTCAAGGCCGGGGCTCTGATCACCGGTATCGTCTACCGGCCGGAGGGCTTCGAGGGCGCACTCAATCTGACGGTAAACGCCCATATGCAGCGGGAATCCTCTGTGGTGTCCTACAGCGCACATCCCTGCATTACGAGGTATCAGGACATCGCCCAATTCACCATCGCTGTCCCCGAATCAGAGACCGCCAGAGCGTATCAGCTCTCCTATTATATCGATAATTCCGTCTCCGGCGTCCTTACCGGCCGCAACATCTACCTGGACCAGGACGGCAGCCTGACCACTGACTTCAGCCAGGCGGGCACGTTCTCTCTGGATCAGCCCACGACCCACGAATTTACCCCCCTGACCCAGCAGCCCTTTGTCACCGGCAGGATCTACTGCCCGGAGGAGCTGGACAGGACGATGATCTTCGTGGTGGACTATCGGCCTGCGAACGAGCTCTCCACCCTTGAAATGTCTCCCACGGCGGTGGAGGTCATGGTGGGACCCAACTACGGCCAGCAGGACGAGGATGGCCGCTGGTACAGCACCTACTCTCTGTCCGGGCTGGAGCCGGGCGACAGCTACCGGCTGGGATACTACTCCAATGATACCAGTAATCTCATAGACACCAACTGGCATTACATCAATGAAGATGGCTCTGCCGTCAGTGCCGAGAAGGACGCCACGGTATACACCGTTCCCGCTTCGGGGTCCAGCACCCTGGACTTCACCCCCATTCTGTGGAGCGCAGGCAGCGAGAGCTATGTGCTGCAAAGTGAGCACGGCATCAGCAGCCTGCCTCAGACCGCCGTCTATACCTATACCTATCCCGACCCCACCGTGGAAAAGCTGCGGGTGACCTTCTCTGCCCGCACGGACATGAATCTGACGGTAAACGGAGAGGCCTGGTACTACCAGTCCCAGGCCGGACAGACCCTGGAGGTGGATGGCGATACTCTGAGGGTAGAGCTGGCTGCGTTTACCTACTCTGCTAACAAGTTCGGCTTCGCTGTGGAAAAGGTGGAGGCCGTGGGCGGTTCCTCCGCCCCCCAGACCGGCGCCACGGCGGTGTACACCCCCTCCGGCAGCTCGGACGAGGCTATTCTGGGCGGCGTAAAGGCCGGCGATCCGGTGCGGGTGACCCTGGTAGGTCAGCCCACCGGTGAGCAGCACGAGCTGCTGGGCGCTCTCTATGATGAAAAGGGCATTTTGCTTGACTTTGTGCAGGTACCGGTGACCTTTACGGAAAGCGGCTGCACCACCAGCCTGAGCTTCGAGGAATATGGCGGCGCCGTCACGCTGAAGATCTTCCTTGTAGATGAAGACCTGGCGCCTCAAATGGAAAATTGCGCCTTTACGCAGCAGTGACCGCATGCACGGGGCTCCCGAAACCGAGGGGTTTTGGGCGCCCCGTGTTGCCTTTTGATAATACTCGTCAAAATTATGAAAACAATTGCGGGAAATATGAAAAGAATAGCCAAAAATCCCCCGGTCATGCAGTTGCTTTTTTTTAAACGCAGAGGTATAATCTTGCTTGAAGGGTGTTTTTGCATGGGAAAATCCAAAAAATCATCTGGAGGTCTATGTACATGAAAGAAGTCTATGTCGTCAACTGCTGTCGTACTGCTGTTGGCTCCTTCGGCGGCAGCCTGAAGGACGTGCCCGCCACCGACCTGGGCGCCACCGTGGTGAAGGAAGTCCTGAACCGCGCCGGCGTGAAGCCCGAGCAGGTGGACGAGCTGATGTTCGGCTGCATTCTCACCGCTGCTCAGGGTCAGAACCCCGCCCGTCAGGTGGGTGTGAAGGCCGGTCTGCCCTACTCCGTCCCCGCCTACACCGTGGGCATGGTGTGCGGCTCCGGCATGAAGAGCGTCATCGAGGGCGCCCGCGCCATCCTGGCCGGCGACGCCGATATCATCGTGGCCGGCGGTACTGAGAATATGTCCGCTGCTCCCTTTGCCCTGCCCAATGAGCGCTGGGGCGCCCGCATGGGCGACAAGAAGGTCGTCGATACCATGATCAAGGACGGCCTGTGGGACGCTTATAACAACTATCACATGGGCACCACCGCCGAGAACATCGCCGACGTGTGGGGCATCACCCGCGAGGAGATGGACGCCTTTGCCGTGTCCTCCCAGAACAAGACCGAGGCCGCTCAGGCCGCCGGCAAGTTCGTGGACGAGATCGTCCCCGTGATGGTGAAGAAGAAGAAGGAAATGGTGGAGTTCAAGGTGGACGAGTTCCCCAAGGCCGGCGTGACCATGGAGAGCGTGTCCAAGCTCCGCGGCGCCTTCCCCGTGGGTCCCGAGGGCGTGGAGGACGAGATCGTCCATACCTTTGAGGTGACTCAGGTCCATGAGGCCGACGCCAAGCAGCATGTCCAGCGCGTCACCGCCGCCAATGCCTCCGGCATCAACGACGGTGCCGCCGCCATCCTGCTGGCCTCCGGTGAGGCTGTTGAGAAGTACGGCCTGAAGCCCATGGCCAAGCTGGTAAGCTGGGGCCAGGGCGGCGTGGATCCCAAGATCATGGGCGTGGGCCCCGTGCCCGCTTCCCGTCAGGCTATGGCCAAGGCCGGCCTGAAGATCGAGGACATCGACCTGGTGGAGGCCAACGAGGCCTTTGCCGCTCAGTCCATCGCCGTGGCCCGTGAGCTGGGCTTCGACATGGCTAAGGTCAACGTCAACGGCGGCGCCATCTCCATCGGCCACCCCGTAGGCGCTTCCGGCGCCCGCATCATCGTCACCCTGCTGCACGAGATGCTCAAGCGTGACGACGCCAAGAAGGGCCTGGCCACTCTGTGCATCGGCGGCGGCATGGGTGTTGCCACCATCTTTGAAAAGTGTTAAAATAATAACAAGGCGTGCCGGGCACTGCCCGGCACACCTTATCTGAATCCCTTATTTTACTTATAGGAGGGTAACAATCGTGCGCAATAAAGTAATTTCCGTAGAGGAAGCGGTGAACATGATCCCCGATGGCGCCACCATTATGTATGGCGGCTTCCTGGGCTGCGGCAGCGCCCACCACATCATCGAGGCTCTGGCCCAGAAGGGCACCAAGGACCTGACCATCATCGGCAACGACTGCGGCATGGCCACCGGCCCCAATGGTGAGGAGTTCTACGGCGTAGCCAAGCTGATCCACAACCATCAGGTCAAGCATGTCATCGCCACTCACGTGGGCATGACCCCCGAGGTCGGCACTCAGAACATGGTGGACAAGACCCTGACCGTGGATCTGATCCCCCAGGGCTCCCTGGCTGAGATGATCCGTGCCGGCGGCGCCGGTCTGGGCGGCGTGCTCACTCCCACCGGCGTGGGCACCATCGTGGAGGATTCTCCCTACTGCCTGGGCAAGCAGACCATCGACGGCAAGGAGTATCTGCTGATGAAGCCCCTGCATGCTGACTTCGCCCTGATCGGCGGTCACATGATCGACAAGTTCGGCAACATCTGGTACAAGGGCACCACCCGTAACTTCAACATCGTGATGGCCACCGCCGCTGACGTGGTTATCGCTGAGGCCGACAACCTGGTTGAGGTCGGCGACATCGAGCCCGAGAACGTGGTCACCTCCGGTGCCTTTATTAACTACATCGTGGATGGAGGGAAGCTGTAATGGATAAGTCTGAGATCAAGGGCTTTATTGCCAAGCGTGTCGCCCAGGAGCTGAAGGACGGCGACGTTGTCAACCTGGGTATCGGCCTGCCCACCCTGGTTCCCGCCTATCTGCCTGAGGGGGTTCACGTGATCCTCCAGTCCGAGAACGGCATCATCGGCACCGGCCCCAAGCCCTCCGCCGAGAACGCTGAGCCCAAGTACAAGATCGATGCCGGCGGCTCTCCCGCCTGCGCCGACACCTTCGGCTGCTACATCGACTCCGCCACCTCCTTCGGCTTCATCCGCGGCGGCCACGTCAACGCCACCATCCTGGGCGGCCTGGAAGTGGACGAGGAGGGCTCCCTGTCCAACTGGATCATCCCCGGCAAGAAGATGCCCGGCATGGGCGGCGCTATGGACCTGCTGGTGGGCGCTAAGGAAGTTATCGTTGCCATGGAGCACACCGCCAAGGGCAACCCCAAGATCCTGAAGAAGTGCCGTCTGCCCTACACCGCCGTGCACTGCATCACCAAGATCATCACCGAGATGTGCGTGATCAACGTGACTGACAAGGGCCTGGAGCTGGTGGAGATCAACCCCGAGTTCACCGTCGAGCAGGTGCAGGCCGCTACCGAGGCCACCCTGATCGTCTCTCCCGACCTGAAGCCCATGTGCTAATAATCAAAAAGACCTGCGGCAATCGGGAGCATTCGTAAAACAGTTTCAGTCCCGGCAGTAATGTCTGCCGGGACTGTTCTTGTATAAATTGAAGCCGTATGATATGATTAAACAGACCGATAAACTTGAATAGGTCGAATAGATAATAATTTATGGAGGTTGTAATGGTAAGAATAGCAACTGTAAATGATGCGGAGCAATTAAACATCTTAAACAACGAATTTAATGGTGAGGGCGATACAAGCATAGACAATATTAGAAATTCCCTTATGAATAATAAACAGGAAGTTGTTATCGTTGCTGATGAAGATGATATGTTAGTTGGATTTGTTTGTGTTCAGCTTAAAAAATCGTTCTGCTATGATGAATATATGCCTGAAATTACAGAAGTGTATGTTAAACCAGCATACAGAAAAAGAGGCTTAGCGAGTGAGATGATTACTTTTGCAGAGGCTTATTGCAGTAAGAATTATCCACTTGACAAATATGAACTTCTAACAGGACAAGAAAATCTTGTTGCACAAACTGTATATAATAAACTTGGATATGTAGATGATAATGAACTTCATTTATCAAAAAGAGTGAAGAAGTAAGTCAAATTAAGATTTGTCGAACTGATACTAAGGGCGCACTTCTATACGGGTTAAACCCGTATGTGCGCTCTGCGAGACCGAACAGCTCGGCCCCCTGAATATCTGGGGTGCGTCACTGCGTTCCGTACAAGGGGATCCATCCCTTGCGCCGCTATGCGGCTATCCTTACATGAAAAAAGGCGTGATCACTTTCGTCACGCCTTTTGCCTATTTAACTGTCTTACGAACACCCCGCTAATGCCGCAGGTCTTTTTTTATTTCTGTTTCCTCTCATCCAACCCCAACAAATAATCCACACTGACCCCATAATATTGAGCCAGGGCTATCAGCGTCTGACTGGGAATATCCAAACGTCCGGTCTCATAGCGGGAATAGGTGGCCTGACTGACTCCCAGTATGTTTGCCATTTGCGCCTGGGACAAGTCGTGGTCCTCCCGCAGTTCCGCCAATCGCGGATACATAGGCATCACCCATACTAGCATACATCATGCAAAAACTGCATATTGCATTTTATGCAGAAATTGCATAAAATAGTTTAGGGTGATGATGATGTACAAATATGAAATCGTGGACGGACAGGCGTGCGGCACTTGTGTTCACTACCGACAGCACTATGTCTACCGGGATGGCAGCTATTTGGCCCTCTGGTATGGGCACTGCCATTGTCCACGCCGGAAAATTCGCACGCCTGATCAGGTATGTGCATATTGGGAACCAATTCCCACCTGTAAAACCGAGGGAGGCGCCTGACCGGCGCCTCCCTCATTTGCTTTTATTCCTCTTTGCCCACGAACTTGTGGGCCTCATTCACCGCCCGCTCCACGGCGTTGAGGATGTTCTCGTAGCCGGTGCAGCGGCACAGGTGCCCGGAAATGAGCTTGCGCAGCTCGTCCCGGGTGTACAGCTTGCCGGAACCCACGATCTCCACCGCCGACATGATGATGCCGGGGGTGCAGAAGCCGCACTGGACGGCGGCCTCCTCCACAAAGGCCTTCTGCAGCGGGGTCAGCTCCCCGTTCTCGTTCTGGAGCCCCTCCACAGTGAGGATGGTCTTGCCCTCTGCCCAGACGGACAGGTAGATGCAGGAGTCGATGGCCACCCCATCCACCAGGACGGTACAAGCTCCGCACTCCCCTACCTCGCAGCCCTTCTTTACGCTGGTGAGGCCCAACCGCTGCCGCAGGGTGTCCGCCAGGGATTCCCGGGGGTCGATGCCCACCTCTACCGGCTTATTGTTCACGGTACAGTGCAGAATCTCCATCATACCGCGGCGCCTCCCTTCCGTGCCGCCTCCCGGAGCGCCCGGCCGGACAGCTCCTCCACCAGCTGGAGGCGGAATTCCTTGGACGCCCGCCAGCTGGTGCGGGGGTTCACGTCGCCCAGGGCGGCCTTGCCGATTTTCTCAATGGCCTCGCCGATGGGCAGTCCAGATACCGCCGCTTCGGCGGCAGGCGCCCGCATAGGCACCGGCCCGGCCACGCCAAAGGCCAGCTTGACGGTCTCGGCGGTCTGTTTGTCGGCGCTCAACTTCACCAGGCAGCTCACCCCCAGGGTGGCAATATCCATGGCGTTACGCATGGCGTACTTGATGTAGTGGCCGGTAAAGCCCTCATAGTGTTCCCGGGGAATGACGATCTTCACCAGCAGTTCGTCGTGGGCCAGATCCACCTTACCCACGCCCTTGTACCACTGGGAGATGGGCACTTTCCGCTCCCCTATCGGGCCTCGAACCACCATCACGGCGTCCAGGGCGGTCAGGGTGGAGGCGGAGTCGGCGGAGGTGATGCCGTTGCACACGTTGCCGCCGATGGTGCCCGCCGCCCGCAGCTGAGGCCCACCGGCCATGTCGGTGGCCTCACCCAGCACGGGGATTTTTGCCCGAATCACATCGCTGAAGGTCACGTCCCGGAAGGTGGACAGAGGGCCGATCTCCACATCGCCGTTGTCGGCCAGGGTGATGCCGCTCAGTTCGTCCTTCAGCTCGTGGATGGAGACCAGGGAGCAGCCGGCCAGCTTGCCCTCCCGGATCTTGATCAGAACGTCGGTGCCGCCGGCGATGACCAGGGCGGCGGGGTCAGCCTGAAGGGCCCGGATGGCGTCAGCCACCGAGGTGGCCTGATAGATGGAACCGATATCATACATGACCGATGAGCCCTCCTTTCGTAAATTCCTCCACCAGCTTCTGGGGAGACAGAGGCAGGGTATTCACCGCCACGCCGGTGGCGTTGAGCACCGCGTTGCGGATGGCGGGAGCCACCGGGATGGCCGGAGGCTCGCCCAGAGCCTTGTTGCCAAAGGGCCCGGAAGGGTCATCCGTCTCCACGAACAGGGCGGTGAGGTCGGGGTGATCCATGGAGGTGGGCATCTTGTAGTCCAGCAGATTGCCGTTGAGCAGCCTGCCGGTCTTGGGGTCGAACTTCATGTCCTCGCTGAGGGCGTAGCCCATGCCCATGGACATGCCGCCATGCACCTGGGCCGCCGCCAGAGCGGGGTTTATAAGCTTGCCAGAGTCGTGGACGTTGATCAGCCGCAGCACCTTTACCTTGCCCAGGGGGATATCCACCTCCACCTCGGCAAAGCAGCAACCGAAGGCGAAGGTATTCTCCTTGCAGTGGTTGGTACCCTCGGCGGTGATGTGGACGGAGTGCTCCAGGGAGTAAAAAGCGGTAGTGGCCAGCTCCTCCAGAGAGATAAGCTTCTCCCCTGCCCCGTCGACAATAAACCGCTGGGAAATGGTGAGGTCCTTGGCCTCGGGGAAGAGCTCGGCGGCGTAGGAGAGCAGCTTCTCCCTAAACTCCAGGCCCACCTTCTTGATGGCCTTGCCGGTGACGTAGGTCTGCCGGGAGGCGTAGGCTCCGGTGTCGAAGGGGGCGGTGTCGGTGTCCTGGAAGGAGACGATATGTACGTCCTCGGTGGGGATACCCACGGCCTCAGCGGCCATCTGGGAGAAGACGGTGTCGCCGCCCTGTCCGATCTCGGTGGCGCCCAGGTGGAGCTGAATGGTGCCGTCCTGGTTGAGCACCATCCGGGCGGAGGAGGTTTCCAGGGAAATGGGGTACACGCCGGTCTTGTAGGAGAAGCAGGCCATGCCCACGCCCCGGCGCACCGGGCCGGTCTGATCCTTGTATTTCTCCCGCAGTTCGTCCCAGCCGATGGCCTCTCTGCCTTTCTGGATGCACTCCTTCAGGCCGGTGGAGTGGCAGGTAATGCCGTTGAAGGGATCCACATATCCCAGAGGCATGATGTTCTTCAGCCGCAGCTCAATGGGGTCAAAGCCGAATTGGAGGGCGATGTCCTCCATCATGCACTCCACGGCGAAGTTGCACTGGGGAATGCCGTAGCCCCGCATGGCGCCGGGAGCGGGCCGGTTGGTGTACACGGTGTAGGCGGTGGAGTGGTGGCCGATCCGGTCGGGATAGAGCTGCCGGAAGCCGGTGATGGCATTGGCCACGATGGCGTTGCCGTGGGAGGCGTAGCCGCCCTGGTTGGAGATGGCGGTGCAGGAGCGGGCCATCATGTTCCCGTCCTTGTCCACCGCCGCCGCCACGTCAAAGGAGATGGGGTGGCGGGAGCGGGTATTCTGGAAGGTCTCCTCCCGGCTCACGTCCAGCCGGACACAGCGGCCGCCCACCTGGGTGGTGAGCCAGGCGTTGAGGGGCTCGTACAGCACCTCCTGCTTATTGCCGAAGCCGCCGCCAATGTAGGGCTTGATGACCTGGATATTGCCCCAGCCGATGCCCAGGGCCTGACCGATGACCCGGCGGACGATGTGGGGGATCTGGGTGGAAGTCACCACATGGATGCGTCCAGCCTCCATCCAGGCGAAGGAGACGGGGTTCTCGATGTGGCAGTGCTGCACCTGCTGGGTAGCATAGTGACCCCGGAACTGATGAAACTGGGGGTCGGCCAGCACCTGCTCCACATTTTCATACCGGTCGTCGGCAATAGGGGTGCGCAGATCCATTTTGGCCAAAACATTGTCCGGCCGCTCGGCGTGGATGGCCACGGCGCCCTCGGCCATGGCCTGCTCCGGCTCCAGCATGACGGGGTACTCCTCGTACTCCACCTTAATGAGTTCCAGAGCCCGCTGGGCGGTAATCTCGTCCTCCGCCACAACGGCGGCGATATCCTCTCCGTAGATGCGCACCCGCTGGCTGAGCAGCTTCCGGTCGGCCACATCCTGGTGGCCCTTCTCCACGCTCCAGGGGTGGCCGGGGGTGGGATACTGGATGTCCGGCACGTCAAAGCAGGTCAGCACCTTCACCACTCCGGGCAGAGCCTGGGCGGCGGAGATGTCCATGGATTTGACCCAGCCGTTGGCAATGGTGCTGTGTAAGATCTTGGCCTCCAGCACAGGCCGGGGGCACAGGTCGTCGGTGTATTTGGCGCGGCCGCTCACTTTGTCGGCGGCGTCCACACGGGGGATGCTTCTCCCGACTTCCATAAAACGCACCTCCTTTATATACTTTCAGTATAACCTACCGGCGGCAAAAAGGAAAGAGCGGGTTTTTCTTGATTTCCGCCGCTCTTGTGATATCATGAAGGTAAGTATTTCGCTGTAAAAGGAGGTCGTTTCCATGATCGATCTGACCATGAACCGGGAGGCGCTGGCGCGCAACATCCAGAAGGCCAGAGAAAATAAGGTGGTGCTCCCCACCTTTGAAAACATGAAGCATCCGGAGACCGTGCCGGAGAAGATGAAGGAGCGGCTCAAGGGCGTAGGCCTGTGGGACGTGGATCCGGCCAACCTGTTCCGCATCACCTGGAAGAACCAGCCCACCCTGTCCGGCGGCCTGTACCAGGCGGTGCCCAACTACATCGAGCTGCCTCCCGCCCTCACCGGCGTGCCCGCCCGCATCGTGGCTCTGGTGGGCAAGTGGTTCCCCACCGGCTGCCACAAGGTGGGCGCCTCCATCGGTTGCCTGCTGCCCCGGCTGGTCACCGGCCAGTTTGACGCCACCTACCACCGGGCGGTGTGGCCCTCCACCGGCAACTACTGCCGGGGCGGCGCCTTCAACTCCAAGCTGCTGGGGGTAAAATCCGTGGCCATTCTGCCCGCCGGCATGAGCCGGGAGCGGTTTGAGTGGCTCAGCCAGATCGCCGGGGAGGTCATCGCCACCCCGGGCTGCGAGTCCAACGTGAAGGAGATCTTTGATAAGACCTGGGAGCTGCGGCAGGAGCCCGACTGCATGATCTTCAATCAGTTTGAGGAGATGGGCAACCACCTGTGGCACTATCAGGTCACCGGCTCCGCCATTGCCGAGACCTTTGAGGCCATCAAACGCCCCGGCGACAAGCTGGCGGGCGCCTGCTTTACCTCCGGCTCCGCCGGCACCATTGGCTGCGGGGACTACCTGAAGGAGGTATATCCCCAGATGAAGCTGGCGGTTGGCGAGGCGCTCCAGTGCCCCACCATCCTGGAGAACGGCTTCGGCGACCACCGGATCGAGGGCATCGGCGACAAGCATATCCCCTGGATCCACAATGTAAAGAACACCGATATGGTCATCGCCATTGACGACGAGGACTCTCAGCGGCTGCTGCGGCTGTTCAACGATCCCGCCGGCCTGGCCTATCTGAAGGAGGCGGGCGTACCGGAGGAGACTTTGGAGCAGCTCTCCCTGCTGGGCATTTCCGGCATCGCCAACGTGCTGTGCTGCGTGAAGCTGGCCAAGTACTATGAGCTCACCGAGCGGGATGTGGTGTTCACCGTCCTTACCGACTCCGCCGACATGTACCGCTCCCGCATTGCCGAGCTGGAGGAGGAGCACGGCGCTTACTCCGACAAGGCCGCCGCGGTGGATCACGCCCTCCACCTGCTGGGCCTGCGCACCGACTCCATGGCGGAGCTGAACTACTACGACCGCAAGCGCATCCATAACCTGAAGTACTACACCTGGGTGGAGCAGCAGGGCAAGGACATGCACGACCTGAACGACCTGTGGTACGACGAGGACAAGACCTGGAAGGGCATCCACGGCCAGGCCGCCGATCTGGACGAACTGATCAACGCCTTCAACGAGGAGACGGGCGTACTCAAGAGCCTGTAAAAGGAGGTTCCTCCATGAAATATGTCCTGGGCGCCAAGTGCGTCAAATGCGGGAAGGAATATCCCGCCGTCCCCAACCTCACCACCTGCGCCTGTGGGGGCATTCTGGACATCCAATACGACTACGCCGCCATTCGCCGGGACTTCTCTCCCCGGGAGCTGGAACAGAACACCGACTGGTCCATGTGGCGGTACCGGCCCTTCCTGCCCGTGGAAGAGACCACCGCACCGCCTCCTCTGCGGGTGGGTTGGTCTCCTCTCTATGAGGCCAGCCGGCTGGCCAAGGAGCTGGGGCTGAAAAAGCTGTATGTCAAGGATGACGGACTGAACCCCACCGCCTCTCTCAAAGACCGGGCGTCTGCCATGGCGGTGGCCAAGGCAAAGGAGGCAGGGGCACGCACCATCGCCTGCTCCTCCACCGGCAACGCCGCCTCCTCCCTGGCGGGCAACGCCGCCGCCGCGGGATTTGAGACCTACATCTTCGTCCCCAGCCGGGCACCCAAGGGTAAGGTGGCGCAGCTGCGCATCTTCGGGGCTACCGTTATCAGCGTGGACGGCTCCTATGAGGACACCTTTGAGCTGAGCAAGGCCGCCATCGACCGCTGGGGCTGGTACAACCGCAACGCCGCCATCAACCCCTACCTGTCGGAGGGCAAAAAGACGGTGACCCTGGAGATTATGGAGCAGCTCCACTGGCAGGTACCCGACTTCATTGCTCTGTCGGTTGGAGACGGCTGCACTATCGCCGGAGCCTGGAAGGGGCTGAAGGATCTCCACTCCGCCGGATTCATCGACCGCCTGCCCCGGCTTATCGCCGTCCAGGCGGAGGGCTGCTGCCCCCTGAACCGGGCTATCCAGACCGGCAAGCCCTGGGAGCCCATGGAGGAGAACACCCTGGCCGATTCTATCGCCGTGGGGGTGCCCCGGAACCCGGACAAGGCCCTCAACGCCATCCGGGAGTCCAACGGCGTGGCGGTAAACGTGTCTGACGACGAGATTCTGGCCGCCATGCGGCTGCTGGGCCGCACTCAGGGCGTGTTTGGGGAGCCTGCCGGAGTCACCGGCACCGCCGGAGTAAAAAAGGCCCTGGAGCTGGGGCTGATTTCGCCCGACTCTACGGTGGTGAGCATCGTCACCGGCAACGGCCTGAAGGACGTGGCCAACGGCATCAAGGCCGCCGGAGAGCCCATGTTGGTAAAGCCGGACATGGACGCCCTGCTGGAGGCCTTTGCCGCCCATCATATTACACCAACGGAAAGGAATTGACACCATGAACGTACGCGCCGCCAAGGTAGGCGTCTGGTTCTACATGCTGTTTACGCTGGCCAGCTTCGTCACTACCATCATTTTCTACATCTCCACCACCGGTATGGGAACCATTGCCATCGCCGGTCTGCCCCTGTGGATGGCCTATACCGTGTTTTCGGTCATCAAGAGCATTGCCGACCTCATCGGTCCCCAGCAGCGGGTTGCCAACTTTACCCGGATGCTGGATCGGTGGGAGGACGCCTTTGAGAGCCGGGGCAAAGCCCTGCTGCTGCTGTTCTTCATGACCATGGCGGTGGGCGCCATCAAGCTGGCGGTGCCTGTGATCCTGGTTCAGTTCTGAGCAGATAAGGAGGCAGTTTCTATGTCTATCCTCATTCAAAATGGCACCCTGCTCTGCCCCGAGGGGCCGGTAAAGGCCGACCTGCGGGTGGATGGGGAGCGCATTGCGGAGATCGGCCCCAACCTCCCCGTGGGGGACAGTCAGGTCATCGACGCCGCCGGCAAGCTGGTTTTCCCCGGCTTTATCGACACCCACACCCACTTTGAGATGAACAAGGGCACCATTCGGGAGACCGCCGACAACTGGGAGAGCGGCACCAAAGCCGCTCTGGCCGGCGGCACCACCTGCGTGCTGGACTTTGCCGAGACCCAGCGGGGGGCCTCCCTCCAGTCGGCCCTGGAGGAGTGGCACAGCCGGGCCGACGGCCACGCCTCCTGCCACTACGGCTTCCACATGACCATCAAGGACTGGGATCCCCGGATTTTGGCCGAGATCCCCCAGATGACCGCCCAGGGCGTCACCTCCTACAAGGTCTACCTGGCCTACGCCAACATCCGGGTGCCCGACGGCGTGGCCTATGAGGTCATCAAGGCCGTGGGCAAAGAGGGGGGCATTGTGGGCTGCCACTGCGAGAACGGCGACCTGATCGACGCCGCCATCGCCGAGCTGAAAGCCGCCGGCAAGCTGACCCCTGCCAGCCATCCCCTGTCTCACACCGCCGTCATGGAGGCGGAGGCGGTCTCCCGCTGGCTGGCCCTGGCCGAGCAGGCGGGCTACCCAGTGAATGTGGTACACCTGTCCACTCAGCGCGGCCTGGAGGCCGCCCGGCAGGCCCGGGCCCGGGGCCAGAAGGTCTATCTGGAGTCCTGCCCCCAGTACTTCACCATGACCGAGGAGAAGTATCATCTGCCCGGGTTTGAGAGCGCCAAGTACGTCTGCGCCCCTCCCCTGCGGCCCCAGTCCGACGTGGACGCCCTGTGGGAGGCCCTGGAGAACGGCGAGATCGACACCATCGGCACCGACCACTGCTCCTTTAACTATGAGCCCACCAAGATGCTGGGCAAGGACGACTTCTCCGCCATCCCCGGCGGCATCCCGGGCACCGAGCATCGGCCCGCCCTGATGTACACCTATGGCGTCCGCTCCGGCCGCATCACTCCCCATCAGATGATGCTGGCTCTGGCCCAGCACCCCGCCCAGCTCTTCGGCATGTTCCCCCAGAAGGGCGCTTTGCAGGTGGGCAGCGACGCCGATATCGTAATTTTTGATCCCGTTTATACCTGGCGTATTACCGCTGAGAACCAGTATCAGCGGGTGGACTATACCCCCTATGAGGGCATGGAGATGGCAGGCCGCACCGACACCGTGCTGCTGGACGGCCAGGTGGCCGTGGAGGGCGGCAAGGTGGTGGCCGAGGGCCTGGGCCGATACGTCCACCGGGGACCCAGCCAGTTCTGGCGTTGAGGGTCGGCGGGGTTCTGCTGGCCTCCGGCCAGGGCAGGCGGTTTGGCTCCAACAAGCTGCTGGCGGAAGTGGAAGGCATTCCCCTCTACCGCCGGGCCATGGACACCCTGGCGGGTGCGGGGCTGCACCGGCTGGCGGTGTGCTCCCCCTACCCCGAGATCCTGGCGGCTGGGGAAAACTCCGGCTTTCTCCCTCTGCGCAACGAGCATGCCGCGGAAGGCATATCCGCCTCCGTCCGGCTGGGTCTGTCCGCCATGGAGGACCTGGACGGAGTGCTGTTTGCCGTGTGCGACCAGCCCTATCTGACCACAGAAAGTATTATAAATCTGATAAATTCCTTTCAGGAATTAAAAACCGCCATCTGCGCCTTGTCCTGGCAGGGTCAGCGAGGCAATCCGGTGATTTTTCCCCGGGATCTGTTCGGGGAGTTGGCCGCCCTCACGGGGGACGTGGGAGGCGGTGCGGTGATTCGCCGCCATCCGGACAGACTGCTTTTGGTGGAGGCGTTTTCCACATGGGAGCTGTCCGATGTGGATAAACCTGAGGATTTACCATGAACAAACCCCCGGGCGGCCATTGGGCCGCCCGGGGGTTTCCACTATGTCAGGGGGAAGGTCTCGCCAAGGAAGGTGACGGAGGCGATGTCCTCCAGGTCCATGGGAGTCTCAAAGCTCCACAGGCCGCAGCTCGTGTCCGTCCCATTGACACGCCGGTTCATGTAATTCAGGGGCACGCCGATGGTCTCTCCCGACCGGTCGGTGATCCAGAGGGTAAACCAGTCCACGTCCTCGCTTTGGAAAAAGACGGCGATGTTCATTCCGGAGACCTCTACCCGGTCCACATACACCCCGTCCTCCAGGGTGCGGTCCACCTGGACCACCTTCTGTTCCGCCGCCTCGATCTCCAGAGGCAGGGTCCACTCCCCTTCGATGGCCTGCTCCGGACCCCGATAGGGGCCGTACACCTGGATATACGCCAGGTCGGCCGGGTCGAAGTCCTCCACCACCAGGCAGTCCATGCCGCCCTCCACCTCAGCGGCCTGGATATTGGCCAGAGGCGTCCCGTCAGCGCCGCAGGGTCTGGCCAAGAGCATGCCGGTAATGCCCTCGGCAAATGCCAGGCGGATGTGGAAGTTTCCTTCTTCATCAAAGCCCACGGAGGAGATGCGCACCACGTCGGTATCCGGACTGGTCTGGGGGTTCTGTTCCGCCTTCAGCACCACGTCCCCGTCCTCCGTGGTCTCGGTCTCCAGGGGTTTCTCCGGCACTTCCGCCGGAAAGCGGCTGTCCCAGAGCATGTAGGAGGACGGGTCGATTTTTTCCACCACCAGTTCCAGAGGCTGGCTGGTGTCGATGCCCGTGGCGCTGACCTCCATCAGCAGAGTATTGCTGTCGGCGTCATAGGAGACAATCCGGCTGCCTGTGCTCATCCCACCCAGGTTGGTCCCTTCCAGACTGGCTGTCACCGTGGTGTGGTCGGCGTTGAAACGGCCCCCTTCCTCGTCGGTGATGGTATAGAAGATCTGGGCGGTATAGCCGTCGCTGACGGCGCTCACCAGCTCCAGCCGGACGCCCTGATCGCTGGCGGTGCCCTCCATTTCCTGAGCAAAGGGGGCGTAGGGCCCCAGGTACTCCGCCAGGATGTTCCACATGGACGGCCCCGCCGCTACCGCTGTCACCATCAGGGCGGCGCACAGGGCCAGGGCTACCACGGCCCGGCGGCCGGGCCGGCGGCGGGCGGGAGCCTCCTGGGCCGCCTCCAGTTTGTCGGTCAAGTCCTTCAGCTGGGCCGGGGTGGGGCCAACGGCCTCCAGGGCCCGGCGGATGTCTGTTCCGTTAAAACTCATAGGTTCCCTCCTCAGTCAGCATGTCCCGCAGCAATCCTCTGGCCCGAAAGAGCCAGGTGCGGACGGTGGCCTCCTTCTTTCCCAAAATGTCCGCCACCTCCGCCGTGGTGTACCCCTCACAATAGTGGAGGCACACCGGCACCCGGTATTTTTCCGGCAGGGCCAGCACCGCCTCCAGGGCTTCATTGTGCTCCGGCGGGGCGGCCTGGGCGGCGCCCTCCTCCAGAGGCAGCTCCCGCCGCCGCCAGGGGCGGCGGTGCAGGCTGTTGGCGCAGTTGGCCGCCGCGTGGAGGAGCCAGGCCCGCAGATGGTCCTCTCCATTCAGCTCGGGCGCGCGGCGGAGCAGGCGGAGAAAAACCTCCTGCATCACGTCCTCCGCGTCCTCCGGGCTGCCCGTCCGGGCATAGGCCAGGCGGTACACCGCCGGAGCGTGGCGGTTCACCAGCTCCTCCAGCTCCTGTCTGGTATAGGCCATGGGCCTCCCTCCTTTCTCTGTCTATTACACCACGCAGCGGTGCTCTTTGTTTCACCTCGGGCAAAAAAATTCCGCCGAAATACGGCGGAATTTTTTCCTACTTACTTAAAAAGCGGAGCTGGTTGACTACGGCGGGGTGCAGGTACGCTCTCTTCTCGTCCAGCAGGGCCAGGATGCGCCGCCGCTGCTCCTCCCCCAGGGGAGTATAGCTGCGGTTATAGGTATAAATCCAGGCCACCAGCTCCAGGCGGCAGGCCTGATCCAGCTTTTCGTACCCGCCCCCCAGCAGGGTCAGGGCATAGGTCAGCCGATCCCACTTTCCAGTACGGAACAATAGGACAGCACACTTCAGCCTGGTGTTTTCCACCTGGGATGCCTGCAGGATGGCAAATACCCGGTCCTGGTCGAAGTCCCTGTGCTTGCTCAGCAGCAGGGCCGCCGTTTTGACCACCCCCGGCTGGTCGGTGGCCAGCTGTTCGGTGACAGCCCCGGTCCAACGCTCCGGGTCCAGCCCCATGAGGGCCGTCATGGCCGCCCGCACCACAGCGGGCTGTGGATGGGTTAAAAAGTTCCCAATTACCTGGCAATCCTCCGGGTTTCCCGTCTCTCCAAGGCCCAAAATGGCTACGGCGGGCCGGACAGACAGACGATCCAGATAGAATTGGCGCAAGGGAAATTCCTTGTCAGTCTGAACCACCACCTCACCGGCCGCCGCCCGTACCCGGCCGCTCTTGTCCATCAGCAGGACAACAGCCTGCCGGAATAGATCCTCCGCTCCGTGCTCCGCCAGGTATTCCAGAGCCAGCACCCGGTTGGGCGGGTACTTATCCCCCAGGAAACGCCGGCTTAGCTCCATCCCATCGGCCCCCAGATCCAGCAGGGTCTGATAGAGCAGCTTGCGCAGGAAGGGGTCGGGCTCTTTTTTTACCCGCTCGGTCAGATATGGCAAATCTACCGTTCCAAGGTCTGGCAGCAGAGAGATGCACAGCCGCCGGGCCCGCACGTCTTCGTTCTCCAGTCCCAGCGGGGGCAGGTCGGGATCCCGTTGGAACGCCTGGAAAAAGAGGGGCAATATATTGTCTATCTGACATCGGCTGCTCCGCCGCAGCTTTTCCAGAATGGGCAGGGCGGCGGCAATCTCCGCCCCATTGGCAATGTCCAGCAGGTGTGTCAGGCTCTCCAGTGCCGCCTGCCGCACCTGGGCCACCCAGTCGTTGCACCGCAGCAGCACGGCGGGCAGAGCCTCAGGATCGGTTCCCAGGGCAGCCACCGCCTGTTCCCGGATGTAGCCGTTGGGGTGGAAGGTGGAAAACACCAGCACTGCCCGACAGGCCTCCGGGGACAGGTTTCGGGCAAACAGATCCTCCAAGCGCAGGGCGCGCCAGTCGATGCTCCACTCCATGGAGGTGGTCTCCCGCATCCGTAGGTCCATGGCCACCAGACCGTCGGCTTTCAGCCCCGCCAATATCTGTGCCAGCGTCTGGGCGGCGGCCGCCTTCTGCCTGTCCGTGCCCTGGGCTAGGGCGCAGTACACCCAGGGCACAAAGGCCAGCTCTCCTGCCTGCACATGTCCGATATACTCCGCCAGATAGTCTCCGTACGTCTTCTTTCGATGGAACAGCAAAGCCGTCACCTGCCCTTCTGCTCCTATGATACCACAGGACGCCGGAAGGTCAACGGGCAAGGGGAACAGCTTCTCCCAGGAGGGTAACGGAGGCGATGTCCTCCAGCTCCACCGGCGTCTCATAGCGCCAGATGGCCGTCCCCTCCCCGCCCCAGTTCCAGCCGGAGAAGGAGTCCCAGGCGGAGACCTCCCCCGATGCCGTCTCCACCCGGAGATCTTCGACGGAAAGGGCGTCCTCCCCTCCGGTGTAGGTGACCACCGCCCCCAGGGCGGAGAGCTGCACCTGGGTCACGGTCACGCCGAAGCGTTTTAAGGAGAAGTCCGTCCCGGTGCTCCGTGTCCCGGCGGCAACGGGGTCCAGAGTAAGGGTCCAGGCCCCCTGGATAGGCTCCAGGGGGCCGGTATAGCTGGTGATCAGCCAAATCTTCTCCACCTGGTCCCAGTTCTCCCGGGTGATCCCCTCCAGCCGCAGGTCCTGACCGTCGGACAGATAGGACACCTGCTCCGCCTCGTTGAACCAGGTGGAACCGTCGGAGAAGGTTACAAAGACGGCGGATTGGGCGGACAGTCCGTATCCCTCCGCCAGCTTTACCCGCAGGTGGAAATTGTTTTCCCCATCAAAGCCCATGCTGGTGGAAAAGCCGGGCAGTTCCTCATAGGTTTGGAAGGTTTCCAGTCTATCCTCCAGCTCCGGCTCCACGGAGACCTGATAGGAGTTAGGCGTGAGGGTGCCGTCGGACAGGGTGAGCTTCTCCCCCGTCAGATTCATGGTCTCCAGCTCCAGCAGCAGGGTGTCGGTCTCCCCGTCGAAGGCCACCGCCGACCCGCCCCAGCTCCCGGCACCCTCCAGGTCAAAGGTTACCGAGGTGTGCCCGTCCAGCCGCCCCCCCACCCGGTCGTGGGCGGTGAGGTAGAACCGGGCGGAGGCTCCGTCGGACAACACTCCCACCACCTCCAGCTCCACTCCGGCGCTGGCGCTGCTGCCGGTGAGGGGAACCAGCCAGGCTCCGAAAGGCCCCATGTGCTGGGTCAGGGCGCTCCACACCGACGGTCCCGCCGCCACTGCCGTCACCGCCAGGGCCGCACACAGGGCCAGAGCCACTATGGCTCGACGGCCAAAACGCTTTCCAGGCTTTCCTCCAGCCTCTTCCCTGGTCAGCGCTTCCAGCCGGGCCATGGCCTCCCGGCTGGGCTCCAGGGCGTCCATCTCCCGCTTATACTCCGTGCGAAACATCTTCGTCCTCCTTCATCCATTCCCGTAGCAGGGCACGTGCCCGGAACAGCCGGGACTTTACCGCGCCCTCACTCTTGCCCAGGATGGCGGCAATCTCCGCCACACTCAGGTCCTCATAATAGTACAGATGCACCGCCGTACGGTACTTTGGGGGTAAGGCCAGCACCGCCTCCACCACGCCACCCGGCTCCGGCCCCTCTGGGGCGGACAGCGTTTCAGAAAGCGGCTCCTCTCTCCGCCGCCAGGGCGCGCGGAACAGGTCGTTGGCGCAGTTGGCCACCACCCGCAACAGCCAGGCCTTGGCGTGCTCCCGGTCGGCAAAGTCCGGCCTTACCTTCAGCAGGCGGACAAAGACCTCCTGCATCACGTCCTCCGCGTCGGCCCGGCTCCCCGTCCGGGCGAAGGCCAGGTGATACACCGCCGGGCCGTACTGCCGGGCCAGCCAGTCCGGCTCTTTCCATGGCTCCACGGACGCTCCCTCCTTTCTGCCTTATACACGGTCAAAGTGGGGAAAAGGTTTCAAAAAAGAAAAAGGGGCCGCCGGGCAATGCCCGGCGGCCTTCCGTTTTATGCTTTCCGCAGTTTGAATTCCACTTTCACCCGGCCGCCGCACACCATACCCAGCTCCGCGGCTGCGTGGGACAGGTCATACTCCTGCTGGGCGTGCTCCACTCCGGCCTGCCACAGGGACAGGGCGTCCTGCCTGGCCTGGTACTCCACCGCGCCGCCGCCGATGGTACCGGCGCAGGTGCCGTCGGGCCGCACCAGCATCCAGGTGCCCACGCCACGGGGGGCGGAGCCGTGCTTCTCCACGATGGTGCACAGCACCCCCGGCCCCTCCGGGGGCTTGACCGCGTCGGGGCCACGCTTGGCCCGCTGATCCACCAGCTGGGCGGCGATGGACACGGCGATCTCCGCCGGGGTCTGGCCCCCGATCTTCAGGCCGATGGGGGCGTACACCCCGTCCAGGGTTTCCCGGGAAAAGCCCTCGTCCTCCAGGGCCTTCCGCACAGCGGCCACCTTGGTCTTACTGCCGATCATGCCCACATAGGCGTATTTGCCCCGAAGGATATGCTCCAGGCAATCCTTGTCAAAGGCGTGGCCCCGGGTGAGAATGGCATAAAAGTCATCCTCCCGGCTGCCCAACTGATCCAAAGCCTTCAGGAAGGGCATGCACAGCACCTGGCTGGCCATGGGGAAGCGCTCCTGGTTGGCAAATTCCTCCCGGTCGTCAATAACAATGAGCTCAAATTCCAGCCGGGCGGCAATGTGGGCCAGCTCCAGGGATACATGGCCGCCGCCGCACAAAATCAGTCGTTCCACAGGCCGCTCCTCCTTCCGAAGTACAAAAGCCCCTCCAGCACGCCGCCGCCGATGGCACGGGCCTTGTCGGAGACGGTGAAGCAGTGGCGCACCTCACACCGGGGGTCGATGTCTCCCGCCTTCATACCCTCCGTCACCGGGATCCCGGCGGGGAGCATCCCCCGCACCACACCGGTGAGCTGGGCGGTGACGGGGACACCGTTGACTTTGGCCACCACATCTCCCAGCTCCACCTGCTGGCCGATGTCCGCTACCGGCTCAAAGGGACCGTCGGCGGGGGCGCGGATGATCCGCTCCTTGGTATAGCCCCCCACGTCACCGGGCACGCCGGTGTTGGGGATGGCGGAGCCCGCCAGGATCAGCCGGCCCAGGTCGTGGCCTCGCTTGGTCTCGATGACGCCGTGGCAGTCCACGCCGGCGGTAAAGCCGGGGCCCAGGGCCAGGACGATGGGGGCGTCGGTCAGGCTTGTCCCCAGGTTGCGCTTGGCCAGGATGGCGTCCACCACCGCGTCAAAATGCAGTTCTTTCAGGATCACGGCCTCCGGGTCACACAGCACGGGGATCTCCCCCGCCGCCAGGATGGCCTGGGCCTCCGCCCCATCGGCGGCCCGCCGGGCGGTGATGCCCTCTACCTCCGTCACGCCGTCGTACATGCACTGGCAGAAGGCCACCGTCCGCCGCACCGCCGTGGGCTGGTCGATATCCGTCATCACGATCTGGAATCCCGCCCGATACAGCCGCACTGCCGTACCGGTGGCCAGATCTCCCGCCCCTTTAATCAAAACAAGCATGCTCCGCCCCGCTCCTTTTCTTCGTAGTGGGTCACGATACTGTAAATACCCTGTTTGGCCAGAATGTCCTGAATTTCCTTTCCCCAGGCTTGGCGCTCCGGGGTATCCGCCTTGTTCAGCAGGCAGCGGAACGCCATGTCCTCTGTGACTCCCTTCCGGCTCCCCAGTGGGCTGGACAATACCGCCGCCACGTCGGCTGGGGTGAGGATATGGTCTTCTTCCACTCCCAGCAGGGCGCACACCCGCTGGGGCCGGTGGCAGATCTCCCCCACCGGCTTGCCCAGGCAGTCCAGGCCTGCCGCGGCAATTACCGCCGCCGCCCCGGTTGGGATTACCGGCTCATGGTCCGCCGGAGCTTTCAGAGGCCGCAGCCGGGCTCCGTCCGCCTCCACCAGCACCAGGTCGGCCCATTGGAGACAGGCCTCCGGCCGCCCGGCCTCGGACAGCTTGTCCGGCTGAAAGAATTTCCCCAAAGTCACCGCCGGATGCCGCTCCAGCAGGGCGGGCAGCTCCTCCATGTGGTCGATGAGTGGAAGCTTGGGGTGGGGCATGATGTGGGTGGTGGTGGTGACCACCACCCGCTTGCCCGCCTCTACGCCCTCCTTGGTCAGGGCGTAGAGGGTGGAGGTCTTGCCTCCCGCCCCCACCAGGGCCACCAGCCGGTGGGTGTTCATATCCAGCTTCAGCTTTTCCCAGATGCCCATTCTCAGCCCCCCAGGGTGTGCTCCACCAGAATTTTAATTCCGATTCCAATCAGTACCAGGCCGCCCACCAGCTCCGCCCGCTGCTGAAACAGGGAGCCCAGCCGCCGGCCCGCCAGGCCGCCCACCACGGACAGCACAAAGGCCACGATACCGATGATGATGGAGGAAAACAGAACGTCCACCTTCATAAAGGCCATGGACACGCCCACCGCCAGGGCGTCAATACTGGTGGCGATAGCCAGCAGGCACAGCCGCTTGGCACTCAGGTCGGAGGGAGCCTCCTCCTCGTCACCGCCCCGGATGGCGCCCCAGGCCATGCGCCCGCCGATGAGGGCCAGCAGGCCGAAGGCCACCCAGTGATCCACCGCCTCTATGTAAGCGCTGACGCTGCTGCCCAGCAGCCAGCCTGCCAGGGGCATGGCAAACTGGAAGGTGCCGAACCACAATCCCATCTTCACCGCCTGCTTCCAGCCAAAGCCGGGGATGGCGATACCGCTGGACACCGACACGGCGAAGGCGTCCAGGGCCAGACTCACCGCGATGAGGAAGATTTCTACCACACACAATCACCTGCGCAAACGAAAAGTTAGCTGCACTTAAAAAATATTATAGCACACGGGCCCCAAATATGCTATAACAAGATAGATACTTGGAAGGAGGGTACGCCGTGACGGAACGGGAACAGTATATGACCCAGGCCCTGGAGCTGGCCCGGGAGGCTATGGCCGAGGGTGAGGTCCCGGTGGGCTGCGTCATCGTGAAGGACGGCGTGGTGGTGGGCAAGGGCCGCAACCGGCGGGAGACCTGCCACACCGCTCTGGGCCATGCGGAGATCGAGGCCATTGCCATGGCCTGTCAGACGCTGGGGGGCTGGCGGCTGAAGGACTGCACCCTGTACGTCACTCTGGAGCCCTGCCCCATGTGCGCCGGTGCTATCGTTAACGCCCGCATCCCGGTGGTGTGCTACGGGGCCAAGGACGACAAGGCGGGCTGCTGCGGATCGGTGCTCAACCTGTTTGAGGAGCGGTTCAACCACAAGCCCCGGATCTACGGCGGCGTGCTGGAAGCGGAGTGTGGAAAGATCCTCCAGGATTTTTTTGAGGATCTGCGGTAATTTAATGATTTTGTAACAAAACACCCCTAGTTTTTGTAACAAACCCTTGTTACCATAATACCTGCAAGAGACAAAGCTTCTTTTCATTCTATCCTCCAATCATAGGGGCAGGCAGCGGAGCGCACCGCTGCCTGTTTCCACGTTTTGGGAGGGATTTTCCAACCTTACAGGAAGTTTACAGAAAAAAGCGGGGATTTAAAACTTCTGTAACACATTGTGCATTTCTTCCTTAACAATTCTCCTGTATCTTAATATCTGCAAGAGACAGTTTCTTTTCATTTCATTGTATCCTCTTTCCTTCGACAAGGGCCGGACGTCAGGAGCAGGCGTCCGGCCCTTGCCGTTTTTTTCCGCCTGTGTTATGCTGATAACAACGGAGGGAGGGATGCCCTTGAAACTGCAGATCAAGCGGATGCGGTGCGGCGACTGCGCGGTGCTGGAGGGGCGCCGGGCACGGCTTATTGTGGACTGCGGCAGTGACAATCAGGCCGCCGACGGCAGTCTCACCGCCCGGGATTTTGCCTACGCCGCCATTGCCGCCCAGGTCAATGACCTGATGCCCACCCACATCCTCATTTCCCACCTCCATACTGATCACTACCGGGGCTTTCTCAACCTGGGCAAGGACGCTCCGCCCCTGTTCCGCGCTGCCCCACCGGTGGATACCGCCTTCCTGCCCTGGATCATCCTGGGGGGACGGGCGGTGCTGGCCGCCCCCTTTGCCCGGCTGTATCTGGCCGCGCCGCCCCGCACCCTGGCCCACGAACTGGCTCGGGGGCTGCTGGACCTGCTGCCCATTCTGGAGCGGGAGGCGGCGCACCGGCAGATGCTCCAGGCGGGAGACGTGGTCCCCCTGGAGGGCGGCAAGCTGGAGGTCCTGTGGCCCCAGGTGGAACCCGCTTTGAAAATGCTGCCGGTATGCGGGAAAAAATGCTTCCTGGAGGCCGACGGGCCTTTGGAAGGGGCCTTCTCCGCTCTGGGCAGTGAGGTCAGCGGGAGGCTGCTGGAGGACGGGCCCCGACTGACCAGTGCCCTGGAGCGCTATCTGCTCCTCCTTCACGACGGACCTCTGGCCGAGGGAGCCCGGCGGAATGCCCTGGCTGAGCTGGAGCAGGCCCGGACCCAGGCCGACCGGCTGCGCCGGGATCTGTGGGGAGACGAGGCGGACGGCCTGCGGCCCCCTTATCCCCCGCACCTTCAGGCTCTGGCCGACTTCGCCCGGCAGCAGTACCACGTGCTGATAAACGGGCTCAACGCCTGCGGCATCATTTTTCAGTGGAAGGACAAGGTGCTTTTTCCCGGGGATGCGCCCCCGGCGGTGATCTCCTTTCTGAGAGAGCAGGGCCGGTTCAGGGACCGCTACCAGATCGTCAAGCTGCCCCACCACGGTACCGGGCGCTACTTCTCCCCTGCCCTGCCTCAGGCAGAGCAGTACATCATCTCCAACGGCGGCTACCGCCGCCGGGCGGTGGGCAAAGAAGTTCTGGACGGCTTCTCCCCCACCGGCTGCGGCTTTTTGTGTACCGACGCCCACACCGCTCCGGCGGAGTTCTGCCGGTATTATCAGGCGGAGGGACACTGTCACCCCGCCTGTATCCCCATCACGGAGCGGCAGCAGGTGATCCCGTTATAATAAAAAACTCCGGCGGACGGCAAATGCCGTCCGCCGGAGTTTTTTTCTCTTACCGCTCTTCTCTGAAGTACGCCAGGCCCAAGCTGGCAGGAGGCTGCTTCTCCCGGTTGTTGCGCATGGAGGTCAGGATCAGCACGATAACGGTGACCACATAGGGCAGGATCTTGTAGAGCTGAGTGGGGAAGAACGGGAGCACCAGGCGGAGGTAGAGGATCATCAGGCCGCCAAAGAGCACCGAACCCCACAGGGCGCGGTAGGGACTCCACAGGCAGAAGATGACCAGCGCCACAGCCAGCCAGCCCTCGCCGGACAGGCCCTCGTGGTTCCACACACAGCCGGCGGTGGTCATGATGTACACCATGCCGCCGATGGCGGAGATACCGCCGCCGATCACAGTGGACAGATACTTATACCGGCCCACGTTGATGCCGGCGGCGTCTGCGGTGGCGGGAGACTCGCCCACCGCCCGCAGGTAGAGGCCGGAGCGGGTGCGGTTGAGGTAGAGGCCCATAAGCACGGCCATCACCACACCCAGGTAGACAAAGATATTGTAATCAAAGATCAGTCCGCCCACCACCGGGATGTCCCGGAGCGCCTGAGGGAAGGGAGAGTTCTGGAAATAGCCCTTCAGCTCGTTGCTGACGGCCACGAAGCCGCCTTCCTTCACCCGCATCAGCTCGCCGATATACTGGCCCACGCCGGTACCGAAGATGGCCAGGGCCAGGCCGGTAACGTTCTGGTTGGCCCGGAGGGTGATGGTGAGGAAGGCGTAGATCAGGGCGCCCAGAGCGCCGGCGGCAAAGGAGGCCAGGATGGCCAGCACCACCGCCAGAGGGCCGGACACCGCCGCTCCGGCGGCCTTCTCATAGTAGAAGGCCGCGCCCAGGCCGATGGCGCCTCCCATGAACATCATGCCTTCCACGCCCAGGTTCAGGTTGCCCGACTTCTCGGACAGGATCTCGCCGGCGGTGCCGAAGAGCAGGGGCGCGCCGGTAACGACGGCCGCGGTAATCAGTGCGATCAGCCAGCTCATGCCCCTACCTCCTTTTTGTTCTCCTGCTTCTTGCCGCTGCCGGCAAAGATCAGGCGGTAATTGATGAAGAATTCACAGCCCAGCATGAAGAAGAGCAGCACGCCGGTGATGATGTCGGAAATGGAAGCGGGCACCTGCATCTCAGTCTGGAGGCTGTCGGCGCCCTTCTCCAGGATGGCCAGGATGGCGGAGATACCCACCATGGCGAAGGGATTGAGTTGGGCCAGCCAGGCCACGGTGATGGCGGTAAAGCCCACGCCGGCGGCCACTCCGTCATACAGGGTGTTGTTGGCGCCGGAGGCCAGCATGAAGCCCACCACGCCGGAGATGGCGCCGGAGATGAACATGGTGCGCATGATGATGAAGGGCACGTTCATACCGGCGTACCGGGCGGTGTTCTCGCTCTCGCCCACCACGGCGATCTCATAACCCTGCTTGGTGTACTTCATGTACCAGAACATGAGGAACACCAGAATCAGCACGATGATCCAGCCGCAGTACACGCCGCCCACCTTAGGCAGGCAGGCGTTGGAGTCGAACTGAGCAATCTGCTGGCTGCCTCGGGGCATCTTCTCCCAGGGGCCGCCCTGAAGGTATTTGACGAAGCCGATGATGATGTAGTTCATCATCAGAGTGAACAGGGTCTCGTTGGTGCCCCACTTGGCCTTGAAGAAGGCGGGGATCAGCGCCCAGATGCCGCCGCCAATAGCGCCGGCCACAAACATGACCAGCAGCAAAGGCACCTTGGGCAGGGACTCGGCACAGTGGAGGGCAAAGAAGGTGGCACACATGGCGCCGGCTGTGATCTGACCCTCAGCGCCGATGTTCCAGAAGCGCATCTTAAAGCAGGGGGCGATGGCCAGGGCGGTGCCCAGCAGGGGAATGAAGTTCTTCACCGTCTGCCGGAAGGCGCTGGTCTTGCCCAGAGAGCCCACGATGATGGTCTTGTATCCGGCGATGGGGTTGCTGCCCGAAATGGCGATCACCAGACCGCCCACCACCAGAGCCAGCAGGATGGCGACGATGCGGATGATCCACTGGGTGGCGGGATTCATCTGCTCCCGCTTGGCCAGCCGGATCAGGGGCGTCTTATGTTCGGATGTATGCATCACGCCTCCTCCTTTCCGCCGCCTACATGGGTCATGTAGAGGCCCACTTCTTCCTTGGTGGCCGTCCGGCCGTCCACGATGCCGGACACCTTGCCGCCGCACAGCACCAGGATGCGGTCGCACAGCTCCAGCAGCACGTCCAGGTCCTCGCCCACCAGCACCACGGCCACACCCTTCATCTTCTGCTCATTGAGCAGGTGGTAAATGGTGTAGGAGGAGTTAATGTCCAGGCCGCGGACGGGGTAAGCGGTCATCAGCACGGTGGGGTTGGAGTCGATCTCCCGTCCCACCAGCACCTTCTGCACGTTGCCGCCGGACAGACGGCGCACCGGGGTACTTACCCCGGGGGTGACGATCTCCAGCTCCTGAATCAGGCGCTGGGCCAGGGCCTTGGGGGGCTTGCGGTCCACCATGGGGCCCTTGTGATCTTTATAGGTCTTGAGCATCATGTTGTCCACCATGCCCATGCTGCCCACCAGGCCCATGCCCAGCCGGTCCTCAGGCACGAAGGACAGATTGACGCCGATCTTTTGAATCTGGCTGGGGGTCTTGCCCAGCAGCTCCTCCCCGTTGCGGTCCACCGGCACGTGGTAGCCGGCGATCTCACTGTTGGGATGGGGGGGATAGTAGAGCACGCTGCCCGCCTCCGCCTTCTGGAGCCCGGCAATGGCCTCCAGCAGCTCCTTCTGGCCGGAGCCGGCGATACCGGCGATACCCAGGATCTCTCCGCCGAAGGCCTGGAAGCCCACATCGTCCAAGGTCTTGACGCCCTCCAGGCTGCGGCAGGTCAGGCCCTTGACCTCCAGCCGCAGGTCCCGGTACTTGGCCTCGGGCCGGTCGATGTTCAGGCTCACCGCACGGCCCACCATCATCTCGGTAAGGGCCTGGGGATTGGTCTCAGCGGTGTTGACGGTGCCGATGTACTTGCCCTTGCGGAGCACTGCCACCTTGTCGGAGATGGCCATCACCTCGTGGAGCTTGTGGGTAATGATGACGATGGCCTTGCCGTCGGCCTTCATGTTCCGCAGCACGGCAAACAGCTTGTCGGTCTCCTGAGGGGTAAGCACGGCGGTGGGCTCGTCCAGGATCAGGATGTCGGCGCCCCGGTAGAGCACCTTGACGATCTCCACCGTCTGCTTCTCCGACACCGACATGTCGTAGATCTTCTTGTCGGGGTCAATATCGAAGCCATAGCGCTCGCTGATCTCCCGCACCTTGGCGGCAACCGCCTTCTTGTCAAACTTGCCCTTTCCGTCCAGGCCCAGCACGATGTTCTCCGCCGCGGTGAACACGTCCACCAGCTTGAAGTGCTGGTGGATCATGCCGATGCCCAGGTCAAAGGCGTCCTTGGGGGAGCGGATGGTCACCTTCCGTCCGCCCACAAAGATCTCTCCGTCATCGGGAAAATAGATGCCGGAGATCATGTTCATCAGGGTGGTCTTGCCGCTGCCGTTCTCTCCCAGCAGGGAGAGGATCTGGCCCCGTTCCACCTCCAGGTTGATGCCGTCGTTGGCCACCACGGGCCCGAATCGCTTGGTGATGCCCTGGAGCCGAATGGCGCTTACCTGTTCCAAGCCACTCATCCTTTCTCTCTCGCGCGCCTGGCGCGCCGAATGCACACGCTCTCTGAAAAAATTATAGCAAACTTTCTCTGCCGCGTAAATCGCGCCCCGGAAAAAACATGGAAAAAAACCGCGCAGCTGCGGGCCCTCCCCCCTTTCCCGGGAAAAACGGGGCGGGGCCCGCCCAAGGCAAGATGCCCGTCCGGACGGACGGGCATCTTTTACTCAGGCAGACGGGATTACTCCACGGTGATCTCGTCGATGACCCAGCAGAACTGAGGAGCGGACAGGCCGCCGCTGGCCACGTCGGACTCCAGATAGGTCTCACCCTCGGCCAGGCTCCACTCGCTGCCGTCGAAGGTGTTCTTGCCAGACAGGGGGCCGGTAAAGACGGCCATGCCGCCGGCCAGATCGGCCACGGCCTTGTCAATGGCCCCCTGAGTGCCGGGAGCGGCAATAGCCTCGTTCAGGGTGGTCATGGTGGCGGCGCCGGAGCCGATGTCGCCGGACCAGTCCTGAGCGATCTCCTCGCCGTTGGCGATGGCGGCAATGGCGTACTCCATGTAGATGGACCAGTCAACGCGGGTGGAGATCAGAGCAGCCTCGGGAGCCACGGAGGTGACGTCGGCGGTGTAGCCCACGTAGTAAGCGCCGTTGGACTGAGCGGTGGTGGTGGCGGCGGAGCCGTCGGTGTAGTTGGTGATGACCATGCAGCCCTCATCGCACAGAGCCTGGGCGGCGTTGGCCTCCTCGGTCAGGTTGCCCCAGGAGTTGATGAACTTGGTCTTGACCTGCACGGAGGGGCAAACGCTCTTGGCGCCCAGGTACAGGGAGGTCAGCATGGACAGGGGTTCGGGATAGGGGAAGGAGCCCACATAGCCCAGGAAGGCGTTATCCTCGGTGATGGTGCCCTCCTCAATGAGCTGGTTGAGCTTCATGCCGGCCACCACGCCGTCCACGTAGCTGCCCTGATGCAGCTTGGCAAAGGCGTTGTGGGTGTTGTCCAGATCGTCCACGGCGGACTGCTGGTTGGTGCAGGAGACGAACTGCACCTCGGGATAGTCGGGAGCCACCTTCAGCATGAAGTCCTCAAAACCGTAGGAGTTGTTGATGACCAGCTGGCAGCCGGCGTCGGCCAGCTCGATGTTGGCGTCCTCACAGGTGGAGTCTTCGGCAATGTTGTACTTGATGACCCAGTCCACGTTGATGCCCTGCTCGGCCAGCTTCTCGCTGGCCAGCTCGGTGGAGCGGATGAAGTTGTAGGTATAGCCCTGGTCGTTCTCGTCGCCGTTGCAGATCAGGCCGACCTTCACGGTGGTGCCCTCGGGGGCGCCGCTCTCGGTCTGGGCGGGGGTGCTCTCTCCGCCGGCGGCGGGGGTCTCGGTGGTGTCTCCACCATTGCCGCAGGCGGCCAGGCTCAGGGTCATGGCGCCCGCCAGCAGCAGGCTCAGCAGCTTCTTGTTCATTGGAATCTCCTCTTTCTTGTTTTCTTCTCTCTATGGGCAGGGATCGGGAGGAGAGCCGGTGGCCCTCCTCCCGGTATGCATGTGATTATTCCTCAGTGATGCCGTCGATGATCCAGGTGAACTGAGGTGCGGACAGGCCGCCGTCCTGGCTCAGGTCGGACTCGGCAAAGTACTCGCCCTCGCCGATGCTCCAGGTCAGGCTGGTATCCCAGTGGTCGTGGCCGGACAGGGGGCCGGCAAAGACGTGCATGCCGCCGGCCAGATCGGCCTCGGCCTTCTCAATGGCCTCAGTGGTGCCGGGAGCGGCAATGGCCTCGTTCAGCTCGGTGAGCACCACGGCGCCGTCGGCCATGTTGTCGGTCCAGTCCTGATCGAAGTTCTCGCCGTTGGCCACAGCGGAGATGGCGTAGGTCATGTACACGGACCAGTCGATGCGGGTGGAGATCAGGGAGGCGTCAGGAGCCACGCCGGTCATGTCGTTGTTGTAGCCGCAGTGGAAAGCGCCGGCTTCCTGGGCGGCGGTGGCGGGAGTGGTGTTGTCGGAGTGCTGGGAAATGAGCACGCAGCCCTCGTCGCACAGAGCCTTGGCGGCGTTGGCCTCCTCGGTGGCGTCAGACCAGGAGTTGACGTACTTGACCTTCATGGTAGCGCTGGGGCACACGCTCTTGGCGCCCAGGTAGAAGGCGGTAAAGCCGGAGATAACCTCGGCGTAGGGGTAGGCGCCCACATAGCCGATGATGGCCTGGTCCTCAGTGATGGTGCCCTCGTCGATCATCTGCTGCAGCTTCATGCCGCCCACCACGCCGGCCAGGTAACGGCCCTCGTAGATGTTGGCAAAGGCGTTGTGGGTGTTGTCCAGGTCGTCCACGGCGGACTGCTGGTTGGTGCAGCCCACGAACTGGATCTCAGGATAGTCGGCAGCCACCTTCAGCATGTAGTCCTCAAAGCCGTAGGAGGTGTTGAAGATGATGTCGCAGCCGGCCTCGGCCAGCTCGATGTTGGCATCCTCACAGGTGGAATCCTCGCCGATGTTGTACTTGACCACCCAGTCGCCGGTCTCGATGCCCAGCTCGGCCAGCTTGGCCTTGGTGTCCTCCATGCCGCGGATGAAGTTGTAGGTATAGCCCTGATCGTTCTCGTCGCCGATGCAGATCATGCCAACCTTCACGGTCTTGGCCTCGCCGCCGGTCTCCTCGGTGCCGGCGGGAGTGGTCTCACCGGCGTTGGGGGTCTCGGTGGAGCCCTCGTTGTTGCCGCAGGCAGCCAGACCAAAAATCATGGCGCCCGCCAGGAGCATTGCAAGCAGTCTTTTCTTCATTTCAGTTCCTCCTTGTATCATAATCATGATGTTACAGTAAGGTACCTCTATTCAAAACGGCTGCCTGGGTAAGGGGGTCTCCCCCCTTGCTCACAGACGGGCGCCATTGGGCGCATTGCCTTGATCATCCGCTCATCACGGAGCATTGCGCTCCGCCTGCGGCAGCCGGTCTTGCTATGTCAACTTGGGAAGGCGCTCAGTCGCAGAACTCCACGCCGTTCTCCACACTCATACTCTTTACACGAGCCAAAGATTCCACCCGGACACCCATGTTCCGGATCATGTCGCCGCCGGGCTGGAAAGCCTTCTCCACGGCGATGCCCGCGCCCACCAGGGTGGCGCCGGCGTCCTGCACCAGCTTGATCAGACCTTGCAGGGCGCTGCCGTTGGCCAGGAAGTCGTCGATAATGAGCACCCGGTCCTCGGGACGCAGGAACTCCTTGGACACGATGATATCGTAAACCTTGCCGTGGGTGAAGGACTCCACCTTGGAGGTGTACACATCACCGGCAATGTTCTTGGTCTTGTTCTTCTTTGCAAAGATCACAGGGCAATCAAAAAACTGCGCAGCCACACACGCGATCCCGATCCCCGATGCTTCGATGGTCAAAATCTTGGTCACTCCGCAGTCGCCAAACAAGCGCAAAAATTCTTTGCCCATATCCTGAAACAGTTTAACATCCATCTGGTGGTTCAGAAAGCTGTCCACCTTCAGCACGCCGCCCTCGCGGATCTTACCGTCAGCGCGAATGCGCTCCTCCAACTGCTTCATACCATCTTCTCCTCACAAGAAAATTTACTTCTATTGTAGCCCAATGGGGAAGGTTCCTGCAACGACTATATTCTATCAAAAACCACACGGTTCGTCACCTGTTTTTAGAAATTTTGTGGAAAGAACCGGCGACTTTTTCTCCGTGCTTCCTGATCCGTTCTCTTTTTCATTTGTACTTCGCCGTGGAATTTGGTACAATGCAGGTGTATTACCCCTGCCTGTATATAAAGGAGGTCCTTTCTGTATGCTCAAACGAATCTGCACCGGAGCGCTGGCCGCTCTGCTGGTGCTTTCCGCCGCGCCCATCTCCGCCGCGGCGTCCTTCACTGACGCCCAGGGCCACTGGGCCCAGGAGGTGGTGGAAAAAGCGGAGGCTTACGGCCTGGTGGAGGGCAAGCCGGACGGCACCTTCGGCGTGGGGGAAGAGATCACCCGCAGCCAGTTCGTCACCGTCCTGTGCCGCATGTTCGGCTGGGACATGGTGTCCCCCGCCTCTCCCTCCTACATCGACTGCCCTTCCTCCGCCTGGTACTACTCCGCGGTGGAGACCGCCCGGGCCCACGATGTGATGGACCCCTCCGGCGCCTTCCGGCCCGAGGACTACATCAGCCGGGGCGAGATGGCCGTTATGCTGGTGCGGGCTTTGGGATATGACACCCTGGCCCAGGACCTGTCCGGTCTGGACCTCCCCTTCGACGATGTAAAGGAGGATGTGGGCTACATGGCCATCGCCTACGACATCGGTATGATCAACGGCGTGGAGGGCCCCGACGGCTCCCTGAAGTTCCTGCCCACCCACTCCGCCACCCGGGAGGAAGCGGCGGCCATGCTGGTGCGGGTGTATGAGCGGTACATCTCCAAGACGGAATGGCTCCACGGCTTTTACGCCTTCTCCTCCTACTCCCAGATCAACCTCACTGCCGACATGGACGGCGTCAGCGTGGGCTGGGCCCGGATGGAGTACGGTGAGAACGGCCCCACCCTCAACTCCACCTCGGCCAACGGCAACGACTGGGTGAAACCGGACGATGTGACCCCCGCCACCTCTTATTTTGAGAGCAATCATGTGCCCTATAATCTGAGCGTCTTTGCCTCTGCCGGCGACAGCATTACCCTGGCCGACGGCACCACCACCTCCACTGTGGCGGCGGTCACCGGCACCCCTGAGGCCCGTGCTCAGGCCATCGACGCTCTGGTAACAGCGGCGGCGGACTACGCCGGTCTGACCATAGACTTTGAGGCCCTGAAGGGAGATACCATAAAGAAGAATTATGTTACCTTTATGAAGGACCTGCGGGAGGCCCTGCCCGACGACAAGACCCTTTACGTCTGCGTCCAGCCCGACACCTGGTACACCGGCTATGATTACCGGGGACTGGGCGAGGTGTGCGACAAGGTGATCCTGATGGCCCACGACTACCAGTGGACTTCCATCCCCGACTCCTATGTGGGCACCGCCAACACCGACTCCCCCGTCACCCCCTTTGCCAGCGTGTACGAGGCTCTGCGGGACATCACCGACAAGGACACCGGCGTGCAGGACGTGAGCAAGATCGCCCTGGCCATTTCCTTTGGCACCGCCGGGTTCCACGTGGATGAAAACGGCAGGATCCTTGAAACCACCATCTACCATCCCGCTCCCACTACCCTGGCCCAGCGGCTGGCACAGCCCGACACGGTGGTGACCTATTCGGAAAAGTACCGCAACCCCTACGCCCTGTATACCACCGAGGACGGCGGACATTATAAGGTATGGTACGAAAATGAACAGAGCGTGCTGGACAAGCTGCAGCTGGCCCGGATGTTCGGTATTACCGGCGTGTCCCTGTGGCGGCTGGGGACCATCCCCAATTACTCCGGCTATGATGTCTGGACCGCGGTGCAGGGCACCCTTTGAGGAGGCAAGGAACGATGAAGCAAACCCCTAAGGAGCTGGCCCACGACTTTTTCCTCATGAGCGTGGGCACCGCTCTGGTTTCGGTAGGCGTATACTTCTTTAAATTCCCCAACAACTTCTCCATGGGCGGCGTATCCGGTATGGCGGTGCTGCTGGGCAAGCTGATTCCCCAGCTCTCCCCTTCCACCTTCAACTCCATCATCAACCTGCTGTTTCTGGTGCTGGGCTTTCTGCTGCTGGACAAGGGCTTCGGCTTCCGGACGGTGTACTGCTCCATTCTGTACGCCGGTCTGGTGCAGCTGTTTGAGGTCATCTGTCCCCTCTCCGGCCCCCTTACCGACCAGCTGATGCTGGAGCTGCTCTTTGCCGTCATCCTGCCCGCCATCGGCTCGGCTACCCTGTTCAACATCGGCGCCTCCTCCGGCGGCACCGATATTGCCGCCATGATTTTGAAAAAGTACTCCGGCATGGACGTGGGACGGGCCCTGCTGGTCTCCGACGTGGCCATCGCCGCCGCGGCTCTGGTGGTCTTCGACGTGCAGTCCGGTCTGTGCTCCCTGCTGGGCCTGGCTCTTAAGTCGGTACTGGTGGATTCCGCCATCGAGTCCTTCAATCGTCGGAAAGCCTTCTTCATCATTACCTCCAACCCGGAGGCGGTGTGCAGCTATGTCACCGACGTGCTGGAGCGCGGCGCCACCCTGTGGCAGGCCCAGGGCGCCTACACCCATGAGGTCCACCATGTGGTGCTCACCGTTCTCTCCCGGGGTCAGGCAGTGGTCCTCCGCCGCCAGCTGAAGGCCATGGACCCCCACGCTTTCCTGATCGTGGCCAACTCCAGCGAGATCTTCGGCAAAGGTTTCCTGCGGGCGTAATTCCATTACCTGGAAAATATTTCCCAATCGACGTAGTTCTCCCTCCTTCGCGGCAAAATATGGTAATATATGGTTATCCAATACCTGTTTTGCCGTGAAGGAGGGCTTTTTATGCCGTTATTACGCCGAAAAGGCTTATTTGAAAGCAACAAGGTGCTGTACTTACCTGCGGCAGTCATCGCACCCAATCCCGACCAGCCACGCCGCCACTTTTCCCGGGAAGGGCTGGAGGAGCTGGCCGCCAGCATCAAGGAGCACGGGGTACTCCAGCCCCTGTCGGTGCGGCGGAGCAGTCAGGGCTACGAGCTGATCTCCGGTGAGCGCCGTCTGCGGGCCTCCCGGATGGCGGGGCTTACCGAAGTGCCCTGTATCGTGGTCAGTGTGGACAGTAAGGAGTCCTCCCTGCTGGCCCTGGTGGAAAACCTTCAGCGGAGGGATCTGGATTTTGTAGAGGAGGCCTCCGCCCTAGCCCGGCTCATTGAGACCTACCACCTGTCCCAGGAAGAGGCCGCCCGGCGGATCGGCAAATCCCAGTCGGCGGTGGCCAACAAGCTGCGGCTGCTGAAGCTGCCCCCGGAGGCTTTGGCTCTGCTGCGGGAGCACGGCTGTACCGAGCGCCACGCCCGGGCTCTGCTGCGGCTGGAGGGGCCTCAGGCTCAGCTGGAGGCCGCCCGGCATGTGGCGGAGCAGGGTTTTACCGTGGCCCGCACCGAGCAGTATGTGGAAGACCTGCTGCGGCAGGGGGACAAGCCCAAGAAGAAGCCGACCTTTGTCATCAAGGACGTGCGGCTGTTTTTAAACACCGTCAGCCGGGGTCTGTCCCTGATGAAGAACGCCGGGGTCAATGCCAACTGCCAGCGGAAGGAGACGGAGGACTCCATTTTGCTGACCATTACCATACCCAAGGCATAATGTTTCACGTGAAACATCGTCGGTGCCCACACAAAATCATACAAGAACCATGTTTCACGTGAAACATGGTTCTTGTGCTTTTTTCGGTTGAATTAGCAGGAAAGAGAAGATATAATAGATAAGCATGCTGGTTACACAAGAAAAAGGCAGGTGTGTTATGGCAAAGACCATCGCGATCGTGAATCAAAAGGGCGGTGTGGGAAAGACTACCACCTGTGTGAATCTGGCCGCCGCCCTGAAAAAGCTGGAACAGCGAGTGCTGGTGTGCGACTTCGATCCGCAGGCCAACACCACCTCCGGCCTGGGGGTGGACAAAACCATCGCCCCCAATGTATATGACGTTCTGCTCAACGGCTCGGAGACGGCGAAAGCCATCGTCTCCACTCCCTACGCCGACGTGATCCCCTCCAACAAGGCCCTCACCGGAGCCATCGTGGAGATGATCGGCCTGGACCGCCGGGAATACCGTCTGAAGGACGCCCTGTCCCTGGTGCGGTCGGATTACGACTACATCCTGATCGACTGTCCCCCTTCCCTGGAGCTGCTTACTCTCAATGCCCTGTGCGCCGCCGATACGGTGCTGGTGCCGGTACAGTGTGAGTACTACGCTCTGGAGGGACTCAGCGATCTGCTGTCCACCATTCGTATCGTCAAGCGCTCCCTCAACCCGTCCATCGCCCTGGAGGGCGTGGTACTCACCATGTACGACGGGCGCACCAACCTGTCCATGCAGGTGGCGGAAGAGGTCAAGCGCCACTTCCCCGGCCAGGTGTACGCCACGGTGATTCCCCGGAACGTGCGGCTGTCCGAGGCTCCCAGCTACGGCAAGCCGGTGTCCGCCTATGATCCTCTGTCCAGGGGTTCCGAGGCCTACGCTGCCCTGGCTGCCGAAGTGCTGGAACAGAACCAATACGCCGTGACCCGCATGGAAAGGAGCGAATGACATGGCTGTTGAACGCGGCCTGGGCCGTGGCCTGGGCGCTCTGCTGGGGGACGCCGCCCTCCAGTCACAGGAAGGAGGCTCCCTCTCCCTCCCCATCTCCAAAGTGGAACCGGGCCTGAAGCAGCCCCGGAAGCGCTTTGAAGAGGAGGCTCTTCAGGATCTGGCGGACTCCATCCGCACCCACGGCATCATTCAGCCCCTGACGGTGCGGCGGCTGGCCTCCGGCTACTATCAGATCATCGCCGGGGAGCGCCGGTGGCGGGCCGCCAAGCTGGCAGGCCTCACTGAGGTGCCCGCCGTCATCATCGAGGCCGACGACCGGAAGGTCATGGAGCTGGGCCTTATCGAAAACCTCCAGCGGGAGGACCTGAATCCCATCGAAGAAGCCAACGGCTATAAGGTGCTGATGGAGGAATACGGTCTTACCCAGGAGGAGGTCTCCCAGCGGGTGGGCAAGTCCCGTCCCGCCGTGGCCAACGCCCTGCGGCTGCTGGCCCTCCCTGATCCGGTCTGTCAGCTGCTGGAGGAAGGCAAGCTGTCCGCCGGACATGCCCGGGCCATCCTGTCCGTCCCCAACGGCGGCCTGCAGATGCAGCTGGCCAAAAAGGTAGTGGAGGACGGTCTCAGCGTCCGCCAGACCGAGGCCTTGGCCAAGCGGCTGGCCGCCGGAGAAAAGGAGGCTCCCCCCTCCCCCACTGCCGCCGGGCCCGACCTGTCCATCTATTTTAAGGAAGCGGAAAAATCCCTGGCCGCCCGGTTTGGCCGCAAGGTCCACATCATCAACGGAAAAAAGAAGGGTAAGATCGAGTTGGAGTACTACGATCCCGACGACCTCAATACCTTGCTGGAGCTGTTGGAGCAGCTCCCCGGGAAAGGAGGTCAAACCCTTTGAGCGACCGTTCCCAACACAAACACGAGGAGAGCCTCCAGCACGCGGCTGAGCATGAAAAGCCCACCAAGCGCAATCCGGTGCTGTTTTATCTGATGATCCTCTTTGCCGCCGCCTTCCTGCTGCTGCTTATGTCCTTCCTGATGCAGCACCGGGCCAATCAGGAGGCTATGAACAACCTGCAGGAAACCTCTAATTCCGCGGTGGAGTCCCTGGAAAACAAGCTGAAAGAAAACGAAGAGCTGAAAGCCCAGGTGGATCAGCTGGAGGAGGAGAATCAGCAGCTCACCCAGCAGCTGGAGAGCTATACCGCCCAGGGCCAGCAGGAGCAGAGTGAACAGGAAGCCATTCTTCAGGCCCTGTCCGACCTAAATACCCTCCGTGGGCTGTATAATCAGGGCCGGTACAGCGATGCCCGGGATTTCCTGGCCCACCAGGAGCTTACTGCTGACAACACCTATGTCACTGAGGAAAACCTGGCGCTTTACAACGAAAAGTACGCCGATCCGGCGAACCTGGAGATCTACAACCCCCTGGAGGCCTGGCAGCAGCTGGTGTCCTGGCTGGGCTGAACAGAAAGAAATGTTTCACGTGAAACGGCAGTCCGCGCAGCGGACTGCGGGCCTTCCCCGATCAATATTTATGAGGTGAATCAACCATGCTGGATATTCGTTTTGTCCGGGAGAATCCCGAGATCGTTAAGGAAAACATCAAGAAGAAGTTCCAGGAGGCCAAGCTTCCCCTGGTGGATCAGGTTATTGAGCTGGACGCCGAGAACCGCCGCACCATCCAGGAGGCCCAGGACCTGCGCACCGCCCGCAATGCCAAGAGCAAGCAGGTCGGCATGCTGATGGGCCAGGCCAAGAAGGACCCCTCCAAGCTGGAGGAGGCCGAGGCTCTGAAGGCCGAGGTTAAGGCCGACGCCGACCGTCTGGCCTATCTGGAGGGCCGGGAGACCGAGCTGGCCGAGCAGATCCGCCACATCATGCTCCAGATCCCCAACATCATTGACCCTTCCGTGCCCATCGGCCCCGACGACTCCTGCAACGTGGAGGTCCAGCGCTTCGGTGAGCCTGTCACCCCCGACTTTGAGATCCCCTATCACACTCAGATCATGGAGTCCTTTGACGGCATCGACATGGACGCCGCCGGCCGGGTGTCCGGCAACGGCTTCTACTACCTGATGGGCGACATTGCCCGCCTCCACGAGGCGGTGCTGGCCTACGCCCGTGACTTTATGATCGACAAGGGCTTCACCTTCTGCGTGCCCCCCTTCATGATCCACGGCAACGTGGTGGAGGGCGTCATGTCCCAGACCGAGATGGACGCCATGATGTACAAGATCGAGGGCGAGGACCTGTACCTCATCGGTACCTCCGAGCACTCCATGATCGGCAAGTTCATCGACCAGATCATCCCCGAGGACAAGCTGCCCCAGACCCTCACCTCCTACTCCCCCTGCTTCCGCAAGGAGAAGGGCGCCCACGGCATCGAGGAACGGGGCGTCTACCGCATCCACCAGTTTGAGAAGCAGGAGATGGTAGTGGTCTGCAAGCCCGAGGACTCCATGAAGTGGTATGAGCAGATGTGGCGCTACTCCGTGGAGCTCTTCCGCTCCCTGGACATCCCCGTCCGTCAGCTGGAGTGCTGCTCCGGCGACCTGGCCGACCTGAAGGTCAAGTCCTGCGACATCGAGGCCTGGTCTCCCCGTCAGCAGAAGTACTTCGAGGTGTGCTCCTGCTCCAACCTGGGCGACGCCCAGGCCCGCCGCCTGAAAATGCGCGTCAAGGGCGAGAAGGGCATGTACCTGCCCCACACCCTGAACAACACCGTGGTGGCGCCTCCCCGTATGCTCATTGCCTTCCTGGAAAACAACCTCCAGGCCGACGGCTCCGTCAAGATTCCCGCTCCCCTGCGTCCCTACATGGGCGGCAAGGAAGTGCTGGTACCCAAAGCGTAAGGAGAATTTATGTCCGCAAAAGAGAAAACCAAAGGCTTTATGGCCGAGTTCCGCAAATTCATTGCCCGGGGCAACGTGATCGACCTGGCGGTAGGCGTCATCATCGGCGGCGCCTTCCAGTCCATCGTCAATTCCCTGGTCAATGATGTGATCAATCCCATCCTGGGGGTGTTTGCCGGGGACAGCGAGTCCCTGGCCACCTCCCTCACCTTCCAGCTCCCCGGCGGCGGCCAGCTGATGCTGGGCAGCTTTATCAACGCCGTCATCAACTTCCTCATCATGGCCTTTGTCATCTTCCTGCTGGTGAAAGGCATCAACTCCTTCCACCGCAAGAAAGAGGAAGCACCTAAGGCGGCTCAGCCGCCCAAGCCCTCCGCTGAGGAAGTGCTGCTCACCGAGATCCGCGACCTGCTGAAGGAGGGCCGCCATGAGTGACCGGCCTGAGGACAACAAGCCCCAGGAGGAACAGGAGCCCTATATCCCTGCCTCCCCTATCAAGCGCATTATTGCCTGGGTGGGCATCGTCTATATGGTCTGCCTGATTTTCCTCAACCTCTACCCCTTTTTCAACGGCGGGTCCTATCTGACCGGCGTAGCACCTTTATTTGCCTGTCCCGGTATTGTCGGACTGTTGGTCATCGCCATTTGGACGCTGCGCCAGCCCGACGAGACCTATTCCAAAAAAGCCTCTATGGTGGTACTGGCCCTGGTATGTGCAGTGGGCCTGGTAGTCAGTCTGGTGCTGGGCATCCCCGGCCTGCTGGCTAACTTCAACTGAAACACGATACCAGCGGCAAAGGCTCTGTTTACCTGACTGAGAAAGGGAGGTAACACAATGAAACGACTGCTTGCATGGCTCGTAACCGGCTCCCTGCTCCTGACGCCTGCACTGGCTGCCGGGACGGAGCAGACAGACCTCTTCCCCGCCGTACGGGAACCCGCCGCCTTTTCTGATGTGGCCGACGGCAGCTGGTACGCCGATTCCGCCGCCCTGTGCTATGAGGTTGGCCTGCTCAACGGCACCGGCGAGGGCAAGTTCTCCCCCGATGCCACCGTTACCATTGCACAAGCCGCCGCACTGGCCGCCCGCATCCACAACATCCGCAGCGGCGGCACCGGCGATCTGCCGCACGCCCCGACAGAGTGGGGACAAATCACCCTCACCCGGGCTGACGGAACCTCCTTCGCCTTTGACAACAACATCTCCACCGGCTACTGGGTGGACGCCCGCAACATTCAGTACCCCTATTTCAACGCCGACCAGAGCTGGCAGGCCTTTGACGGCCAGCCCATCACCCTGAACCTCAACGGTACCGACTACACCGGCACCACCACCTGGATGATCTGGAACAGCACCCCCTCCCTCCGCTTCCAGCTCAGCGATCCCAATCAGTACGACGACGCCTACTATGAGGACCTGTGGACAGCTACCCGGCGGCCTTCCTCCGATCTGTGGTATCGGGATACCACCTGGTACCTGGAGACCGTCCTTGGAGCCGACCTTTACCAGATGGGCGGCATGGGCCAGACAGCTAGCCGGCTGGACTTTGTCCAGCTGCTGGCGCTGGCTTCCGACGGCCTGCTGGAGCCCATCAATGACATAACCGACGTGCCCGACTGCGAGGGTGAGGCGGAAACGGCAGTCCTTCCCTTCTATCAGGCAGGTATTCTCACAGGCATCGACGATTCCGGCAACTTTAATCCCAACGGTACCCTGAGCCGGGCGGAACTGGCCACCATGGCGGCCCGGCTGATCCGGCCGGAGCTGCGCCAAAGCGTTACCTCCGCTGCACCTGCACTTCCCTGACCGCTTTCCAAAAGTCTCTGAAAAGGAGTCACATCCATGCCCGACGAAAAAACGACCGACTTTCTGGCTCAGCTTCCCCGGCTCCAGAATGGGCTGAAGGCCCTGGGTATCCAGAGCCGGAACGGCGCTGAGCAGCTGGCAAAATATGGGCATCACTTGCTGGAACAGAACCAGGTAATGAACCTGACGGCCATTACCGACCCTGACCAGGTGGTGGACCTCCACTTCCTGGACAGCGCCGCCCTGCTCACCATTGGGGAGGATTTTCAGAACAAGACCATGATTGACGTGGGCACCGGCGCGGGCTTCCCCGGCCTGCCCCTGAAAATTCTGGAGCCCTCCCTGGACCTTACTCTGCTGGACAGCCTGGGTAAGCGGGTGACCTGGCTGAGTTCCGTCTGTGAAGCTCTTTCCCTTGACGGCGTGACCTGTCTCCACGCCCGGGCGGAGGAGCAGGCCCTGGAACAGGGCTTCCGGGACAGCTTCGACTTTGCCGTGTCCCGGGCGGTGGCCTCTCTGGAGCTGCTCAGCGAGCTGTGCTTGCCCTATGTTAAGGTAGGCGGCAAGTTTTTGGCTATGAAAAGCGTGGACAGCGGCGCGGAGACCGAGGGCGCAGCCCGGGCCATTGCCAAGCTGGGCGGCCGTCTGCTCCCCCGGGTGGACTACACCATTCCCGGCACAGAGGTGGTCCACCGGGTGGTGGTGGTGGAAAAGATTGCCCCCACCCCCAAAGGCTTCCCTCGCCGCTGGGCGAAAATGCAGAAAGCGCCCCTATAATGGGAATTTTTCTCGCACTTTGCACAAAAAATCATTGATTCTATTGTGAAACCATGATATGGTATTGATAGTTGAAACGGAGTGTGCCTATGTCCACTGCAATCGTCATCACGTCCGGTAAGGGCGGCACAGGCAAAACCTCCCTCACTGCCGGTCTGGGCTCCTGCCTGGCGGCCCTGGGGAAGCGAGTGCTGTGCATTGATATGGATATTGGCCTGCGGAACCTGGACCTGAGCCTGGGACTCAGCGACCGGGCGCTGATGGACTTTACCGACGTGCTCAGCGGCCGGTGCTCACTGGAAAAGGCGGCCGTTGCCCACCCGGTGATCCAGGGCCTGAGCCTCATTACCGCGCCGGTGACTCTGCCGTCGGAACCCCTGAGCGAGCACGCCATGCGGGACCTGATCCGACAGGCCAAGGTACAGTACGACTTCATTCTGATGGATTCCCCAGCGGGACTGGGAGAGGGCTTCCGGCTGGCCTGCTGCGGGGCCGACCGGGCCGTGGTGGTCTCCACCACCGACGCCTCCGCCCTGCGGGACGCACAGCGGACGGTGACCCTGCTGCGGGGCGCTATCCCCAGAATCCATCTGGTGGTCAACCGGGTGCAGCCCAAGCTGCTCCGCCGGCTCCACACCACCATTGACGACGCCATGGATGCCGCCGGCCTGCCCCTGCTGGGCATCGTGCCGGAGGACCCCCAGGTGATGCTGTGCGCAAACCGGGAGCAGCCCCTGATCCTGTACGCCAACCGGGGCGCCGCCACAGCCTACTTAAATATTGCCAAGCGTCTGCTGGGGCAAAAGACGCCCCTCATGCGGATCCGATAACCATTCTTGATAAGGAAAAGAGAGGATTGATTTATGAATATCGCGTTGATGAGCCATGATCGAAAGAAGGAACTGATGGTCCAGTTCTGCATCGCCTACTGCGGCATTTTATCCAAGCACACGATCTGTGCCACCAACACGACGGGGCGGCTGGTGGCGGAGGCCACCGGTCTACCGGTACAGCTCTTCCTCTCCCACGAGCACGGCGGCAGCCAGCAAATCGGCGCCCGCATCGCCTATAATGAGATCGACATGGTGCTGTTTTTCTCCGACCCTCAGTCCAACGACCTGGACGCCGATCTCCAGTACATCACCCGCCTGTGTGACCAGAACAACGTGCCCTACGCCACCAACGTGGCTACCGCTGAAATTCTGATCCACGGCCTGGAGCGGGGCGACTTGGACTGGCGCGATATCGTCAATCCGAAAACCAAGCCGTTTACCGCCTGATTTTTCGGAAATTCATTGACATTTGGCCGTTTTTGGCATACGATTGCATGCGGACTACCGCCCACACAGCGAAAGCAGGCGCTTTCGTCCCGTGACAAGGGACGGGAGCGCCTTTTTTACTTTCTTTATAAAGGAGCGTTACTATGGCTCAGGTAAAACCCCGCACCCTCTCCGGCTTCATGGAGCTGCTGCCCGCCCGGCAGGTACAGTTCGACCGGATGGTGGACATTCTGCGCAAAAGCTATTCCCTCTACGGCTTTACTCCCCTGGATACCCCCGCGGTGGAGGCGGCCGAGGTGCTGCTGGCCAAGGGCGGCGGCGAGACCGAGAAGCAGATCTACCGCTTCCAGAAGGGCGACACCGACCTGGCCCTGCGGTTTGACCTGACGGTGCCGCTGGCCAAGTATGTGGCCCTCCACCAGAACGAGCTCACCTTCCCCTTCCGCCGGTTCCAGATCGCCAAGGTCTACCGGGGCGAGCGCGCCCAGAAGGGCCGCTACCGGGAGTTCTATCAGGCGGACATCGACGTCATCGGCGACGGCGCCCTGGACATCGTCAACGAGGCGGAGATTCCCGCCATCATCTACAAGACCTTCACCGCCCTGGGTCTGAACCGGTTCAAGATCCGGGTAAACAACCGGAAAGTCCTCAACGGCCTGTTTGCCATCCTGGGCCTGGAGGAGCAGTCCGGCGACGTGATGCGCACCATCGACAAGCTAGAGAAGATCGGCGCTGAGAAGGTCAAGGCCATCCTGGTGGACGACTTCAACGTGTCCGCTGAGGCCGCCGACTCCCTGCTGGCCCTGCTGGCCGCGTCCGACCCCATGACCGCTCTGGAGCCTTTCAAGGGCAAGAACGAGCTGTTCGACCAGGGCGTCAGCGAGCTGACCACCGTGGTGAATTACCTGTCCGCCTTCGGCGTGCCCGAGGATCACTTCATGGTGGATCTTACCATCGCCCGCGGCCTGGACTACTACACCGGCACCGTGTACGAGACCGTCATGCTGGACCATCCCGAGGTGGGTTCCATCTGCTCCGGCGGCCGGTATGATAACTTGGCGGAATATTACACCGATAAACAACTCCCCGGAGTCGGTATTTCCATCGGTCTGACCCGTCTGTTCTCCGTTCTGGAGGCTCAGGGCTACCTGAACGATTCTCTGGTCACCGCCCCTGCGGACGTGCTGATCCTGCCCATGACCGAGGATCTGGCCCCCGCCATCTCCTTCGCCACCGCCCTGCGGGAGGCCGGGGTGCGGGCTCAGCTCCACTGCGAGAAGAAGAAGTTCAAGCAGAAGCTGTCCTACGCCGACAAGCTGGCCATCCCCTACGCCGCCTTCCTGGGTGAGGACGAGATCGCTCAGGGCAAGGTCACGGTAAAGGATCTGACCACTGGAGAGCAGAACACCCTCACTCCCGCCGAAGCGGTTGCTCTGGTGCAGGCCGGGCTGGCCGACCGGGCTTCCGGCACCCCCATCACCGAGCCGGAAACTTAATGGAACTTTCCCCCTCCCCTGCCGTCTAAATACCACTATCATTGCTTAGGAGGAACGTTCCATGAAAAAACTCATTGCCCTCATGCTGGCCGCCGCCCTGACGGTTGGCTCCGCCGCCGCCATTACCCCCGAGGAGGCCTTTCCCAGCAAGAACACCTATCCCGGCTACTCCGACGTGGCTGACGGCGCCTGGTACGCCGACGCTGCCAAGGTGTGCTACGAGGTGGGCCTGATTACCGGCACTGACGCCGGCTTCGCCCCCGACAAGATCCTCACCGTGGGCGAGGTGGCCGCCATTGCCGCCCGCATGAACGAGGCCATTACCGGAGAGGCTATCCCCATGGCCACTCCCAAGCCCGGCGAGACCCTGCCCTGGTACTTCTCCTATGTGACCTATCTGGAAAAACTGGGCATTGACGTGCCCGACCCGGAGAAGCAGGCCACCCGTCTGGAACTGCTCACCCTCATGGGCGGCGTGATCCCCGAGGACATGCTCTCCCCCATCAACAGCATCAACACCCTGCCCGACACCGATGACGCCACCGTGCTCCGCTTCTACAACGCGGGCATCCTCACCGGCGTGGACGGCTGGGGCACCTTCGCTCCCGACAAGAGCCTGACCCGTGCCGAGACCGCCGCTCTGGTGGCCCGTGTGGCCCGGCCCGAGCTGCGGGAGACCTTCACCCCCGCTGACTACACCATGTTCATCGCCGCGAACCTGAAGCCCTCCGACGTGCTGTTCACCAACGGCACCACCGCCGGGCAGTACCTGCCCTACGTGCAGGAGCTCATCGACGGCCTGGAGGCCGACTGCGCCGCTGCCGGTATGGAGTTCAACTGGTTCAACACCGTGGACGGCGTGGAGTTTCTGGACTACGTGAAGAACACCGCCCTGACCCACTTCGGGGTCACCGCCAAGGACGGCACTGACCTGTACAAGAACTTTGATGTGCAGGTGTATTACAGCCGTTACCTGGATCTGAAGGGCAATATCTGATTTCTATTTGTTATATCGAATCCCTTAATTACGATTTGGAGTTGATTTTTCATGGATAACGTGCGTACCCACTATCGCACCCACTCCTGTGGGGAGCTCCGGATGGAGCATGTGGGCCAGACCGTCACCCTGGCGGGCTTCCTGGAGAACTTCCGTGAGGTGGGCGCCAACCTGGGCTTCCTGGTGCTGCGTGACTTCTACGGCACCACCCAGGTGGTGGCTGAGACCGAGGAGATGGTCAAGACCATCAAGGCCCTGAACAAGGAGTCCACCATCGCCGTCACCGGCGTGGTGCGGGAGCGGGACAGCAAGAACCCCAAGCTGCCCACCGGCGACATTGAGGTTGTGCCCCAGACCATCGAGGTGCTGGGCCGCTGCCGCCACAACGAGCTGCCCTTCCAGGTCAACCGCAGCCGGGAGGCTGACGAGACCCAGCGGCTGAAGTACCGCTACCTGGATCTGCGCAATCCGGAGGTCAAGAACAACATCATCCTCCGCTCCCAGGTGGTGGCGGCGCTGCGCGCGTCCATGATCGACCACGGCTTTATGGAGATCACCACTCCCATTCTGACCGCCTCCTCTCCCGAGGGCGCCCGTGACTATCTGGTGCCCAGCCGGAAGCACCCCGGCAAGTTCTACGCCCTGCCTCAGGCGCCCCAGCAGTTCAAGCAGCTGCTGATGGCCTCCGGCTTCGACAAGTACTTCCAGATCGCCCCCTGCTTCCGGGACGAGGACGCCCGCGGCGACCGCTCCCCCGGCGAGTTCTACCAGCTGGACATGGAGATGGCCTTTGCCGGTCAGGAAGACGTGTTCGCCGTGCTGGAGGACGTGCTGCCTCCCATCTTCGCCAAGTTCGGCACCTACAATGTGGCCTCTGAGGCTCCCTTCCGCCGCATCTCCTACCTGGAGGCCATGGACAAGTACGGCTCCGACAAGCCCGACCTGCGCATCGACCTGACCGTCACCGACGCCACCCAGGTGCTGGGCTCCTGCGGCTTCGGCCCCTTCGAGGGCAACACCGTCAAGGCCGTGGTGGTCACCGGCTTCGAGGGCACCCGCAAGCAGATCGACGGCATCTGCAACGAGGTGGAGGTCCAGTCCGGCAACAAGGCCTACTGGTTCCGCTACGACGAGAACGGCGAGATCGTGGGCGGCATCGCCAAGTTCGTCCAGCCCATCAAGGACGCCGTTGTGGAGGCCCTGGGCCTGGAGAAGGGCTGCTTCGTGGGCCTGACCGCCGGCAAGCTGCTCTCCGCCCAGAAGACCGCCGGCGTGCTCCGCTCCAAGCTGGGCGCCTTCTGCCCCAACCACATGGACAAGGAGCGCTACGAGTTCTGCTGGATCGTGGACTTCCCCATGTACGAGATCGGCGAGGAGTCCGGCGAGCTGGAGTTCTGCCACAATCCCTTCTCCATGCCCAACGGCGGCCTGGAGATCCTGAAGAAGGCCGCCGCCGGCGAGGTGGACCCCCTGTCCATCACCGCCTTCCAGTACGACCTGGTGTGCAACGGCGTGGAGCTGTCCTCCGGCGCCGTGCGGAACCACGACCCTGAGATCATGATCGAGGCCTTCCAGCTGGTGCGGCTGGGCGAGGACGACGTGAAGGCCAAGTTCCCCGCCATGTACAACGCCTTCACCTACGGCGCGCCCCCTCATGCGGGCATCGCCCCCGGCGTGGACCGTATGGTCATGCTGCTGGCCGGCGAGGACTCCATCCGTGAGATCATCCCCTTCCCCATGAACAAGAACGCACAGGACCTGATGATGGGCGCTCCCTCTTTCGTCACTCAGGCTCAGCTGGACGAGCTGAACATCGTGTGCACCAAGAAGGAAGAAGAGGACGCACAGTAACAAAACAAAAAGACCTGCCGCATATCGCGGCAGGTCTTTTTTTCTGTTATTCCTCGTCCAGCTTGAGCACGGCCATGAACGCTTCCGTGGGGATCTGTACTGTACCCAGAGAGCGCATCTTCTTCTTGCCCTCTTTCTGCTTTTCCAGCAGCTTCTTCTTTCGGGTGATATCGCCGCCGTAGCACTTGGCAAGCACGTCCTTGCGCATGGCCTTGACGGTTTCCCGGGCAATGATCTTGCCGCCGATGGCCGCCTGGACCGGCACCTCGAAGAGCTGACGGGGGATGTTCTCCTTCAGCTTCTCACACAGACGCCGGGCCCTGGGATAGGCCTTGTCCTTGTGGGCAATGAAGCTCAGAGCGTCCACCTGGTCGCCGTTGAGCAGCATATCCACCTTCACCAGCTCGGACACCTCGTATCGGTCCATCTCATAGTCCAGGGAGGCGTAGCCCTTGGTGCGGGCCTTCAGGGTGTCGAAGAAATCGTAGATGATCTCGCCCAGAGGCATGGAGTAGTGGAGCTCCACCAGATTGGTGTCCAGATACTGCATATCCTTGTACTCGCCCCGGCGCTCCTGGCACATGGGCATGATGTTGCCCACATAGTCGGGGGGCGTTACGATAGACACCTTGGCGTAGGGCTCCTCCGCCGTGGCGATCACCGCCGGGTCGGGGTAATTGTGGGGGTTATCCACCATGACCACGGTGCCGTCGGTCTTGGTGATGCGGTAAATGACCGAGGGCAGGGTGGTGATCAGGTCCAAGTCAAATTCCCGCTCCAGCCGCTCCTGGATAATCTCCATGTGGAGCATGCCAAGGAAGCCGCAGCGGAAGCCGAAGCCCAGGGCTACGGAGGATTCCGGCTCAAAGGACAGAGAGGCGTCGTTGAGCTGCAGCTTCTCCAGAGCATCCCGCAGGTCGGGATACTTGGAGCCGTCCTCGGTGTAGATACCGCAGTACACCATGGGCCGGGCGGGCCGGTATCCGGGCAGGGGTTCCGCCGCCGGAGCTTCCGCTCCCGTGATGGTGTCGCCCACCTGGGTGTCCTTCACGTTCTTGATGGAGGCGGTAAAGTAGCCCACCTCTCCGGCGATGAGCTCCTGGCAGGGCTCCATGCCCAGAGGCAGCAGGTGGCCGCACTCCAGCACCTGATAGGAGGCGCCGGAGGCCATCAGCTTTACGTTCATACCGGTTTTGATGGTACCCTCCATCACCCGGAAGTAGACGATAACACCCCGGTAGGGATCGTACTGGCTGTCAAAGATCAGGGCCTTCAGGGGTGCCTTGGGGTCACCCTTGGGGGCGGGGACATTTTTCACGATGTCCTCAAGCACGGCGGGGATGTTGATGCCCACCTTGGCGGAGATCTCCGGCGCGTCCTGGGCGGGGATACCGATGATGTTCTCGATCTCGTCCTTTACCCGCTTTGGGTCGGCGGCGGGCAGGTCGATCTTGTTCACCACCGGCAGGATCTCCAGGTCGTGCTCCATGGCCAGGTAGGTGTTGGCCAGGGTCTGGGCCTCGATGCCCTGGGCGGCGTCCACCACAAGGATGGCGCCCTCGCAGGCGGCCAGGGACCGGCTCACCTCATAGTTGAAGTCCACATGGCCCGGAGTGTCAATGAGGTTGAGCTCGTAGGTCTCCCCATCCTCCGCCTGGTAGTTCAGACGGACGGCCCGGGCCTTGATGGTGATGCCGCGCTCCCGCTCCAGATCCATGTTGTCCAGCAGCTGGGACTCCATCTCCCGGGCGGTAACGGCGTTGCACTGCTCAATCAGCCGGTCGGACAGGGTGGACTTTCCGTGGTCGATATGGGCAATGATGCTGAAATTACGAATCTTACTTTGATCAGTCATAGATAAAAAACCTCCGTGGCTGCTCGGGTATCAGTTCTTTTCCTTCCGGGCTCTTCCCCGGCAGTTCACCCGCTCCCCGGTTGTGTGGATGATCTGGAGCAGGGACTGATACAGTCCGGGGTAGTTCTCCATCAGCGCGTCGTTGTTCATGGGCGGGAAATTCCCCTTCTCCTTGACGTGGCAGGCCAGAGCCTCCACATACTCCGCCTCGGTGCAGATCATATCCGCCGAGGGGATGCCAGCCATAAACTGCCGGGCAGGCACGGAGAAAAAGTCCTCGTTCTGGGTGCCGTCCGCCCGGTACAGGTGGCGGAACATCTTATAAACAGCGGTACCCAGGTAGTCGGCAGCGGCGTTGATGGCCTCCTTCTTCCCGGTCTTGCCCAGCAAGTCGAAGAGCACGCCGATGGAGTTCACCAGCAGCTTCTTGTTCAGGGTAGCCAGGATGGAGCCGTGGAGCACGTTGTCCTTCTCCGCAGAGTAATCATACAGCTCCTCGGCGGCGATGGTGGTGCCGTCACGGCTCAATGTGCGGCCCAGCAGGAAGTCCGCCGATACATTATAATAGTTGCAGGCCTTGATGACAAAGGCCAGACCGGGCTCACGCACGCCGTTTTCGTAGTGGGACAGCAGGGCCTGGCTGATGCCCAGGTCCTTGGCCGCCGCTCTCTGAGAAATGCCTTTCTCCTGCCGCAGCAGAGACAGACAGCGGGAAAAATCAGAACTCATAGTACACCTCATTTAAAAACAGTAGGTATAGTATATATGGGTGAATACAAAAAGTAAAGTGCATTTTTTCACAATCTTATGCCTTTTCAGCATTGTAGTTTGTAGACTGATGGGTGTATAATATTTGTACCGCCGCATAGACGGCAAATCTGATCTGTAAGCATGATAACGGAGGATGATACCAATGGCCATTCATATGTTCCAGCAGCTCATCGACAGTCTGAAGAAGAGCCCCAAGCGCATCGTGTTCACCGAGGGCACCGACGCCCGCATCCTGGAGGCCAGTGCTCGCCTGCTGGCCGGTACCTGGCTGGCTCCTATCCTGATCGGCAAGGAGTCCGAGGTTAAGGCCGCCGCCGAAGAGGCCGGCTTCAACATCCGGGGCGCTGAGATCATCGATCCCGAGACCTACCCCGACATGGACAAGATGGTGGAGGCCATGGTGGAGCTGCGCAAGGGCAAGATGACCGCTGACGAGTGCCGCGCCGCTCTGAAGCACGGCAACTACTTCGGCACCATGCTGGTGAAGATGGGCGTGGCCGACTGCCTGCTGGGCGGCGCCACCTACTCCACCGCCGACACTGTCCGTCCTGCCCTGCAGCTGATCAAGACCAAGCCGGGCAACAAGATCGTCTCCTCCTGCTTCATCATGGTTCGTGAGGGCGTGGGCGACAACACCGTGCTCGCTATGGGCGACTGCGCCATCAACATTGACCCCACCGAGGACGAGCTGGTGGAGATCGGCCTGGAGTGCGCCAAGTGTGCCCGGACCTTCGGTATCGACCCCAAGGTGGCTTACCTGAGCTACTCCACCAAGGGCTCCGGCAAGGGCGACACCGTAGACAAGATGCGCAACGCCTGCGCCAAGGCCAAGGCTGCCGCTCCCGAGCTGGCCATCGACGGCGAGATGCAGTTTGACGCTGCCGTCTCCCCCACCGTGGGCCAGCTGAAGTTCCCCGGCTCTCCCGTGGCCGGCTATGCCAACACCTTCATCTTCCCCAACATCAACGCCGGCAACATCGGCTACAAGATCGCTCAGCGTCTGGGCAACTTTGCCGCTTACGGCCCCATCCTGCTGGGCCTGAACGCCCCCATCAACGACCTGTCCCGCGGCTGCAACGCCCAGGAGGTCTACTCCATGGCTATCATCACCGCGGCCCTGGCCTAAGCAATATCTGAAAGACTGGAGCACCTTTTATAGGTGCTCCAGTTTTTTATGGCCATGGAATAGACCTCCGCCCCCATCGGGGGCACGGCGCTCCGCGCCGCCAAGCGTTTTGTGCCGCAGGCGCAAAACCTTGATGCCGGGGCAATTCACTTGCCCCGAGCAGATTCAATCCCTTGGGGGCCCCCGCAGGCTGTAAGCCTGTGGGGAACTACTCCATGGCCATTATCACTGCTGCGCTGGCCTAAAAGATTACGCAAAACAGGAGCACCTTCCGCGGGTGCTCCTGTTTTTTTATGCCCAAAGCACAGGAGCAGCACCCACAAGATATCGTATTTTCTCATTTCATCGCCCCCAAAAATTCCAAAAGCTGTATTTTTTCCGTCTTACACTTGACTTTTTCGCAAAAAGCGTGTATGATACGGCTTGTAACAATTTGTAACCATTCTTACGGAACTGTTACAATCAGCCATTTGGCTGTAACCATATGATACATTTTACTAGAACGGGAGGGTATCCCCCACATGGAATCGATCCTTCATCTGCCCCGTTGGGACGGGTCCAACGTCCAGGCCAGGCTGGGGCAGCTCCAGCAGCGGCTGGAGCTTCTGCAGCGCCGCCTGGACACCGCCACCGCGGGCGAACGGCGGCTGATCAGTCCGCTGAACTTCTTTGCGGCTGCCGCTGTGATCGGTGTGGCCGCCATCGTGGCTACCGTGTACACCCCCGCCTATGTGGTGACACAGAACGGCGTGGTGCTGGGCACCGTGTCCGACCCCCAGGTCTTTGAAGACGTGGTGGACCGGGTGGAAGACCGGGCCAGCGAGATCCTGGGCTACGAGTACACACTGGACGGAGAGGTTACTTACGATTTTGCTCTGACGGAGCCTGAGAACATCACCCCCACCGCCCAGTTTGAGACCTACCTCTTCGATCAGATCGGCGAGGTCATGAAGAACTACGTGCTCACGGTGAACGGAGAGTTCATCGGCGCGGCTCAGGACCGGGCTGTGCTGGACGGCGTGCTGGAGCAGGTAAAGTCCGCCTACGTCACAGAGAACACCGTCTCCTCCGAGTTTGTGGGCACCGTGTCCATCTCCCACAAGTACACCGCCTCCGACGTCAATCAGGACGCGGCGGCCATGCTCTCCGCCCTGACGGCCAACACCAACGGCCAGACGGTATATGAGGTGCAGAAGGGCGACACCTTTATGCAGATCGCTCTGGACAACGGCATGACCGTGTCCGAGATGGAAGCTCTCAACCCCGACGTGGATATCAACAAGATCTACATCGGCCAGCTCCTCAACGTGAAAGAGGAGATCCCCTTCCTCTCCGTCAAGACCGTGGACAACGTGACCTACACCGAGTCCATTGACTGCCCGGTGGTAGAGGTGGAGGACGACACCATGTTCCAGGGCCAGACCAAGGTGCTGGACGCCGGTACCCCCGGCGAGCAGGTGGTCAACGCCGACATCGCCTACCTCAACGGCGTGGAGCAGGAGCGTACCATTCTTTCCACCGAAGTGACCCGGGAGGCCACCAACAAGGTCATCGCCGTGGGCACCAAGGTGCGGCCCAGCTGGTACCCCACCGGCACCTATATCTGGCCGGTATACGGTACTATCACTTCTTCCTTCGGCTACCGCTCCGTCTTTGGCTCTTACAGCTACCATGACGGTCTGGATATCGCCGCTCCCTACGGCACCACCATTAAGGCCTCTGACGGCGGCACCGTGGTGTTTGCGGGCACCGGCACCGGCGGCTACTGGAGCTTTGGCAACTACGTAATGATCGACCACGGCAACGGCGTGCGCACCATCTACGCCCACTGCTCCAGCGTGCTGGTCTCCACCGGCGACCATGTGTATCAGGGACAGGCCATTGCCAAGGTGGGCTCCACCGGCCGGTCCAGCGGCAACCACTGCCACTTCGAGATGCAGATCAACGGTACCCCGGTCAATCCCCGGTCTTACCTGAGCTGAACAAAAACAAAAACCGCGGAAGCAATCGCTTCCGCGGTTTTTTTCGCCTTATCCCCGGCGGGACAGGATGTGGTCCAGCAGGGCGTGGGCGGCCTCCTCCTTGCTCATAAGGGGGAGCTCCACCATGTCGTCGGGACTGATCAGGGTGAGCAGGTTGGTAGACACCCCAAAGCCCGCTCCCGGGTCCTTCAGGTTGTTGGCGGCAATCAGATCCAGGTGCTTTTTCTCCAGCTTTTTGCGGGAGTTTTCCACCATGTCCCGGGTCTCCATGGAAAAGCCGCACAGGAACTGGCCTGAAACTTTGTGCTCGCCCAGCCAGGCCAGGATATCCCTGGTGCGGGCCAGAGGGAGAGACAGGTCGGCGTCGGTACCGCTCTTTTTGATCTTGTCCTCCGCCACAGCGGCAGGCCGGTAGTCGGCCACGGCGGCGGCTTTGATGATGATGTCCTGCTCGGGAGCCCGGCCGGTGACTGCCTCAAACATGTCCTGGGCAGACACAATATCCACCGTATCCACACACAGGGGTTTTTTCAGGTCGGTGGGGCCGGACACCAGGGTAACCTGAGCCCCCCGGGCGGCGGCGGCCCTGGCGATGGCGTAGCCCATCTTGCCGGTGGAGTGGTTGGTCAGGTAGCGCACCGGGTCCAGGGCCTCCTGGGTGGGCCCGGCGGTGACCAGCACCCGCAGACCGGTCATGTCCTTTTCATGGCCCACGGCGTGCTCCACGTACTCCAGCAGGTCCTCCGGCTCGGGCATCTTCCCCTTCCCCACCGCGCCGCAGGCCAGGCGGCCGCTGGCGGGCTCAATGATCTCCCAGCCATACTTGCGCAGAATGTCCAGGTTGTCCTGAGTCACCGGGTTTTCGTACATCTTGGTGTTCATGGCCGGGGCGGCCAGCTTGGGGCAGTTGCAGGCCAGCACAGTGGTGGTGAGCATGTCGTCCGCCAGGCCGTGGGCCAGCTTGGCCAGCACGTTTGCGGTGGCGGGAGCCACCAGCACCACGTCGGCCTGGTCGGCCAGGGCGATGTGCTCCACCTGGAACTGGTAGTTTCGGTCAAAGGTGTCCACACTCACCCGGTTGCCCGTCAGGGATTCAAAGGTGTGAGGGCCGATGAATTCCGTGGCGTTTTTGGTCATCAGCACCTGAACGTTGGCCCCCTTCTTCACCAGGGCGGAGGCCAGAGAGGCGGATTTATAGCAGGCGATGCCGCCGGTAACACACAGCAGCACGGTTTTTCCCTTCAGCATATGGTTCTCTCCTTTGCAGGTTGTCACCCAATTATACCAAACCCCGATTCTGTTTTCCACAATGGGATTGCAATTTGAGCATAAACCCAGTATAATGGCTTCGGCTGTCTTGGACGATGGGCCGCTGTACTCCCCAGGGAGACGGCAGGTCCGCCTTCTGTCCCCGACCGCCCATCATATTTTGCGCTGTATCCCGAAGAACGGGAACGGCAGCAGGAGGTAATTGAATATGAAAACCGCCCAGACCCGCGCTCAGCGCACCAAGCAGGTGCAGAGCCTGGCCATTCTGGCCATGTTCACCGCTATCATTTTCCTGCTCACCTTCACCCCCCTGGGGCTGATCGATCTGCCTGTCATCAAGGCCACCGTGCTCCACGTGCCGGTGATCATTGGCTCTATCCTGCTGGGTCCCAAGAAGGGCGCCTTCCTTGGAGGCATGTTCGGCCTGTCCAGCATGATCAAAAACACGCTGGTCCCCGGTCTGTCCTCCTTTGTTTTTTCTCCCTTTATCCCCGTCCCTGGTCTGGACCGGGGCAGCCCCTGGGCGCTGTTTATTTGCTTTGTGCCCCGCATCCTGGTGGGCGTCTCCCCCTGGCTGGTGTATGCCCTGTTCAAGCACCTGCCCGGTAAGCGCAACGCCGGCGTTCAGACCGTCTCCCTGGTGATCGCCGCCGTGGTGGGCGCCCTCACCAATACCGCCCTGGTGATGGGCTCCATCGGTGTCATCTTCACCGAGGCCTATGCCGCCGCCCAGGGCATCCCCGCCGACGCCATCACCGGCTTTATCCTGGGCATCGTGGCCGCCAACGGCATTCCCGAGGCCATTGTGGCCGCCGTGGTCACCCCCGCTGTGTGCGTCCCCCTGATCCACGCCCTCAAGCTGGAGAAGAAAGCCCCCGCCGCTGCTGCCGCCGGGCAGCCCGCCTGAGCCATGCTGTTCACCGTTGACATCGGCAACACCACCGTTGCCGCGGCGGGCTTTGAGGGGGAGCATCTGCGGTTTCTCCGCCGCCTGCCCAGCGACCGGGACCTGGACGGCCCCGGCTGGCGGAAAGCCCTGGAGGAGCTGCTGGCCCGGGAGCTGCCGGCAGAGGGCTCCGTCCTGGCCTCGGTGGTGCCCGACCTGACCGGCAAAGTGGCCGACGCCCTGGCCGCCCTGACGGGAAAGCCGGTGCTGACGGTGGATAAAAGCACCCCCACCGGCCTTCCACTTGGAACCTATGACGCCAGCAACCTGGGCATGGACCGGATCGTGGACTGCGTGGCCGCCCTGAGCCGTTTCGCACCCCCTGTGGCGGTATTTGATATGGGTACCGCCACCACCCTTTCGGTGGTGGGAGCCGACGGTATTTTCCAGGGCGGCATGATCCTCCCCGGCCTGTCCCTGTCGGTAAACGCCCTCAGCGCCAAAGCCGCTCAGCTGCCCCCCATCACCCTCTCCCCGCCGGAGGGGCTGATCGGGACCAATACCGAGACCTGCATGCGCTACGGTGCCCTGTACGGGGCCGCCGGAGCCATCGAGGGCATTGTGGCCCGGCTGGAGGAACAGCTGGGGCCCCTGACGGTGGTACTCACCGGAGGCAACAGCGCCTACGTGCGTCCCCTGCTCCGCATCCCCACCGCCTGGGAGCCCAACCTCACCTTCCTGGGCCTGCGGGAGTTGTGGCTGCGGCAGAACTTTTGAAAAAAACGCCTTTGACCTGTTGGTCAAAGGCGTATTTCATTATTTCCATTCCCGCTTCTGCCGCAGGACCCGTATCTTTTTCTTCCGGTACCACACGCAGTTAAATACATTGCCCAGAATCAGGATGTTGCCGCACAGGTAGAGCCACACCAGCAGGATGATGACCGAGGCCAGGGACCCGTACACCAGGGAATACCGGGAGGACAGACCGATGAACCAGGAGAACAGCGCCGAGGCCGCCACCAGGGCCGCCGCCGCCAGGAAAGCGCCGGTTAGGATGGGGGGCCTGGGTCTGCCCCTGGGTGCCGCCATGCGGTAGACCAGCAGCACGAAGAGGAGCACCAGCAAAAAGAGCAGCAGGAACCGGAACCACTGCCAATCCCAGGGCAAAGTGGCAGTCTCCAGATGGAAGAAGTTTTCCAGCAGCTTAAACAACCAGTCCCCGGTGAGGAGCACCACGAAGGACAGGTAGATGGTCAGCAGGAAGAGCACCGAAAACACCAAACTGGCAATGATCCGCCGCACACCGTGATAGCTCTTGCGGCCGTATAGCTCCTCCATAATGTTCATCAGGGCCCGGAAAGCGGCGGAGGCGGAGAACAGGGTCATGCCCGCCCCGGCAATCAGCAGGGCGGTGGACTGATTGGTGGTGATGTAACCCACATAGTCCCCCAGGATACCCAGGGTCTCCTTTGGAAAGAAGGGAGCCGCCGCGTCCAGCACCTCCTGGATGTTCAGATCCAGCAGGCCCACAAAGGCGTTGATGCAGATCAGTACCGGGAAAAAGGTGAGCACCAGGAAGTAGGCCAGCTCAGCCGCTGACCGGGACACCCGCTTGGCAAAGTAGATGCGCACCATCTCCCGCACGAAGCGCACGCCCGCGCTGTTCCACAGCCGCTCCATCTGCCGCCCCCCTTTCCGCCTTACAGCATACCCCGTTTTCCTTGCGAAAAAACAAAAAGACCGTCTGCATGGAGCAGACGGTCCTTACGTTGCCTACGCTCAGGCCAGCTTGTTCAGCTTGATGGTCATGGCGCTCTTCTTGTGAGCGGCATTGTTCTTGTGCAGCAGACCCTTGACCACAGCCTTGTCGACCGCCTTGACGGCCACCTTGTAAGCGCCCTCGGCCTCGCTGCGGTTGCCTTCGACCACCGCGGCCTCGAACTTCTTGATGTCGGTCTTGAGCTCGGACTTAGCGGCCTTGTTCTGCATGGCCTTGGTCTTGTTCACCAGGACACGCTTCTTGGCAGACTTAATATTCGGCAAACCAAACACCTCCTCCGATGACGATATCATTTTTTACACAGTTTGCCCGTGCAGAATCCTATTTTAACAGCCGTCGCCGGAAATTGCAACTGTTTTTTTCAAATTTTTTTGTTTTTTTTGCATAGGAGGGGCCCATCCGCAAAAAATAGTTCCACAAATAAAAAGCAGCACCATATCTTGGGGTATCACAGGAGGCAGAAGGATGGAAAAGCGGCGGACGGATCTGGCGGTGGAGGCCGCCCAGCTCTGGCGGGAGCGTGGGGGCGCGGGCAAGCTGCCCGGTGTGGAGAGCAAGGAGACCAAGCGGGAGGGCTACCCGGTGACCACGGTAAAGATCCTGGACTGCCGGGGCGAGGAGGCCCTGGGCAAGCCGGCGGGCACCTACGTCACCCTGACCCTGGAGGGGCTGGCCCGGCGGGAAAGCGACGCCTTTGGCCGGGCAGCCCGGGCGGTGGCGGCGGAGCTCACTCCCTTGCTGAAGCTGTCCAAGGGGGCTCCCGCCCTGGTAGTAGGCCTGGGCAACCGGGCCATCACCCCCGATGACATCGGACCCAAGGCCGCCGACCACACCATGGTCACCCGCCACCTGGTGGAGCAGGTGCCGGAGCATTTCGGCTCCTTCCGGCCGGTAGCCGCACTGGCCGCCGGGGTGCTGGGCACCACCGGCGTGGAGAGCGGCGAGCTGGTGCGGGCGGTGGTGGAGAAGATCCAGCCCGCCTGCGTGGTGGTGGTGGATGCCCTGGCCTCCCGCAGCCTGAGCCGGGTGTGTACCACCGTCCAGCTGGCCGACACCGGCATCGTCCCCGGCTCCGGGGTGGGCAACGCCCGCTTCGCTCTCAATCAGGAGACATTGGGGGTACCCGTCATCGCGGTGGGCGTGCCCACGGTGGTGGACGCCGCCACCCTGGCCGCCGACGTGCTGGCCCAGGCTGGACGGGACGATCTGGACCCGGAGGCCCTCCGGGGAGCGGGAGACGGCCTGCTGGTCACCCCCCGGGACATCGACGCCCGGGTGGCCGACCTGGCCAAGGTCATTGGGTATGGCATCAATCTGGCCCTCCAGCCCGGCCTGACTATCGCGGATATCGACCTGTTTTTGTCCTGACTTTTCCCCATTTCACCTTGACGGGGTGGGAAAAAGATGATAGAATGGCCCACGATAAGGCAATGAATGGGAACAGTACCCCCTGTTTTCCGCATGCAGAGAGGAGCCGGTCGGTGCAAGGCTTCGGCGGAGGGGTGGGGAAGGCGCCCGTGAGCCGTGGGGAGGAAATGCCCCGCCGGTCCCCGCCGTTACCGGGAATGAAGTGCGTACCAGCCAGGTACGAATTCAGGTGGAACCACGGACATTTTGTTCGCCCTGAGCCGATAAACGGCTCAGGGCGTTTTTTTGCTCTGGGCCAAGCCAAATTGACAGAAAAGGAGCATGAAACCATGAAGAACACCGACAAGACCATGGACCAGATCGTTACCCTGTGCAAAGGCCGGGGCTTCATCTTCTCCGGCAGCGAGATCTACGGCGGCCTGGCCAACACCTGGGACTACGGCCCTCTGGGCGTGGAGCTGAAAAACAACGTCAAGAAGGCCTGGTGGAAGAAGTTCGTCCAGGAGAACCCCTACAACGTGGGTCTGGACGCCGCCATCCTGATGAACCCCCAGACCTGGGTGGCCTCCGGCCATCTGGGCGGCTTCTCCGATCCTCTGATGGACTGCAAGGAGTGCAAGGAGCGCTTCCGCGCCGACAAGCTCATTGAGGACTGGTGCGGCGAGAACGGCGTGGAGCTGGAGAAGCCCATCGACGCCTTCTCCCAGGACGAGATGAAGGCCTTCATCGAGGATCACAACATCCCCTGCCCCACCTGCGGCAAGCACAACTTTACCGACATCCGGCAGTTCAACCTGATGTTTAAGACCTTTCAGGGCGTGACCGAGGACGCCAAGAACACCGTGTACCTGCGGCCTGAGACCGCCCAGGGCATCTTTGTCAACTTCCAGAACGTCCAGCGTACCACCCGCAAGAAGCTGCCCTTCGGCGTGTGCCAGATCGGCAAGAGCTTCCGCAACGAGATCACCCCCGGCAACTTCACCTTCCGCACCCGCGAGTTCGAGCAGATGGAGCTGGAGTTCTTCTGCAAGCCGGGCACCGACCTGGAGTGGTTCCAGTACTGGCGTTCCTTCTGCAAGGAGTGGCTGCTGAGCCTGGGCATGAAGGAGGAGCACCTGCGGCTCCGGGACCACAGCCCCGAGGAGCTGTGCTTCTACTCCAAGGGCACCACTGACTTCGAGTTCCTCTTCCCCTTCGGCTGGGGCGAGCTGTGGGGCGTGGCCGACCGTACCGACTACGACCTGACCCAGCACCAGACCGTCTCCGGCAAGGACATGACCTACTTCGACCAGGAGACCGGCGAGCACTATATCCCCTACGTGGTGGAGCCCTCCCTGGGCGCCGACCGCGTCACCCTGGCCTTCCTGGTGGACGCCTTCGACCAGGAGGTTGTGGGCCAGGACAAGAAGGGCAACGACGATGTGCGCACCGTCATGCGCTTCCACCCCGCGCTGGCTCCCTTCAAGTGCGCCGTGCTGCCCCTGAGCAAGAAGGAGGTCCTCTCCGGCCCCGCTCAGCAGCTGCGTGACGAGCTGGCCAAGGAGTTCATGGTGGACTACGACGACGCCGGCTCCATCGGCAAGCGTTACCGCCGTCAGGACGAGATCGGCACCCCCTTCTGCATCACCCTGGACTTCCAGACCGTGGGCGACGAGAACACTCCCGCCGATAACTGCGTCACCATCCGGGAGCGCGACACCATGGAGCAGGTGCGCATCCCCATGGATCAGGTCAAGAACTATATCGCCGAGCGCGTGAAGTTCTGATCCTCTGTGCAAAAGAGCCCCGGCCAATGGCCGGGGCTCTTGTTTCTTTTACACCGTTCTGCTATACTCATAGAAACTTTCCCCAAGGGAGGCGCGTTTTGTGGAAAACACCCCGCTCTATACCGCTCTGCGGGATTTTGCCGCCCAAAATCCCCTGCGTATGCACATGCCCGGTCACAAGGGCAAAGCCCTCCCCGGCCCCGAGCTGGCCGGGTACTCCTCCATTGACTTCACCGAGCTGCCCCCTACCGGCAACCTGTTTGACGGCGGCGGCGCCATTGGAGAGGCGGAGAAGCTGTGGGCGTCCCTCTTCGGCATGGAGCACTGCCTGTTCCTCACCGGCGGGTCCACCCAGGGGGTGCTGACCGCCCTCACCCTGGCCTGTCCGCCCGGCTCGGAGCTGCTGCTGGACCGGGGGTGCCACCGCTCCGCCTTCCACGCCATGGCTCTGCTGGACCTGAGGCCGGTGTACGTCCCACGGCCCTGGCTGGACGAGGGCGCCGTCACCGGCCCCATTTCCCCCACGGATGTGGAAAACTTGCTGAAAACCCACCCAAATATAAAAGCGTTCTGTATTACTTCCCCTACATATTACGGTGTGTTGTCGGATATTCCCGCCCTGGCGGAAGTTATGCACCAGCACGGCGGCATTCTGGTGGTGGACGGTGCCCATGGTGCCCATCTCCCCTTCCTGAGGATGGACCACTATTCCGCCGCCGATCTGGTGGTGGTGTCCGCCCACAAGACCCTCCCCGCCCCGGGACAATCCGCCCTGCTCTTCTCCTGCGGGTCCTTCTCCCACGACGCGCTGCGGCGGGCGGGCTCCATCTACGGCTCCTCCAGCCCCTCCTACCCCATGATGGCGGCGCTGGACCTCTGTCGGGCGCATATGCTGGAGGAGGGGGCGGCAGCCTACCAAAAAACAGCGGAGGAGGTAGCCGCCCTGCGGCGGGATTTCCCCGCCCTCACCGACCAGGACGCTCCTCTGGACCCCACCCGGCTCACCCTCCTCTCCCCCGACGGCTTTTCCGCTCAGGAGAGGCTGGAAGGGCTGGGAGTGTGGCCCGAGATGGCCGACCGGGGCCATGTGGTGCTTATCCCCACCTGCGCCGACACGGCGGAGGACTTTGCCCGGCTGCGGCAGGCCCTCAGCCAGGTGGCGCTGGGTCCCTGCCCCTTCTTCCCCCGGCCGCCGGAGCTGCCGGAGGGGGTCCTCACCCCCCGTCAGGCCCTCTTTTCCCCGGGAAAAGACTGGCCTCTGGACCGGTCGGAGGGGGAGATCGCCGCTTCCCCCATCGCCCCCTATCCCCCCGGCGTGCCGGTAGTGGCTCCGGGAGAGCGGATTGGGAAAAAAACTATCGCATATTTGGGTGAAATAGGTTATAATAGTGACTGTCGAATTTGTGTTTGACAACTGTGTGTGAACCCAAGGCAGGAGGGATAGATATGAAACTGATCCTTGCGATCATCAATCATGACGACGCCAACACCGTCACCCAGGCTCTGACCAAGAAAGGTTTCTCTTCCACCAAGCTGGCCACCACTGGCGGCTTCCTGATGGCAGGCAACGTGACCATTCTGGTAGGCGTGGATGAGGAGAAGGTGCAGACCGTCATTGACATCATCAAGGAGCACTCCCATTCCCGCAAGCAGATGATCCCCACCACCACCGAAATGAGCTATGGGTATTACCCCTCTATGCCGGTGGAAGTGGTCGTGGGCGGTGCCACCATCTTCGTGGTGGACATCGAGCGGTTTGAGCGGGTGTAAGGCCAGATGAATCTGACCCCACTGGCGGGCAACGGCCCGCTGAAGCGGCAGCTGGAGGGCGAGTGCGCCCGCCGGGGCCTGTCCCACGCATACATCATCAGCGGCCCGGCGGGCTCCGGCAAGCGGACCCTGGCGGGCCTGCTGTCCGCTGCCCTGGTGTGCTCCGGTAATGGAGACGTACCCTGCGGCAAGTGCTCCGGCTGCAAAAAGGCCATGGCGGGCATCCATCCCGATATCTCCGCCATCGGCACCGACGGGAAGGACGTCACCGTGGCCCAGGTCCGCGCCCTGCGCTCCGACGCCTATATCAAGCCCAACGAGGCCGGGCGGAAGGTCTATGTGATCCACCGGGCCCAGAGCATGAACCAGAGCGCCCAGAACGCCATGCTCAAGCTGCTGGAGGAGGGACCTCCCTACGCCGCCTTTCTGCTGCTGGCGGAGAACGCCGCCTCCCTGCTGCCCACTGTCCGCTCCCGGTGCCAGGTGCTCACCCTGTCTCCGGTGACCCCGCAGGAGGCACGGGCCTGGATAGACGCCCATTATCCCCAGTGTACCCACGGACAGCGTCAGGCCGCCGCGGAGCACTGTGAGGGTCTGCTGGGCCGGGCGGTCGCTGAGCTGGAAGGGACCGCCGGAGAGGACCGGCGGGAGGTCCAGGCGGCAGGCGAGCTGCTGGAGAAGTTCTCTGCCGGAAATGAGACCGCCCTTGTGGAGTTCTGCACCGGTCTGGAGCGGGACAAATGGGACCGGGACGGGCTGGACAAGCTGCTGGAGGAGTTTGCCCTGCTGCTGCGGGACGCACTTACCGCCTCCTGCGGCGCCTGCCTGGAGACCGATCCCCAGCGCTGGGCTGCGGCGGAGCGCGCCGCGTCCATCCTCAAGCCCAGGCAGCTTATGTCCGCCATGGAGCTGACCCGCAGGCTGCGGGAGGCCCTGGACTTCAATCTGGGCGCCGGCCACCTGGCTGGCTGGCTGGCGGCAGGTCTGGCGGAGCTGAAGTGAGCACCCTACCATTAGATTTGGAGGACAACATGACCGAGATCATCGGCGTCCGCTTCAAGAGCGGAGGCAAACAGTATTATTTTGACCCCCAGGGCCAGCAGGTGGCTGAGGGCCAGGGCGTCATCATCGAGACCTCCCGGGGCCTGGAGTACGGCGAGTGCGTCCAGAGCAACACCATGGTGGAGGACGAGGCGGTGGTGCAGCCCCTGCGCCCCCTGGTGCGCATCGCCACCCAGAAGGACCTGGATACGGTAGCCAAGAACCGGGAGAAGGAAAAGAAAGCCTTCACCATCTGCCAGGACAAGATCGCCGCCCACGGGCTGGACATGAAGCTGGTGGAGGTGGAGTACAATTTTGAGGGGAACAAGATCCTCTTCTTCTTCACCAGCGAAGGCCGGGTGGACTTCCGTGCTCTGGTGAAGGATCTGGCCAGCGTGTTCCACGCCCGTATCGAGCTGCGGCAGATCGGCGTCCGAGACGAGGCGAAAATGCTGGGCGGCCTGGGCATCTGCGGCCGGCCCTTCTGCTGCTCCGGTTTTCTGGACGAGTTCCAGCCGGTGTCCATCAAGATGGCCAAGACTCAGAACCTCTCCCTCAACCCCACCAAGATCTCGGGCACCTGCGGGCGGCTGATGTGCTGCCTGAAATATGAGCAGGACGCCTATGAGGACGCGGTCAAGCGGATGCCCAAGAACGAGTCCTTTGTGGAGACCCCGGAGGGTGTGGGCACCGTGTCCCAGGTGAACCTGCTGAAGGAGACGGTGACCGTCCGGCTGGAGGACCAGCCCGAGACCCCCAAGTGCTTCCACAACTGCGAGATCTGCGTGGTGCGCAACGGCAAGGGCAAACGTCCGGAGGGCTACGTAGCCCCGCCGCCGGAGGAGCTGGCCAAGCTGCGGAAGGTCACCCCGGCAGAGGAGCCCAAGAGCCTGCTGGGCAGCCTGGACAATGCCCTCACTGACATAGGTGTTGCCGCCGCTCCTGAAGTACCTGAGGAGACCGGCGGCGAAACCGCCCCCAAGCGCCGGCGCAGCCGGGGCCGCCGGGGCGGCAGCAAGCCCGCGGGCGGTGAGGGTCAGCCCAAGCAGGAGCCGGCCAAACAGCAGCCCGCGCCCCAGCCCAGGCAGAAGGCCCCTAAGGCGGACAAGCCCAAGCCCGCACCTGAGCAGCAGGCCAAGCCCACTCCCGCACCCCAGGGGGAGCAGCAGCAGGCCGCGCCTGCTGGAGAAAAGAAGCGTCCCCGCCGGCGGTATCACCGCAAGCCCCGGGGAGACAAGCCCCAGACACCCGAAGCATAAGCAAACGGGCGGCCATTCGGCCGCCCGTTTTTTCTATTCAGTCTGTCATTTTGGCATAGGGGTAGATGCGGTGCATCACGCTGTCGTCGTAGTGTGTATCCATATAGACCTCCCAGGCCTGGTCGGCGGGCTCTCCGGCGGCCCGGCTGCTGTACCGGGCCAGGGCCAGGGCGCTGACCGACATATTCACTGCCATGAAGAGAATCAGGACCCATACGGCGATCTTTCCCGCCCTGGGCGGGATCTTTGCCATCCACCGGGCCAGGACGGGATAGAGCCCCTTGAACCAGGCCACAGCGGCAAAGCCCCAGAAGAAGCAGTACAGCAGGTTGATGCGGCCACCCAGGTTGAAGGGAATGGCGCTGTAGTCCCAGAACACGGTGCCGAACACCAGCTCGGTAAATACGCTGCACAGGTACTCATATAGGCCGCCCAGCAGGGTGCCCGCCACGAAAAAGAAGCTGGCTGTCCGGTCCCGGTAGCGGTAGAGCATTAGGGTGGCCGCCGCCAGAGCCAGGCCCCACACGATGCTGAAGGGGCCCCACACCACACTGCTGCGGCTCATCCACCAGCCCAGCCGCACCCGGCAGAAAATGGTCTCGGCCAAATCGCCGCACACGCCGCCCACCAGGAAGAGGAGCATGATGCTGTAAAAGCTATTGCCCCGGAGGAAGGGGCTGGTTCTGTCCTTTTCCCGCCGGCGAATAAACTGTGCCTTGGGGTAGGACCGCTGGATCCGGCCCTCGGTGCGGCGGAGGATCCACTCTCCCATGCGGACAGACAGAGCAGCCAGGCGGTTATTCACCGCCTCCACCTGAGGCAGGGCGTCCCGGATGCCCATCAGGGTGAGGATGGTACCCAGGCCGTCCACCAGCAGCACCACCACCAGCACCAGCAGCAGGATATGGCTCAGCAGCGGCGGCAGCAGCCGGTACAAGGAGACCAGCAGCGGACTGATCCACTCCACGGCCACCAGGCCCAGCAGGCCCCACACGGCGGAGGCCCCGGCACAGATGTATCCGTCCAGATTAAAGCGGTAACGGCTGTAATCCCACCAGCGGGTATGAGTAGCCCGCTCCAGCAGGTGTCCGGCCACCCACTCCACCACGGTGGCGCCCACGGCGCAGCCCAGGAAGAGGAAGAAATATTGGCCCCGCAGTTCCCACAGGCCCCAGGTAAGTACCGCTCCTGTCAGGCCGTAGGAGATACACAGGGGGCCGAACAGTACGCTGCGGTCCACGTACCGCCTCTGCCGCAGGGCGGCAAAGGCGGTCTCCAGCACCCAGCCCAGCAGGCCGTAGCAGAAGAACAGCCAGAGCATCGGATAGAGCGCCACAGTCCATCCACCTTTCCTTCTAAAGATTCGGATTGTATCTTACCGCATTTTCAATTAAAATACAATGAGAATGTGCTTCGCCCCAGAGGCGAGAAGGAGTATTTTCATGTCAGAATTTGAAAAAATGATCTCCGGGCAACTATACAACGCCGAGGTGCCCCAGCTGCGGGAGCTGCGCCTGCGGGCGGCTCTGCTGTGCCATCAGCTGGAACAGCTCTCCCCCGCTGAGGAGGAGACGCGGATCGCCCTGCTGCGGGAGCTGCTGGGGTCTGTGAAGGGTTCCCTCACCGTCAATCCCGGCTTCCGCTGCGACTACGGCAGCAACATCACCGTAGGCGACAACTTTTACGCCAACTACAACTGCGTCATACTGGACTGCGCCCCGGTGACTTTTGGGGATAATGTGCTGATCGGGCCCAACTGCAGCTTCTATGCCGCCGGACATCCCCTGGACGCCGCCACCCGCAGCAGCGGCCTGGAGTTTGCCAAGCCCATCACCGTGGGAAACGATGTGTGGTTCGGCGGCAGCGTGACGGTGCTGCCGGGTGTGACCATCAGGGACGGCTGTGTCATCGGCGCGGGCAGCGTGGTGACCCGGGACATCCCCGCCGGCATGGTGGCGGTGGGCAATCCCTGCCGGCCCATCAAGCCGGCAGAGGAGCGGAAGTGAGCCTATGAGGACCCAAAGCCTCACCCGAGGCAACATTCTGACCGCTCTGATCTCCTTCGCTGTCCCTGTACTGCTGGCCCTCCTTCTTCAGGCCGCCTACGGCGCCGCCGACCTGATCATCGTAGGACGGTTCGCCGGTACCCTGGAGCAGTCGGGCGTGGCCTCAGGCAGCCAGCTGTTCAATACCGTCACCATGGTCATCACCGGCCTCACCATGGGCGTCACCGTCTTTGTGGGCAACGCCATCGGCGCGGGCAAGCGGACCCTGGCGGGAAAGGCCATCGGCACCGGCATCGTGATCTTTGCCGTGGTGGCGATACTGGTCACCGCCTTTACCGCACCCAGCAGCCGGGTCCTGGCGTCCATGCTCCACGCGCCGGAGGAGGCCTTTTCTCAAACCAGCGACTACATCCGCATCTGCGGCATGGGTACCGTATTCATCGTGGCCTACAACGTCATCGGCGCGGTTTTCCGGGGCATCGGGGACTCCCGCACGCCTCTGCTCACTGTGGCTATTGCCTGCGTCATCAACATCGTGGGAGATCTGGTTCTGGTAGCCGGCTTCGATATGGGGGCAGCGGGCGCCGCCATTGCCACTGTGGGAGCTCAGGCCGTCAGCGTTTTATGCTCCCTGCTCCTCATCCGCAGGAGGCCCCTCCCCTTTTCCTTCTCCCTGTCCTGCCTCCGGCCTGACGGCGTCTGCGTCAAAGGCATCCTGCGGGTGGGCACTCCCATCGCCCTCCAGGAGCTGCTGGTACAGTTCTCCTTTCTCTTCATCCAGGTCATCGTCAACGGCATGGGCGTGACCGAGTCCGCCGCCGTGGGGGTGGCGGAAAAGGTCTGTGTCTTTCTGATGCTGGTCTCCTCGGCCTACATGCAGTCCATCTCCGCCTTTGTGGCACAGAACAACGGCGCGGGACGGGCGGACCGCTCCCGCAAGGCCCTGTTTTACGGCATCCGCACCGCCCTGATGGCCGGTCTGGCCATGAGCGCCCTGGCCTTCTTCGGCGGCTCCGCCCTGTCCGCTGTTTTCTCCAGCGACCCAGCCGTTATCCAAGCCGCCCACCAGTACCTGAAGGCCTACGGCATCGACTGCATCCTTACCGCCGTGCTCTTCTGCTTTCTGGGCTACTTTAACGGCTGCGGCCGGACCATGTTCGTCATGTTCCAGGGCATTGTGGGTGCCTTCTGTGTCCGTATCCCGGTGGTGTGGCTGATCAGCCATCTGGAGGGAGCCACCTTGTTTCAGATTGGTCTCGCCACCCCCACCTCCTCAGTGGTGCAGATCATCCTGTGTATCATTGCCTACCGTGTGTATCAAAAAAAGCGGTCTGTTCTATGAGAACAGACCGCTTTTTCTTTTGCTTTATACGCTCATGGCCTCCCGGGCGAAGTCCGCCGCCTGGGCCAGGTCGGCCTGGTCCGGGTGGGTCAGGGCCAGGTCAAAGGCCTTAATCATGGATTCCAGCTTTCCGTCGCCGGGCTTCTCCTTCAGCTGTGCCTCATACCGGGTACGGACAGCCTGGGGCATCTTGCCGGTGCAGAAGAAGGTGCTCACCACCTGGTTGCCCTGGGGCACCTCCGCCTTGAACCGCTCCGCCAGGGAGGCGAAGTACAGCTCAGAGATGCCGAAGCCGGCGGTGCCGAACAGAGCCACCCGCTTGCCGTGGAGCCCCTGTAAAAACTCCTTCATCTCCGCCGTGCAGGTGCCCTTGTCCGTCCAGGACCCGGCAAACACCAGCTCCGCCTTGTCCACGTTCTGGGGCGGCTGGCCGTATGCTACGATCTCGTGTCCCCCGCAGGCTTCCTTGATGGCCTCAGCCACCTGGGCGGTGTTACCGGTAGCGCTGGAAAAAACAATTGCGATTCTCATAGGATTCTCCTCATTTGTATTTGCGGCTCTCCGCCACCGCCAGCTCGTCACAGCGGTTATTATACGGATTATCCGCGTGGCCCTTGACCCAGTGGAGGCGGACGGTGTGATACTCGCACAGGGTCAGCAGCTTGTCCCACAGGTCGGGGTTCAGGGCAGGCTTCTTGTCCCCCTTCACCCAGCCACGGGCTTTCCAGCCCTTGGCCCAGCCCTTCTCCAGGGCGTCAATGACGTACTTGGAGTCGGAGTAGAGCTCCACGATGCAAGGCTCCTTCAGCGCCGACAGGGCGGTGATCACTCCGGTCAGTTCCATGCGGTTGTTGGTGGTGTGGGCCTCCCCGCCGGAGAGCTCCTTTTTGAACTCCCCGTATTGCAAAATGGCCCCCCACCCGCCGGGGCCGGGATTGCCGGAACAGGCCCCGTCGGTATAAATGGTGACTGTTTTCATGCTTCTCCTCTTACAGCTCCTTCAGGATCTCCTGCCGCTTCTGCTCATACTCCTCAGTGGTGATCAGCCGCTGGTCGTACAGGGACTGGAGCTGGCGCAGGCGCTCCTCGGGACTGGCCCCGGCAGCGGAAGGGTTTTCCCCATTCTCGTCCTCAATGTGGATTTCGGGGCCCACATAGCCCTTGCCGAAGGCCTGGTAGAGATTGACGCCGGTGATGCCCACGGCAATAAGGGTCCACAGGATGCCGAAGGGCCCGAAGGTCGGGATCACTACAAAAACACCGATACCAACAAAGATACAGCCCATCACGCCGCCCAAAATAGCGGCGGGCTTGCTGGGGCGGTAAGTCACCCGTCTTTTCCGCATGGCTTATCCCTCCTTGTTTTCCACATCAACCGTCTCCGGTGTGGATTCCTCCTCGTCGTCCCGATCGGTGAGGGCCAGGGAGATCACCCGGTCACCCTCCTCCTTGAAGCGCATGACGATAACGCCCTGGGTGGAGCGGCCCGCAATGCGGATGTTGTCCACATGGGTGCGGATCAGCGTACCGCTCTGGGTGACCAGCAGCAGGTCCTCGCTGCCGTCCACCACCTTGATGCCTACCACGGCACCGGTCTTCTCGGTGACCATGTAGTTGCGGATACCCAGGCCGCCGCGGTTGGTGATACGGTAGTCCTCCACCGGGGTGCGCTTGCCGTAACCGTTCTCCGTAATGGACAGCACGCAGCGGCCGGCGGTGGCACGGGCGGCGCCCACCACATAGTCGCCGTCCCGCAGGCGGATGCCCCGGACGCCCACGGCGGTACGGCCCATGGGCCGCACGTCGTTCTCGTCAAAGCAGACGGCCTGGCCGTCGTGGGTGGCAATCAGAATTTTCTTGGTGCCGTCGGTCTCCCGGACGGTAATGAGCTCGTCGCCCTCCTCCAGGGTGAGCACCCGCAGGCCGTTGTTGCGCAGGTTCTTCAGCGCCGACACGGACAGGCGCTTTACCGTGCCGTTGCGGGTCACCATCACCAGATAGCGGTCCTCGCTCTCGATATCCCGGGTGTGGATCATGGCGGACACCTTCTCGCCCTGCTCCACCTGGAGGATATTGATCAGGTTGGTGCCCCGGGCGGTGCGGCCGGACTCGGGGATCTGATAGCCCTTCTTGCGGAACACACGGCCCCGGTCGGTGAAGAAGAGGATATAGTCGTGGGTGGAGGCGGTGAACACGGTGTTCACGTAGTCCTCCTCCTTGGTGGCCATACCCTTTCTGCCCTGGCCGCCCTTGCCCTGGGCGGCATACTCGCTGGCGGCGGTGCGCTTGATGTAGCCTCCGTCGGTGAGGGTAAAGACGCACTCCTCCTCCTCAATGAGGTCCTCGATGTCGATCTCGTCCTCCACGTCCTGGATCTCGGTGACCCGGTCGTCGCCGTACTTGTCCCGGATGGCGGTGAGCTCGTCCTTCAGCACGCCACGGATCATCTCTTCGCTGGCAAGCAGCTCATTGTAGTAGGCGATGCGCTCCTCCAGCTCCTTGTACTCGTTCTCCAGCTTCTCCTTTTCCAGGCCCTGGAGGCGCTTGAGCTGCATGTCCAGAATGGCCTGGGCCTGGACGTCGTCCAGCCCGAACCGGGCCATCAGGTTTTCCTTGGCGTTGTCGTAGCTCTCCCGGATGGTCTTGATGACCGCGTCGATATTCTCCTCGGCGATGAGCAGGCCTTCCAGCAGGTGGGCCCGCTCCTGAGCCTTCTTCAGGTCGTACTTGGTACGGCGGACGATGATCTCCTCCTGGAAGGCGATGTACTCGTCCAGAATGTGCCGCAGGGAGAGGATCTTGGGCTGGGACTGGTCGTCCACCAGAGCCAGCATATTGATGGCGAAGGTGGTCTGGAGCTGGGTCTGGGCAAACAGGCGGTTGAGCACCACCTGGGGATTGGCGTCCCGCTTCAGCTCAATGACCACCCGCATGCCGTTGCGGTCGGATTCGTCCCGGATGTCGGAGATACCCTCCAGACGCTTGTCCTCCACCTGGTCGGCCATGTTCTTAATGAGCATGCGCTTGTTGACCTGGTAGGGGATCTCGGTCACAATGATGCGGGTGCGGTTCTGGCCGAACTCCTCAAACTCGGTGCGGGCCCGGACGCACACACGGCCGCGGCCGGTGGCGTAGGCGGCCCTAATGCCGGAGCGGCCCATGATGATGCCCTTGGTTGGGAAATCGGGGCCCTTCACATGCTCCATCAGGTCGCCCAGGGTGGCGTTGGGATCGTCCAGCACGCAGATGGCGGCGTCAATGACCTCCCGCAGGTTGTGGGGCGGGATGTTGGTGGCCATGCCTACGGCGATACCCGCCGAGCCGTTCACCAGCAGGTTGGGGAACCGGCTGGGGAGCACACGGGGCTCCTTCCGGGTCTCGTCAAAGTTGGGGTCCCAGTCCACCGTGTCCTTTTCGATGTCCCGGAGCATCTCGTCGGAAATGCGGGACATGCGGGCCTCGGTGTAACGGTAGGCGGCCGGGGGATCGCCGTCGATGGAGCCGAAGTTGCCGTGGCCGTCCACCAGGGGATAGCGCATGGAGAAGTCCTGGGCCAGACGGACCAGGGCGTCGTACACGCTGGCGTCGCCGTGGGGGTGATACCGGCCCAGCACGTCGCCCACGCAGGTGGCCGATTTCTTGAAGGGCTTGTCCGCCGTCAGGTTATCCTCGTACATGGCGTACAGGATGCGGCGGTGTACGGGCTTCAGGCCGTCCCGCACGTCGGGCAGGGCGCGGCCCTTGATGACGCTCATGGCGTACTCGATATAGGACTGCTCCATCTCATGCACCAGGGGCGCGGTGACGATGGTCTGGTCCGGGTACCGGATCTCCTCCGGATCATACTGTGGCTTTTTGCTCATGCTGATGCCTCTCAATCTTTATGATAGGGTCAAAGGCGGGGCGTCGGAGACGCCGCCCCCTTAGTAATCCAGATTCACCGCGTACTTGGCGTTGCGCTCGATGAACTCCTTCCGGGGCTCCACCTTCTCGCCCATGAGGACGGTGAAGGTCTGGTCGGCAGCCACCGCGTCGTCCAGCTCGATGCGCTTGAGGGTGCGCCGCTCCGGGTCCATGGTGGTCTCCCACAGCTCGTGGGGGTTCATCTCGCCCAGGCCCTTATACCGGGAGATATCCACCTTGGCGTTGGGGTTGTCTCCCCGGAGCTCGGCGGCGATCTTCTCACGCTCAATATCGTCAAAGGCCACCCGGGTGGTCTTGCCCCGGGTCAGCTTGTACAGGGGAGGCACGGCGGCGTAGACGTAGCCGTGTTCAATGAGGGGCCGCATAAACCGGAAAAAGAAGGTCAGCAGCAGAGTACGGATGTGGGAGCCGTCCACATCGGCATCGGCCATGATGATGATTTTGTGATAGCGCAGCTTTTCCAGGTCGAAGTCGTCACCGATGCCGGCGCCCAGGGCGGTGATGACGGGGGTCAGCTTGTCGTTGCCGTATACCTTGTCGGCACGGGCCTTCTCCACGTTGAGCATCTTGCCCCACAGCGGCAGGATGGCCTGGAACCGGCTGTCCCGGCCCTGGGTGGCGGAGCCGCCTGCGGAGTCGCCCTCCACGATGTAGAGCTCGGTGAGCTCGGGGTTGACCTCGTTGCAGTCCCGCAGCTTGTCGGGCATGGCGGCGCCGCCCAGAGCGGTCTTGCGGCGGATGGATTCCCGGGCTTTCCGGGCAGCCTCACGGGCCCGGTTGGCCATGAGGGCCTTGTCCAGGATGGCCTTGCCCACGGCGGGGTTCTCCTCCAGGTATTCGGTGAGCTTTTCGGTGACGATGTTGTTCACCAGGGTGCGGATGGAGGCGTTGCCCAGCTTGGCCTTGGTCTGGCCCTCGAACTGGGCCTCGGTGAGCTTGACGGAGATAACGCAGGCGATGCCCTCCCGGCAGTCCTCGCCGGACACCTTGTCCTCGTCCTTGAGGATCTTCATCTTCTTGCCGTAGTTGTTGAGCACGGTGGTGAGAGCCCGCTTGAAGCCCTCCTCATGCATGCCGCCCTCAGGGGTGTGGACGTTGTTGGCAAAGGAGACGATGGTCTCGTTATATCCGTCGTTGTACTGGAAGGCCACCTCCGCCATGGAGTCGTCCTTCATGCCGGACATGTACACCACGTCGGTATGGATCACATCCTTGGAGCGGTTGATGTAGGACACGAACTCCCGGATGCCGCCGGCGTAGTGCATGGTGTCTTCCTGCTCCCTGCCGGGCCGGGCATCGATGGTGTGGATGCGCAGGCCGGCATTGAGGAAGGCCTCCTCCCGCATGCGGGTGTGGAGGGTGTCGTAGTTATACTCCGTGACCTCGAACATCTCGGGGTCTGGCTTGAAGGTGACCTCGGTGCCGTGGCGGTCGGTATCGCCCACGATCTGCATGGGCTGGGTCACCTTGCCCCGGGAGAACTTCATCTCGTAGATCTTGCCCTCTTTATGGACACGAACCGTGAGCCACTCACTGAGGGCGTTAACTACCGAAGCGCCCACGCCGTGGAGGCCGCCGGACACCTTGTAGCCGCCGCCGCCGAACTTGCCGCCGGCGTGGAGGATGGTAAAGACCACTTCCAGGGCGGGCAGGCCGGTCTGGGGCTGGATATCCACCGGGATGCCGCGGCCGTTGTCGATGACGGTGATAGTATCCCCCTCGTCGATGCGGACGGTGATCTCGTCGCAGTAGCCCGCCAGGGCCTCGTCGATGGAGTTGTCCACGATCTCATAGACCAGATGGTGGAGACCGGACTCACTGGTGGAGCCGATATACATGCCCGGGCGCTTCCGGACAGCCTCCAGGCCCTCCAGGACCTGGATTTCGGAGCCGCCGTATTCGTGCTCCACCTGGGTGGTGCTGTTCAGTTCTTCAGACATTTGAAAACCTCCATTGGGATCCTTCGGGCAGCCAGGGGCCGATCCTGCAGCTCTTGCAGGAGCCGCCTCCGGCGGCCCGTCCTCTAAATTTATTCGAAACTGTTGCTCTCCGCCCGCCGCAGCAGAGTGGCCGCCGAGAGCTGAGACAGATAAACGGTGCTGTTTCCCCGCTCCTGGGTGCACAGGACAAAGGACCGGGGCAGATCGTCGGACACGTTGACCACCCGTCCCTCCTTCTCCGCCCGCTCCAGAAAGGCGCGGGTCAGGTGGGAGGAGCTGGTGTTGTCCAGATCGAAGATCCCCACCACATCCCGGTAGGGGACCACCACGCTCTGGCCCAGATGCAGATACATGTCAGTCCCTCCTCTTTTTCTCCCAGATCACTTTGGGGCTCCATAATTTCTTCCACAGCCGCCAGCCCAGCACGATGCCGATCAAGGCGAACAGGGCGGGCAGGCCGGGGACGAACAGGAGCTGGGTCACCGGGGAGTGGTCGGCCTCCCACACTCTCAGCCGTCCCATTGCTGTCCAAACCGCCAAAATCAGGACGATCAAAGGCGGCAGAGCCCGCCACAGCTTCCGTTTGGGAAACCGGCAGACCAGATATTGAGCGATCAGCCCCAAGACCAGGGGCAGCACGCAGAAAATGCCGATGATAATGGGCATAGGGTCTCCTTATCCCACCAGCGCCCCGTCTTTGATGTGGAAGGTGCGGGCGCTCCCCAGCCGGGAGAGGTCCATCTCCTCACAACAGGTAATGAAAACCTGGCCGCTGGTGATACGTTTGAGTACAAATTCCTGCCGTTTTCCGTCCAGCTCGGACAAAACATCGTCCAGCAGCAGCACCGGCCACTCCCCGGTCTCCCGGAAAAAGATTTCCCGGGAAGCCAGCTTGAGGGACAACGCCGCCGTCCGGGTCTGGCCCTGGGAGGCAAACTGCCGGGCGGAGAGCCCGTCCAGCAGCACCGCCAGATCGTCCTTGTGGGGACCGGACAGGCATTGACGGGATTCCAGCTCCGCCCTCCGGTGGGACTGCTGGTGTTCCAGCAGCTGCTCCAGAATGGTGCGGGCGGGAGCAAGAGGGTCTTCCACGGTGCTTACCGTCTCATACCCCAGCTCCAGCGCCTCCCGCCCGCCGGAGAAGTCCCGGTGGATGGGGGGCGTCACCTCCCCCAGCCGCTTGATGAAGTGGGCCCGGTAGTGGATGATCAGGGCACCGGTCTGGGCCATGCGGAGATTGAACTCGTCCAGGGTGTCCAGCAGAGAGGGATGCTCCTCCCAGTCCCGCAGGATCCGGGTCTTGTGCTCATACAGCCGGCGGTACTCCGCCAGGGCCTCGGCATACTTGGGCCGCAGCTGGCAGATGCAGCTGTCCAGAAACTTCCGGCGCACCGCCGCACCCTCCCGGATCAGCCACAGATCCTCCGGGCAGAAGAGCACGGTGTTGAGCACTCCCGACAGCTCCCCGGCTGTCTTTAGCCGCACCCCGTTGGAAAAGAGCTGCCGCCTGGCGCCCCGGCTCAGCCGGGCCTCCAGAGTGAATTTCCGCTCCCGGGCCTCTACCTCGCCCTTCACAAAGGCGTGGTCCACGCCGAACTGGATGAGCTCCTTGTCGTACCTGGCCCGGTGGGAGGAGGCGGTGGACAAATAGGCCACGGCCTCCAGCAGGTTGGTCTTGCCCTGGGCGTTTTCTCCCCAAATCACATTGACGCTGGGGGAAAACTCCCCTTCAAAGTGGGGGTAGTTCCGGAAAAAGTCCAGGGTGATGGAGCGAAGGATCATACCACTTCCAGCTCCACCCCGTCCAGGGCGGCCTTGTCGCCGGGGCGCAGCTTCTTGCCCCGCATGGTGCATACCTCGCCGTTCACCGTCACCTCACCGGCCTGGATCCGCTCCTTGGCGTCCCCGCCGGTCTCGGCCATGCCCTCAAATTTCAGCAGGGCCTCCAGCTTGATGAATTCGGTGGTAATCTTGACTTGTCTGTGTTCCATCTGTGCTCAGCCCTCCATGCAGGATTCCAGCAGGGCGTATACCTCCGGCAGCGCCTTTTTCAGCGCAACCGGCTTGCCCTTGGCCCGGTCGTAGAAGAAGTGGACGCTGGTGCCCACCGCCCGGATCTGGCCGGTGGCGGCATCCGCCATGGTGTAGCTCAGCTCCATCTTGGCGGCCTGGAGCTTGGTCACCTTCATGGTGATGGCCACCGTCTCCCCAAACCGGGTCATGGATTTATAGGAACAGGACACGCTGTACACGGCAAAGTCGATGCCTGCCTCCACCGCCTTCTCGTAGCCCCAGCCCAGCTGGTCCATGAAGTCGGAGCGGGCCTCCTCCATCCACAGGATATGATTTCCATGGTGGACGATACTCATGCCGTCGGTCTCATAAAACTGCACTTTGTGCAGGTAAGGATGCAGTTCCAAGGTCTGTTTTCTCCTTTTCTGTTACTCCCCGGCCCGCAGACGGACGGGCAGCACCATGTAGAGGAACTTTTCCTCTCCCTCAGTGGGCAGGATGACGCAGGGGGACACGCCGGTGGTCAGCTCCAGCCGAACCTGGTCGGCGGGAGCGGCCTTTAAGGCGTCCATCAGATATTTGTTGTTGAAGCCGATCTCCAGCCCCTCGCCGTCGCCGGTGATGGGGCACTCATCATAGGCGTCGCCGATGGCGGTTTTGGTGGTGATCTTGAGCACGCCGTTGTCAAACACGCAGCGCAGAGGGCTCTTCAGCTTGTCGCTGATGATCAGGCTGACGCGGTCGATGGAGGAGAGCAGCGCCCGGGTATCACCTTCCACATGGATGGTGTTGTTCCGGGGAATGGCCTGACGGTAAGCCAGGAATTCACCCTCCAGCCGGCGGGAAACCAGCATGGTATCCCCAACTTTGAACATTACATGGCGGGCGCCCTGGGTGACGGAGGCAGTTTCGTCCACATCAGAGCAGATCTTTTCCACCTCGGACAGGGCCGCGCCGGGCACCACGAAGGAGAACTCGGGAGCGCCTTCCTTTTTCTGGATGGACTCATGCCGCAGGGCCAGCCGGTAGCCGTCCACAGAGACGATGGTCAGGCCGCTGTCGTCCACTTCAAACAGGGAGCCGGTGTGAATGGGACGGCTCTCGTTGTCGCTGACGGCGAACAGGGTTTGGGAAATCATGGCTTTCAGCTTGCTCTGTTCCAGAACCAGGGAATTCTGGTATTCCACGGTGGGCAGCTCGGGGAACTCCTCCGGGTCGGTACCCAGGATATTGAATTCGCTCATGCCGCATTTGATGTTGACCATATAGTTATCAGCCTGGAAAGTGACCATATCATCGGGCATTTTGCGGATAATCTCTCCGAACAGACGGGCACCCAGCACCAGGGTACCCTCCTCCTGGATCTCGGCGGGCACCACGGTGCGGATTCCGGTCTCCAGATTGTAGCCGGTGAGCCGCAGATCGTTGCCGGCCTCTACCAGAATTCCTTCCAGAGCGGGAATGGAGCTCTTGGGCGATACCGCCCGGGAGGTGGTGGAGATGGCTGCCTGCAAGAGCGCCTTTTCGCAGGTGAATTTCATAGCGTTGCTTCCTCCGTTTCCTGCTCCCCTCCGCTCCTCCAGGAGAAAGAGGGGGATAAATGTCGTAATAGTAAGCCGTAGGGAAAAATGATGTGGAAAACTCCCGCAAAGCCTTGAGGGCCATGGGAAAAAACGTCCACAGGGGTTGTGGATGAAAAATTGCCCTTTCCACATGTGGATAACCGGGGCAAAACTTATCCACAGGCGTCTTTCCACATCTCCCCAAAATCCTGTGGAAAGGTGGAAAAATCCTTATTCGTACCGGGCGTTGATATTGGCGTTGATGTCCTTGATGACCTCGGCGATCTCAGGGGACTGCTTGGTCAGCTTTTCGATGCGGTCAATGGAGTGCATGACGGTGGTGTGGTCGCGGCCTTCGAACTCCTTGCCGATCTCCTTCAGGGACAGATTGGTCATCCGGCGGATCTGATACATGGCGATCTGCCGGGCCAGCGCGGTGTCCTTGGTACGGCCCTGACCCCGCAGTGCCTCCGGGTCGATGTTGTAGAACTTGCCCACCTCGTCGATGATGACCTCCGGCGAGGGGAGGAACTCCGCCTTGTCCTTGAACATGTCCCGCACCGCCCGGGTGACGGTGTCCACGTCCACGCTCTCCCCCATCAGCTCCTGGAAAGCCAGGATTTTGTTGACGGTGCCCTCAATCTGACGCACGTTGGAGGTAATATTCTCCGCGATGTACTGGAGCACCGGATCGGGCAGGTTCATGCCCCGGCGGATGGCCTTGTTCTTGATGATGGCCACGCGGGTCTCGTAGTCCGGGGGCTGGATGTCCACAGGCAGGCCCCACTCAAATCGGGTACGCAGACGGTCGTCCAGCCGCAGCATCTCCTTGGGGGGACGGTCGGCGGTGAATACGATCTGACGGCCCGCCTCGTACAGGGTGTTGAAGGTGTGGAACATCTCCTCCTGGGTGGACTCGCGGCCGGCGATGAACTGCACGTCGTCCATGAGGAACACGTCGGCGGACCGGTACTTTTCCCGGAACTCTGGGTTGCGGCCCTCCCGAATGGCCTGGATCAGCTCATTGGTGAAGGAATCGCCCTTGATGTACACGATGCGGTACTCCGGGTGATTGCGGTGGATCTTGTGGGCGATGGCGTACAGCAGGTGGGTCTTGCCCAGGCCGGACTCGCCGTAGATGAACAGGGGGTTGTAGGTCTTGGCGGGCTGCTCGGCCACCGCCAGGGCGGCGGCGTGGGCGAACTTGTTGGAGGAGCCCACCACGAACCGCTCAAAGGTATACTCCTCCGTGCCGGGGAGAAACACGTCGTCCACAGGCTTGCCGTAGCCCTCCAGCTCCCCCTCCCCCAGCACCACTACCTCGAACTCGGCGGAAAAGAGCTCGTGGAGGGCCTTCTGAATCACGGGCACATAGCGGGACTGGATAATGTCCCGCTTGAAGTTGGAGGGAGTATGGATCACAAACCGGTTTGCCTCCAGCGCCACGGCGGTGGCGTCGTCAAACCAGGTGTTGATAGTGGTGGCGGTCATCTCCCCTTCCATCAGGGAGAGCACCTTGGCCCAGAGATCGGCCGGTAAATTCACGAAGAGACCACCTCTTTCGGTAAAATATCGTATCCAATTAATTATACCAAAAAAACGCCCTGGTCGCAACCGATACTATATAAAAAAGAATTCCTTTTTCCGGGTGATTTTTGGTGTCCCCACGGAGGGGGAGCCCGGGCCCTCCCGGAGGCGTTCCGCACCCCTGTCCGCCTCCACGGCTGTGCGGCGGTGGGGAGAGAGCCACAAGATATTGTATTTGTGTCCCAGAAGGGAGAAAAAAACAAAAAAAGATGCAAAGTTATGGTTGACAGGTGATTTTTAAATAGGCTATAATACCATGTGCGCCGTATACGCGGCGTAGTGTAAAGCAGTTTCCTTTGTCAACCGCAGCCGAAAGGCTGTTGTGGAGGCGGGATGACCCGCCGATCATTGAACAGGAGGTGTCCTCACATGGTCCGTACCTATCAGCCCAAGAAGCGCCAGCGCTCCAAGGAGCACGGTTTCCGCAAGCGCATGCGCACCGCCAACGGCCGCAAGGTCCTGGCTCGCCGCCGCGCGAAAGGCCGCGCCCGTCTGACCCATTGATGGGTCCGCGAATGGAATAGGGCTTTTTTGAGGGGCGGGGGAGCTTTCCCACCGCCCCTGCGCAGTATACGCAGAAACGGAGCGGGAACGTGAAGCAGACCATTTCCCTGAAACAGAATCATGTGTTCCGCCGGCTGTACAGCAAGGGCAAGAGCGCGGTGGATTCCCGTCTGGCGGTCTACTGCCGGAAAAACGGCAGGACAGGCAACCGGCTGGGTCTCACCGTGGGGGTCAAGCTGGGCAAGGCCGTGGTGCGCAACCGCACCCGCCGCCGGATCCGGGAGGCCTATCGCATCCATGAGGACCGCTTTGTGTCCGGCTATGACATTGTGGTGGTGGCCCGGGTAAAAGCGGGTCACAGCCGTTATCGGGAGCTGGAGCGCAGCCTGCTGACTTTGTCGGACAAGCTGGGCCTGCTGCGGAAGGAGGCGGGCAGAGGATGAAAACGATCCTTCTGGCCGCCATCCGGTTTTACCGCAAATACATCTCTCCCGCCCGTCCCCCCTGCTGCCGGTTTATCCCCACCTGCTCGGCCTATGCCCTGGAGGCGGTGGAAAAATACGGAGCCCTCAAGGGGGGCTTTCTGGCGCTGCGCCGTCTGCTGAAATGTCAGCCCTTCCATAAGCAGGAAACCATCGAGTACGACCCCGTCCCCTAGCGGGACAGATTACGCAACTTGGAGGCGCGCAAATGGATATTATCCTTACCCCCTTTGTATGGCTGCTGAAGATCTTTTATGAGTTCTGCGGCAGCTACGGCCTGGCGCTGATCTTATTCGCGCTGGTGGTCAAGGTGGTGCTGTTCCCCCTGTCCTTGAAGGGCAAGCGCAGCATGATCCAGATGAACATGCTCCAGGGTCAGATGCAGAAGCTGCAGAAGCAGTACGGCAACAACCGGGAGCGCTACAATGAGGAGGTCCAGAAGCTCTACGCCAAGGAGAAGGTCAACCCCATGGGTGGCTGCCTGTGGTCCTTCATCCCCCTCATCATCCTGATGGTCCTCTACCCCATCATCCGTCAGCCCATCCACTACATGATGGGTGTCACCGACGGCGGCGTGCTCAACATTATCGCCGAGACGGTGAACTGGAGCTCCAACGCCCTGGATATGGGCTGGATCAAGGAGGCCGCCGAGAGCTTTGCCGACACCGGCTACAACCAGCTCTATCTGGCCTCTCTCATTACCCCCGAGAACCTGGAGGCTGTCAAGGCCGCCGTTGGCGAGGCTGGCAGCCAGATCTTCTCCATCAACTTTGACTTCCTGGGCATCGTGGACCTGTCTCAGATCCCCCAGCTGAAGTTCTGGGAAGTGGAGCACGGCGGCTTTGCCCTGTTCCTGCTGCCGGTGATCTCCGCCGGCCTGAGTGTGCTGTTCTCCCTGATCTCCATGAAGACCAACGCGGTGAACCAGCAGAGCACCCAGACCAACTCCACCATGAAGTCCATGATGATCATCTCTCCCCTGATCTCTCTGTGGATCGGCTTCTCCATGCCGGCGGCCCTGTGTATTTACTGGATCGCCAACAGCCTGTTCTCCATGCTCCAGGAGTTCATCTGCGGCAAGCTGCTGAAGAAGGACTACGAAAAGGCCGCCCAGATGAAGGCCGAGCGCGAGCGTCTGGAGAAGGAAGAGGAGAAGGAGGAGCGCCGCCGCAAAGCGGAAGAGCGTGCCCGCCGCATCGAGGAAGAGAAGAAGAACAAGGGCAAGAAGAAGAAGGGCGAGAAGAAGTCCGACGACGACGACAAGATCCCCGGCGCGGTGAAGGAAGCCAGCCGTGTGGGTCTGCGCCAGTATGCCCGTGGCCGGGCTTACGATCCCTACCGCTACAGCGAGGACGGACCCACCGTCTACCCCGGCGAGGCACCCATTTTCGGCCGGAAGAGCGCGGAGGAGCCTCAGCAGGTAGCCGAGGAGGAGATCCCCGCTGTGGAGGCTCCTGTGGAGGAGACCGCCCCTGTGGCCGAGACCCCCGTGGAGGAGACTCCTGTGGAGGAGACCGTCCAGCCCGATGCCTCCCCTGAGGAGGAAACCAAGGAATAACGGCTTTGCCGTGACGCATAAGGAGAGATACCCACTATGCTGAAATGGATCGAAAGCACCGGCAAAAGCGAGGAGGCCGCTGTTGAGGCCGCCCTGCAGCAGCTGGGCATGGATCGGGATGAGGTGTCCGTGGAGATCCTGGAGCGGGCCAAGTCCGGATTTTTGGGGATCGGCAGCTGTCCGGCCAAGGTGAAGGTCAGCTACGAGGCCCCTGACGAGGAGCCGGAGGAGGAAGTTGTCCCCACTCCCGCCCCTGTTGTGGAAAAACCCGCGGCTCCCGCCCCCACCCCCAAGGTGGAGGAGGCTGAGACCGCCCCTGTTGTCCCCACCGCCGCCCCTGTTGGTGGAGAGGACCGGAAGGCCGCCATTGAGAGCTTCCTCACCGGCCTGCTGGAGCACATGGGCGCCCAGGCCAAGCCTGAGATCAAGGTAGACGAGAACGGCACCTACCAGGTGGAGCTGGTTGGCCAGGATCTGGGCGGCCTCATCGGCCGCCGGGGCGAGACCCTGGACGCCATCCAGCAGCTCACCGGCTACGCCGTGAATCACGGCCAGTCCAAGCGTGTCCGCATCCATGTGGACGCCGAGGGCTACCGGGCCAAGCGGGAGGAATCCCTGGTCCGTCTGGCCCACAAGGTGGCGGGCAAGGTGGTAAAATACCGCCGCAATGTGACCCTGGAACCTATGAACGCTTATGAGCGGCATGTGATCCACACCGCTCTCCAGGACACCCCCGACGTGACCACCTACTCCATCGGCACCGAGCCCAACCGCCGCACGGTGGTGGCTTACAGCCGCGGCGAGCATCGCTGAAACAGAAAAGAGGACGTGCCCGTTTTGGGCACGTCCTTTTTTTCCACATCAGCAGGTCCCTTTGTGGAGAAAGAGGGCTGAAGGGATGCTTTTTCTTGCTTGAGCCGAAATAATTTGATATACTGACTCTGTATCGAAGCGCGGCTCGGGAGGAAGGAGAGGGAGCAGATGCGGAAAGTACATTGTGCCGACTGCGGCAAAACCTACGACTATGATGTGGACGATTTTTGTCCCCGCTGCGGCAGCTTCAACCCGCCGCCGGACAGCGGCGCCACCCGCCTGGAGCAGGAGCTGCTCTCCCGGTTCCAGCGGCCTGGAACCAGCGGTCAAAAGCAGAACAAGACCGCGTCTTATTCCTACCACCCTACCTACGGCAGCGGCCCCGACCTGAAGCGGGGCCGGACGCATACCGCCAGCATTAAAAGCTGTGATGCCTGCGGTCCCGAAAAGAAGAAGAAAAAAAGCGGTATCAAGACACTGGTGATCCTTTTGGTGATCCTGGGCATCCTCTTTGTGGGCGCACCTCTGGTGGAAGCCCTGGTGGAGGAGATCATGGATACCGTCACCGACCTGTCCTACTCCTTCAGCGAACCGGAGCCTGTCTGGGAGGTGGAGGAGCCCACTTATGCCGACGGCTGGTATGAGAGCTATGATACCGCTACCCTCTCCAACGGCCAGCAGGTATCGATAGGCGACGGCTGGGAGCCCTGGCTGCCCGAAGAGGTCCTGGAGCAGCATCCAGGCACCCGCTGTGTGGCGGTGGGCCTGTGGGTTCTGGGGGAACCGGGAGAGGATTATCTGCCCGTAGCCCTGATGGCGGAGGACGGCACCAGCTATTTGCCTGAGGAACTGCCTCCCGAAGTGGAGGAGGAGTGCGGTCTGGACAGCGTTTCCCTGGCCGATGGCACGGCAAATGAGGAGATTTTCGGCTACAGCTTCTACTTCCTGCCGGAGGACGCGGCGGATCAACCCATGACGGCTGTCATTATGGACGAGGAGAATGTATACTTCGCCATCAGCGTGGAATAGGAGGAATTACTCTGCAAGATAATGTGACCCTGATCGGCATGCCCGGCTCAGGTAAGAGCACCGTAGGCGTGCTGCTGGCCAAGGCCCTGGGCTATCAATTCATCGACACCGACCTGGTACTCCAGCGGCGGGAGGGCGCCCTTTTACAGGACATCCTGGACAACCGGGGTGTGGAGGCCTTCCTGGACGCGGAGGAGGCGGCTATCAAAGACCTGACCTGCGTCAAGTCGGTGATCGCCCCCGGCGGCAGTGTGGTGTGCCGTTCCGGCGGCATGGCCCGGCTGAAGGAGCTGGGTCCGGTGGTCTATCTCCATGTGCCCCTGGAGGAACTGATCCGGCGAGTGGATAACATCACCACCCGAGGCATCGCCATGGCGCCCGGCCAGACCCTGGCCGACGTATACGCCCAGCGGGAGCCCCTGTACCGGCAGTACGCCGACGTGACGGTGGAAGTGGCTCCCGGCGCCGGTCTGGAGGAGACGGTGGCGGCGGTACTGGCCCTCTTGTAATTTTTAAAATCCGTGGTATACTAAAAGACGATTGTATAACGGTACGCACGCTGCCCGCTGGCTTTCCGGCGGGCTTCATCGTGTTTATCCCTGCCACCGCGCGGCAGGTGATTTTTTCCATCGCCCCCGGCGCGGAAGGGGCGAACAACGAAAGGAACGAACCACATGACATTCCAGCAACTCGGCCTGAAGGCGTCCATCCTGAAGGCGCTGGCCGAACAGGGGTATGAGCGCCCCTCCCCCATTCAGGAAAAGGCTATCCCCCCCGCCCTGGCTGGCAAGGACGTGCTGGGCTGTGCCCAGACCGGCACCGGCAAGACCTGCGCCTTCGCCTCCCCTATTCTCCAGCGGCTGGCGGCGGAGCAGGTGAAGGGCCGGCCCATCCGTGCCCTTATCCTCACGCCCACCCGGGAGCTGGCCCTCCAGATTCAGGAGAGCTTTGAAGCTTACGGCAAGTATCTTCCCCTTCGCTCCGCCGTTATCTTCGGCGGCGTGGGTCAGAATCCCCAGGTGGAACAGCTGAAAAAGGGTGTGGATATCCTGGTGGCCACCCCTGGGCGCCTGGGCGACCTGTATAACCAGAAATTTGTGGACCTGACGAAGCTGGAGATCTTCGTGCTGGACGAGGCCGACCGGATGCTGGACATGGGCTTTATCCACGACGTGCGCCGCATTCTGGGCTGGCTGCCCAAGAAAAAGCAGACCCTCTTCTTCTCCGCTACCATGCCCCCGGAGGTCCAGGGTCTGGTGGACTCCCTGCTGGTGAATCCGGTGAAGGTAGCAGTGGACCCGGTGTCCTCCCCTGTGGAGGTCATCGACCAGAAGCTGTATTATGTGGACCGGGGCAACAAGACCAAACTGCTCTCCTCCCTGATCCAGCAGCCCGGGGTGAAAAACGCCCTGGTGTTTACCCGCACCAAGCACGGGGCCAATAAGGTGGCCGGGGACCTGGTGAAGGCGGGCATTTCCGCCGCCGCCATCCACGGCAACAAGAGCCAGACCGCCCGGCAGCAGGCCCTGGCCGACTTCAAGAGCGGGGCTGTGAAGGCCCTGGTGGCTACTGATATCGCCGCCCGGGGTCTGGATATCGAGGAGCTGAGCCACGTCTTTAACTACAACCTGCCCGACGTGCCCGAGACCTACGTCCACCGCATCGGCCGTACCGGCCGTGCGGGCCACGGCGGCACTGCCATCTCCTTCTGCGACATCAACGAGAAGGACGAGCTGAAGGGCATTGAAAAGCTGCTGGGCAAGGCCATCCCGGTGGTGGCCGACCACCCCTGGCCCATGGAGGTACTGGAGCCTCTGCCCAAGGATAAGAAGGGCCGGGTAGTCAACCCCGAGGACGCCGAAGCCCGGGCCGCTGCCAAGGAGAAGCGCCGTCAGCGGGATGCGGCCAACAAGGCCGCCGCCGAGGCCAAAAAGGCAGCCAAAGCAGCTAAAAAGGCGGAGATTTCCACACCTGCTCCCGCTCCGGTGGAAAAAGTCCAGCCGGAGAAAAAGAAACCCAAGCGTGGCGTGCGCAACAGCAAGACCCTGGAGCAGGCCCTCACCGCTACCGCGCCCGCTCACCCCATCGCGCCCGAGCCGGAATATACGGACTTTTATAAGCCGAATCCCCTGGCCAGCGATACCATCATGGACGCTACCGCCCGGCTGCTGGCTCCCCGCCGGCCTCTCCGGCAGCCTCCCCGCCCGGCAGCGGTGGAGGAAGCGGCTCCCGCAGCTCCGGAGAAAAAGAAGCGCCGCCGGAAAAAGAAGCCCGCTGCCAAAGCGGCCCCTGCCGCCCCCGCTCCGGAGGTCAAGCAGGAGCCCGCTCCCAAGCCCGCTCCCCAGCGGAAGAAGGAGCGGCGGGACCGGGGTCCCCGGCGGCCTATGGAGCCCATCTTCCGCAGCCATCAGAAGGACTCCACCGAACAGCCCAGCCTGATGAAGCCCTATTACCTCAGCGACGATTAAGCCCGCGGGCGGCCTTGTTGGCCGCCCGCTTTTTTTTGTTCAACTTAGAACAAATGTTTGCGTTTTACGGACAGCTATGGTATACTCAGGCTGGATAAGCATAAAAAAAGGAGGGTCTGCCATGAAGGCGCTCACCCCGAAGCAGCAGCAGATCTATGACTATATCGTCTCCTTTTCCGAGGAGCACGGCTATCCCCCCTCCGTCCGGGAGATTGGAGAGTACGTAGGCTTAAAGTCCCCCTCCACCGTCCACTTCCACCTGAAGGGGCTGGAAACCGCAGGGCTGATCACCAAGGCCGAGGGAAAGACCCGGGCCATTACGGTGAGCGCCGCCCATTCCGCTCCCGCCCAGCCGGAGCCGCCCCGGGACAAGATCCCGGTGGTGGGCAACGTGGCCGCCGGGTCCCCCATCCTGGCCCAGGAGTGCGTGGAGGATTACCTGACCTTTGAAACCGGAGGCCGTGAGGGAGAGTATTTTGCCCTCCAGGTCCGGGGAGAATCTATGAAGTACGCCGGCATCCTGCCTGGTGACTTTGTGGTGGTCCACCAGCAGAGCGACGCCCATAACGGGGAGATCGTGGTGGCCCTCTTTGAGGATGAGGCCACGGTAAAGACCCTCCGCCGAAAGGACGGCCACACCTGGCTCATGCCGGAGAACCCGGACTATGAGCCCATCGACGGCGACGGCTGTACCATTCTGGGCAAGGTCACCGCTGTGGTGCGGAAGTATTGAACCCATGAACCGTATTGTCTTTGACACGCCTGTGGGGCCCATGGCCCTGGAGTGCCAGGGGGAATATCTTACCGCCCTGTACCTTCCCCATCACCACATGGCTCCGTCAGGGATGGAGACCCCTCTGCTGGAGCGGGGACGGATGGAGCTGGCGGAATATTTCCAGGGAAAGCGGCGGGAATTTGACCTGCCCCTTGCCCCGAAAGGTACTCCCTTTCAGCAGAAGGTGTGGAGCGAGCTGGCCAAGGTCCCCTACGGCACCGTTGTGACCTATGGGGAGCTGGCCGCCCGGGTGGGCAGCCCCAAGGCCTGCCGGGCGGTGGGCCAGGCAAATCACAACAATCCTTTGCCTATTTTTCTCCCCTGCCATCGGGTGGTGGGAGCAAAAGGTGCCCTTACCGGCTATGCCGGAGGGCTGGAACTGAAGCAATGGCTGTTACGACTGGAGGGTGTGGGATGAAAAAGCTGCTGTCCGCCGCCGACGCCTATATCGCCAAGATGAACTGGAAGGACATGGCCCTGGTCAAACTGTGCCTGTGTGCCGTGGGGATGCTTCTGGGCCTGGCCGCACCGAAAAGAGCGCGGAAATGGGTGGCCCTGGGGGCTGGACTGGTCTTTCTGGCCACCTATGTGCCCCTGATGTTAAAATTCCTCCCCCACCTCATAGGCTGGGGGAATGAGGAGAACAACGGATGAAACTGATCACCTGGAACGTTAACGGCCTGCGGGCCTGCCTGAATAAGGGCTTCCTGGAGTTTTTCCACAATATTGACGCCGATGTGGTGTGTCTCCAGGAGACCAAGCTCCAGCCCCACCAGATCGAACTGGAGCTGCCCGGCTATGAGATTTTTTGGAATAGCGCCGAGAAAAAGGGTTACTCCGGCACGGCGGTGTTTACCCGGGTCAAGCCTCTCAGCGTGACCTACGGCCTGGGCATCCCGGAGCACGACACCGAGGGCCGGGTCATCACCGTGGAATTTGAGGATTTTTATCTGGTGTGCTGCTACACCCCCAACGCCCAGAATGAGCTGGCCCGCATCGACTACCGCATGCGGTGGGAGGACGATTTTCGGGCCTACCTCATGGAGCTGGACAAGAAAAAGCCGGTGGTGCTGTGCGGGGACCTGAACGTGGCCCACGAGGAGATTGACCTGAAAAATCCCAAGTCCAACCGGGGCAACGCGGGCTTCTCCGACCAGGAGCGGGAGAAAATGACAGAGCTTCTGTCCAGCGGCTTTGCTGACAGCTTCCGTGCCCTCTATCCTGACAAGGAGGGGGCTTATACCTGGTGGAGCTACCGGTTTAACGCCCGGAAGAACAACGCGGGATGGCGCATCGACTACTTCATCGTGTCTGACCGGCTGCTTCCCCGGGTGGAGGACCAGATTATCCATGCCGAAACCACCGGCAGCGACCACTGCCCGGTGGAGCTGATTTTGAAGTAAGAAGGAAAGGAATGTGACGGAGGATGTATGATGTGGTGGCATTGGGCGAGCTGCTCATTGACTTTGCCCAGCTGAGTGTGGACGGAGACGGCTACCCCACCATGGCGGCCCATGCCGGCGGCGCGCCGGGGAACTTTCTGGCGGCCCTGAACCAGTACGGAGCCCGCACCGCCTTTTTGGGTAAGGTGGGAGACGACACCTTTGGTCGGCTGCTGCTGGGTACCCTGAAACAGGCGGGGATCGAGACCCGGGGCATCGTGGTGGACCCAACCGTGTTCACCACCCTGGCCTTTGTCACCTTTAAGGACGGGGACCGGTCCTTCAGCTTTGCCCGTAAGCCGGGCGCCGACACCATGCTCCGGTTCGACGAGGTGGACCTGTCCCTGATCGATCAGACCAAGGTATTCCACTTTGGCTCTCTCAGCCTCACCGGGGAGCCGGTGCGCACCGCCACCCGGCAGGCTATCGCCTACGCCAAGGAGCAGGGTAAACTCATTACTTACGACCCCAACCTGCGCCTTCCCCTGTGGGACAGCCCGGAACGGGCCAGGGAGGAGATCCTCTGGGGCCTGAGCCAGGCCGACGTGGTGAAGATCAGCGACGAGGAGGTATCCTTCCTCTGGGATTGCCAGCCCCAGGAGGGTGCCCGGAAGCTGCTGGAGGACTACGGCGTAAGGCTGGCCATGGTGACCTTGGGTCCCAAGGGCTGCATGCTGTACAACCGGAAGGGAAGCGTCACCGTCTCCTCCCCCAAGGTCAAGCCCATCGACACCACCGGCGCCGGCGACATCTTCGGCGGCAGCGCGGTGAGCCGCCTGCTCAAGCTGGGCAAGGCGCCGGAGGATCTGGATCAGGCCGAGCTGGAGGGCATCGCCCGCTTTGCCTCCACCGCCGCCAGCCTGTCCACCGAGCACTCCGGCGGCATCCCCAGCATTCCCGAGGAGTCTGTGGTGCTGGAACGGATGCAGGGATAAACTGAAAAAGAAAGGGAGCCTGCCGCCTGCGGCAGGCTCCCTTTTTTATCTATGTGTCCACAATACAAAGACACCTGTCCTATATGAAGGATGATAGAGTTTTCCTTGCAAATTGACAAAAGGATTGACAGAACAGGAAATGTAGTGCAAGCAAATCCGGACACAGAGAAAACCGCGTGATTCCGTGTATTTCTCAGGAAAACACCCTGCGGTTGGGCGGCAGACCGGAGCTGTCCCGGCGTGCAATAGGGAGAAGAAATAAGTGCAAAAAAACGGTAGACAATCCGAAAAAATCTGTTATACTGTATCACGACAAAGCGCAAAAGCGCAGGCTTCCGGCCCGGAGGCCGGAGAAACAGAGAGGAGAAGAATCCCTATGAGTTGTTGGTTGGAGACAAAGAGCTGGCCGGAGGCGGAGGAGGCCATCAAGGCCAGCGGCGGGGTGGCTATTGTGCCCATCGGCAGCGTGGAGCAGCACAGTCTGCATCTGCCCGTAGGTACCGACACCTATGTGGCCATTACCCTGGCGGAGGACGCCGGAGAGCAGACCGGCGCAGTGGTGACACCCCCGGTGTGGTTCGGCTGGAGCCCCCACCACATGGTGCGGCCGGGTACCATCACCATTCGGCCTGAGGTGCTGGCCGATCTGACCTATGACATCATCGCCTCCCTGGCCTACCATGGGCTGAAGAAGATCATCCTGATCAACGGCCATCGGATTGTCAACGTGGTGTGGATGCAGATCTGCGCCGAGCGTGCCCAGCGGGAGCTGGGCGTGACGGTGAAGATCTTCGACCCGGCCTATATGTCCAAGGACATCGTGGGTGAGCTGGGCTTTGGCCCGGTGGGCCACGCCGAGGAGGTGGAGACCTCCCACATGATGTACCGCTATCCGGAGATGGTGCATCTGGAGAAGGCCAAGGACAATCCCATCACCGATACCCCCCTGTATTCCGTGGATCCCTGCTACACCCACGACACCCTGTGCTACGTACCCAGCAGCTTTGCCCACGCCCAGAAGAGCGCCGAGGTGGCGGGAGGAGCTACCGGCTGTCCCACCAAGTCGGACGCAGAAAAGGGCCGCATCTACCACGAGCATCTGGTCAAAAACCTGGTGGCCGTAGTCCGCAGCCTGCAGGAGCAGAACTAAAGAAAACGGGAGAAGAGAGAGATGAAAAAGAGCAAGGGAACCTTTTGGTTTTTCCTGATCCTTGTGGTCAGCGTACTGATGGTCAACCCGCCCATTGTGTACCTGTTCAACGATTACTGTGTGGAAAACCCCATCACCTTCGGCTGGCCTACCATGTTCCTGTGGCTGGAGTTCTGGTACACCGTCATGGTGGTGGACTTCATCGTGGCCGCCGCTAAGCTGAAGGCCTGGGACTGCCATCAGGATCAAAAAGAGATCGTGCCTGTCCCCCGCAAGCCGCTGTAAGGGAGGGAGCAGAGCATGAATGTAGGAATGATCATTTTGATCTGCTACATGGTGGTGCTGCTTGCCATCGCCGTGTATGCCTCCCGCCGGGACAAAAAGAACATCAAGGACTTCGCCACCGGCGGCGGTCTGGGTATCTTCGTACTTACTCTCACCTTCAGCGCCACCTACCACAGCGCCTACGCCTTTATGGGCGCCGGCGGCTTCGTGTACACCAACGGCATCGGCTGGTGGGTCAACGGTCTGTGGACCGTCCTCCCCGGCGTGCTGTTCTGGCTGTGGGGCCGTCGCCTGTGGTTCATGGGCAAGAAATACGGCTACATGTCGGTGGCTGACTACGCCGCCGACGTGTACCGCTCCAACGGCGTGGGCATCCTGGTCACTGTTATCACTATGGTGTTTACCATTCCCTACGTGGCCATGCAGGCCATCGGCTGCAGCTACATCTTCACCGCCATCTCCGGCGGCAAGCTGAGCTACACGGTGGGCGCCGTGCTCTTCTTCGTTATCATGATCATCCTGGTGTGGCTGGGCGGTATGAAGGGCGTGGCCATCACCGATGCGGCCCAGGGCGTGTTTATGTTTGTGGGTCTGCTGGGTGGCTCCCTGTGGGTCATTCTGGCCAACTTCCCCTCGGTGAGCGCGGCCTTTGAGGCGGCCTTTGAAAACTGCCCGGAGCTGTTCACCATGCCCGGCCCCAACGGCCTGGTCACTCCCCAGGACTGGCTCAGCCGCTGGCTGGTCATCACCTTCGGCATGATGATGTTCCCCCAGGTGTCCCTGCGCTTCTTCGCCGGCAAGAGCCTGCGGGTCATGAAGTGGTCGGCGGTGTTCTCCTCCATCTACCTGACCTTCATTTACGTCCTCACCCCCTGCGTGGGCTTTATCGGCCGGCTGCTGATGCCCGACCTGGCGGCTGCGGATACCATCTTCCCTGAGCTGCTGCTCAAGTACACCCCCACCGCCTTTGCCGCCCTGGTCATCTCCGGCGCTCTGGCGGCGGCCATGTCCACCGGCGACTCCCAGCTCCATGCCTCGGCGGCCATGATCTCCACCGACGTGTACAAGAAGTACATCAACCCTGACGCCAGCGAGAAGAAAATGTACAGCGTGGCCCGCGGCGGCGTACTGGTGGTGGGCTTTATCTCCGTGATCTTCGCCCTCATCCGCCCCGGCATGCTGTCCGACCTGCTCAACCTGGCCAACAGCGGTGTAGGTGTGCTGGTACCCACCATTGTGGGCGGCATGTACTGGAAGCGGGCCACCAAGCAGGCGGCCATCCTCTCCACCGTGGTGGGCGAGGTGCTGATGGTGCTCTTTACCTTTGTACTGAAAATCTCCCCCCTGGGCTTCTCGGCAGGCCTGTGGGCCATGGCGGTATCCGCGGTGCTCTACATCGTGGTGTGCCTGGCTACTAAGCCGGAGAAGCATGTGGGCGAAGTAGTGAATTCTATCAACGAATTCTTCCAGTCCTGAATCAAAAAACGGGCCTGCGGAATGTTCCGCAGGCCCGTTTCTTTTTTTGTAAAAGCAGCAGCTTATCCAGCAGCTTTTTTCTCAGCCAGCTCCTGTCTCCGGTGCTCCAGAATGCGGGGGAAGCGCCACAGGAACATGCAGCCGGTGGTGAGGGCAGCCAGAATATCGGCCACCGGCTCGGCCAGGAACACGGCGAACACCTTGTCGCTGAAAAGGTGGGGCAGCAGCAGAATAAGAGGCAGCAGCAGGATGATCTTACGCAGCAGGGCCAGGAAAAGGGATACCTTGGCCTGACCCAGAGCCACGAAGGTCTGCTGGCAGGAGGTCTGGATGCCCAGCATAAACATGCCGGCGGCGTATACCCGCAAGGCCCACACCGCCACATCCACCAGCTCCGGCTTGTCGTTGAACAGAGCCACAAACATTCCGGGGAAGAGCTCCAGAGCGGCGCAGGCCGTGCAGCTGAAGGTAAGTGCGCAGGTAAGCAGCAGCTTGTAGGCCTTTTTTACCCGGTCCAGCTGGCCGGAGCCGTAGTTGAAGCCGATGATGGGCTGGGCTCCCTGGGCAATGCCCTGGAGCAGCAGGAAGAATACCTGCATGACGCTGGAGCAGATGGTCATGGCGCCCACGGCAGTGGTGCCGCCGTAGGCCTTCAGAGAGGAGTTGAAGGCGATGTTCACCAAGCTCTCAGTGGACTGCATAATGAAGGGTGATACGCCCAGGGCCAGCACCGGAGCCAGCACCTTGAAGTTGATGCGGAAAAAGCGCTTCTGAAGCTTCAGCTTGGTGCGCTTTCCGGTGAGGAAGCGGAGGACCCATACAGCCGACACCGCCTGGGCGGTGATGGTGGCCAGGGCGGCGCCCTTGACCCCCATGCCGAAGCCGAAGATCAGGATGGGGTCCAGCACGATATTGGTCACCGCGCCGATGAGCACCGTGGCCATGGACATGGTGGAAAAGCCCTGGGCGGTAATAAAGAAGTTGAGGCCCAGAGAGATCTCCACAAAAATGCTGCCCCACAGATAGATGGTCAGATAGTCACTGGCGTAGCCCAGGGTCTCCGGCGTGGCGCCGAAGAGGAGAAGCATAGGCTCCCGCACCGCCTGGAAGAAGAGGGTGGCAGCCACCGCCAGAAAAATCAGCAGAGCAGTACAGTTGCCCAGAATGGCGTTGGCCTGATCCTCCTTCCCCTCCCCCATCCGTACCACAGCCCGGGAACCGCCGCCCATGCCCACTAGGGCGGAAATGGCGGAGACGAACATGATGACGGGGAAGCAGACGCCCAGTCCGGTGAGGGCCAGATCACCCACTCCCTCAATGTGGCCGATGTACATTCGGTCTACGATGTTGTACAGGGCATTGACCAGCTGAGCGGTCACCGACGGCAGGGCCAGCCGCAGCAGCAGCTTGCCTACCGGGTCCCGACCCAGGTCGTTTTCCCGCTTTGCCACAGCTTACTCCTCCTTTTCCAAAAAGTACGTGGCCTCCATGTCTGCCAGACTGAGGGCGAAGGCAAGGGGGTACTGCTGCAGAGCCTGGCCCACCAGCCGCTTATCCTCGTCTCCGGAGAAGCCCATGTGCCAGCGGATGGCCATGGCCTCCTCCCGGGTGAGCCGCAGGAAGCCGGAGAGAATGTACACGCTCTTCTCCCCGTGGCCGTAGGGCAGCTCGTCTTTGTAGAAGAAGGTGGGCACCGCCTGCCATTTGCCGTCCGGGCCCTTCACGTTGCGGGAGCCCGCCTGGTAGCAGCCAATCTTGCACACGTCGTGGAGCAAAGCCACCAGAGCCACGCTCTCCGGCGTGTATTCCAGGCCGTAGAGCTCTTTGACCCGCTCCCGCTCCAGATAGGCCTTCAGGCACTGATACACATTGACGCTGTGCTCGCACAGACCGCCGGCGTAAGCCCCGTGGAACCGGGCCGAGGCGGGAGAGGTGAAGAAGTCGCTCTTGTGCTCCAGATAGTCCAGCAGGGCGTCAGCGCCGTCCCGGTGGATATTCTCCCGATAAATCTCCAGAAAAGTTTCCTTGGCGTCCATGAAAGTTCTCCTTATTTCAGATTCGATTAAAGTAAAGTATAGCACACCCTGCCAGGAAAAACCACCCCATGCACCACTGCTTCGTATTCCGAATAGGATGGCCGGAAGAGGAGGTATCCTATGGAGTGGTTTTCCCTATTGGGTGCGGCGGTCGTATTCGCCGCCGCCTGTAATCTGGATACAGTGATCCTGGCTATGGGCTGGGCCGTTCGGGGCGTGCGGCCCGGCAGGGTCCAGCGACTGATTATCGCAGGGCTCACCACCCTCATCACCTGGCTGTCCCTGGTCCTGGGCGCTCAGGCCGCGGCGGCGGGAGCCGTGGCGGCCCTGGGCGGGCTGGTGCTGGTGGGTATGGGCCTGTGGTGTGTGCTGGACTGGCTGCGCTCCGCCGGCGGGCCGGAGGAGGCCCCAACCTCCGGCGGCTCCGGCCTGTGGGACTGGGTGGCTCTGGCGGCGGCTCTGGCCGTCAACAACGCCGGTATGGGCGTGGCCGCCGGGGTGTCCGGAGTCAGTCCCGGCTGGGCCGCCCTGGCCAATCTGGTGTGCACCCTGGCCGCCCTCCCTCTGGGCCGGGCCCTGGGGGACGGTCTGGCGGGGCGGCTGCTGGGCCGGTTTGCCCTCCCCCTCTCCGGCGGCCTGCTGGTGGTCCTGGGGGTGTGGGAGATCCTGAACCCGTAAGTACATTTCCTGGTGCAAAACCAACCGGGCCGTGGTACAATATCCCCAAAGGATGTGATGTACCATGAACATGACGCTGCTGGAGCGGCTGGGGGGCCGCCAGACCATCATACAGGGGGTAGAAGCCACCTTCCGCCTGCTCTCCCGCCATCCCCATCCCTCCCACAGGGAGGAAGCCACCTGCGGGGATTACGCCGCCTTTCTCCGGGAGGTGCTGGGTGCGGAGCCTGTGGAGGACGGCGTACATAACCTGATGTGCACTCTGCCCGCCACACCCGGCCGGGAGGGCCGTCCCCGGCTGATCCTCCAGGGCCATATGGACATGGTGTGCGCCTGCGCCCACGGCTTCCGGCCGGAGGACGATACGGTGAATATCGTGGTACGGGACGGGTTTCTCTGCAGCGACGGCCGCTCCTCCCTGGGTGCGGACAACGGCCTGGGCAACGCGGCGGTGCTGTGGCTGCTGTCCACCGGCCAGGTGGCCCACGGACCCCTGAAGCTGCTGTTTACCACCGCGGAGGAGGTGGGTCTGGCTGGGGCCAAGGAGGTGGACCCGGCCTGGCTGTCCGGCGGAGATTGCCTGCTGAACACCGACGGCTTCCACCTGGGCCGGGCCATCGTGGGCTCTGCCGGAGGCCGGCGGGAGACCTGGTCCCGGCGGGAGGAGACCGAGCCCGCCCCCAATCTGCCCGCCTGGCGAATTACCCTCACCGGCGGGCTGGGAGGCCACTCAGGGGACGACATTCACCGGGGCAGAGGCAATCCCATCAAGCTGCTGGCGGGATATCTGGCCGGCCTGCCCGGCGGGCAGATCGCCGCTCTGTCCGGCGGTATCGCCCACAACGCCATCCCCGCCAGCGGGGAGGCGGTGGTTTTTGCTCCCAAAGAGCCTGACCTGAGCCTGCTGGAGGAGGCCCTGTCCCTCTATCGGGAGGCTGACCCCGGTCTGCGGGCGGAGTGCGTCCCGGTCCAGGCTCCGGAACGGGTGTGGTCCCCCTCCTTCCAGGCCCACGCCCTGGCCTTCCTCAATGGCCTCTACCATGGTGTGTACGCCATGGACCCCGCCTTCCCCGGCGTGGTGGGAGCCTCCGCCAACCTGGGCCGGGCGGAGACAGCGGAGGGCGCCTTCCGGGTGTGTACCTTCCTCCGGGCCGCCCGCCAGGCGGAGGAGGACGAACTGGCTGCCCGGCATCAGGCTCTGGCCCAGGCCCACGGCTTTGCCGGCGCCGTGACCGGCTATCCCGGCTGGCCCGGCGACCGGAACAACCCCCTGGCTGGGGTGCTGGACCGGGTGTGGCGGCAGCAGACCGGCCGGGGGCTGGAGATCAGCGCGGTCCATGTGGGCCTGGAGCCCTCGGTGTTCCAGGCCAAGGCCCCGGGGCTGGTGATGGCCAGCACCGGACCGGATATCCTGGATGCCCACTCGGTGGACGAGCGAGCTCCCCTGGACACCATTCCCGACTATGTACTGCTGCTGGCAGGAACCCTGGAGGCCCTGTAATCAAAAAGGAGCCGGACGGCCTGTGGGCCGCCCGGCTCTTCTCTATCTCTTCCGTCACGCGGCGGCAAACTCCTCCAGCTCGGCCAGCGCCTCACGCTCATTGTCTCCCGAGCAGCAGAAGCGGCCTGCCAGGTCGTAAACCTCCACATGTCCATGTACATACCGGATCTCGTAGTTCATCGTTCAGCGCTCCTTTCCGCTTGTTCTGGGTACAGAATAGCAGATGCGCTGTCCAATAAACCGGACTATTCCTCCAGGTCCGTCAGGAACTGCTCCCACTCCTCCGGGTGCTCCACAAAGGACTTGGGACAGATCTTGCCGGTCACATCGTAGTGGCGGATGACCTGGCTGGTGTCCAGGTCATAGTACTCCATCAGCCAGCGGGTGAGCTTTACCAGGGCGTCGTAGGTGGCCTGATTGAATTCCCCGCTGTCGTCGGGGTGGCAGCACTCGATGGAGATGGTGTCCTCGTTGCGCTGGTTGGAGCAGTAGGCGATCTCGTCCAGGGGGACGTTCTGGATGATCTCCCCGTCCAGTCCCACCAGGAAGTGGCTGGAGGCGTAGGTCTCCCCTGTCTGGGCCAGATTCTCAAAATAGCTGTGGTTCTGCTGAGCCGTGGTGCCCGGATTGCCTACATAGTGGATGACGATGCCGTTGACCTGCTCCAGGGGGATGCCCGGCCGGGAGTAGGGATTGACGGGCAGCAGGTCCACAGTGACCCAGTCGGGCACCTCCTGTGGGGCATCCTTCTGCCGGGGAGCAAAGGGGTCGATCCACTTGATCACCGCCAGCACCGCCACCAGCACCACCAAAAAGGGCAGCAGAGGGAAACGCCGGCGGGTCCTTCTTCTCCGGCGGCGGACGGGTGTGGTCTGTGCGGGCATGGCGCGGAACCTCCTTGGGTTGGAATTCCCCTCTATTATAGCAGGATTCGACGGTGTCGTCTCTTACAGATTTCTTACGTTAACGAAACAGCCCCCGCGCCTGTGGGCGCGGGGGCTGTGTGTTTCCGGATCTTAATCCTGAGGATCGTCCTTCGCCTGGAACTCGGCCTCCACCGCCCGGAAAGAGGCGGGGGGCTGAACGGCGGCGGGATCGGTGAACACCAGCTCAAAGTCGGCGGCGTCCATGTTCTCGTACTTCAGCAGGTAGTCGGCCACAAACTCCAGCTCCTTCCGCCGGGTGGTGAGGATGCTCCGGCAGCGGGCGTAGGCGTTGTCGATGAGGGTCTTGATCTCCTCGTCGATAAGGGCGGCCACTTCCTCAGAGTAGTTCTTGGTCTGGGCCATGGAACGGCCGATGAACACCTCGTCATGGCCGGAGTCGAACACCACATTGCCCAGCTTCTCGCTCATGCCATAGCGGGTGACCATGTTCCGGGCGATGGAGCTGGCCTTCCGCAGGTCGCTGCCCGCGCCGGTGGAGATGTCACCCAGCACCAGCTCTTCGGCGGCCCGGCCGCCCAGGCAGACGGCGATGCGCTCGGTGAGCTGCTTCTTGGACTGGAAGGTCACGTCCTCCTGAGGCAGGGAGATGGTCATGCCGCCTGCCATGCCCCGGGGAATGATGGTGATCTGATGCACCGGGTCCTGGGTCTCCAGGTCGTGGATCACGATGGCGTGACCCGCCTCGTGGTAGGCGGTGAGCTTCCGCTCCCGCTCAATGACCACCCGGCTCTTCTTCTCGGGACCGGCGATGACCTTGATGACGGCCTCGTTCAGGTCCTTCATGGCGATGAACCGGTGGTGCTGCCGGGCGGCCAGCAGGGCCGCCTCGTTCATCAGGTTCTCCAGGTCGGCGCCGGTAAAGCCGCCGGTGCCCTTGGCCAGCTCCGCCAGGGACACGTCGTCCCCCAGAGGCTTGTTCCGGGCGTGGACCTTCAGGATGGCCTCACGGCCCTTGATGTCCGGGTAGCCCACGTACACCTGCCGGTCGAACCGGCCGGGACGCAGCAGGGCGGGGTCCAGAATGTCCTGCCGGTTGGTGGCCGCCATGACAACCACACCTTCGTTGTTGCCAAAGCCGTCCATCTCCACCAGCAGCTGGTTGAGGGTCTGCTCCCGTTCATCGTGGCCGCCGCCCAGGCCGGCGCCTCTCTGGCGGCCCACGGCGTCGATCTCGTCGATAAAGACGATGGCGGGTGCATTCTTCTTGGCCTGGTCGAACAGGTCCCGGACGCGGGAAGCGCCCACGCCCACGTACAGCTCCACAAAGTCGGAGCCGGAGATGGACAGGAAGTGGACTCCCGCCTCGCCGGCCACAGCCTTGGCCAGCAGAGTCTTACCGGTGCCCGGCGGGCCCACCAGCAGCACGCCCTTGGGAATGCGGGCGCCCAGCTCCAGGTAGCGTTTGGGGTCCCGGAGGAACTCCACGATCTCCTGAAGCTCCTCCTTCTCCTCTTCCGCACCGGCCACATCCTCAAAGGTGACCTTCTTCTGTTCGTCAGCGCCGGTGCGGGTGCGGGCCCGGCCAAACCGGGCGGTGCGGTCCACGCCGCCGCCTCCACCGCCGCCGCCGGCCTGCCGCAGGAACATAAAGTACCACAGCAGACCGAATACCACCAGGATGGCGACCCAGGGCAGGTAGGCCGTCACCCAGTAGGGGGGCTCCCAGGCCTTGGGGTAGTCGTAGTCGGAGATGATCCCCAGCCGCTGCTGCTCCACGATGGTGTCGTTGAAGTCGTCATAGAACCACTGGGGGTTCCCCACGTCGTAGCGCACAGTGGCCTGGCCGTCCACCGGCTCCTTCAGCCAAAGGGTGAGGGTGCCGTCGTCCTGCAGGGACACCTGGGACACCTGCTGTTCCTCCAGCAGGCGGCGGATCTGGCCGTAGGTGACCTCCGTCTGATCGCTCAGCCCGCCCCGCAGGGCAAACATGGTGAGCACCAGGATCAGCGCGACCAGCAGGTAAAAGCCTACGTCGCGCAAGCTTCCGTTTCGTTTCAAAAAATGGCCACGTCCTTTCCGGGCAAGTTCTGCTTATTCCCCGCCGTACACGGAGGGCTTGAGCACGCCGATGTAGGGCAGGTTGCGGTACTTCTCCGCATAGTCCAGCCCGTAGCCCACCACGAAGTAGTCGGGGATGGAGAAGCCGGAGTAGCTCACCTCTACCTCCTTCACCCGGCGGGAGGGCTTATCCAGCAGGGTCGCAAGCCGCACGGAGGCGGGGTGGCGGGCCTGGAGGATTTGCAGCAGGTAGCTCAGGGTGTTGCCGCTGTCCAGAATGTCCTCCACCACGATAAGGTCCTTGCCCTCGATCTGCTCGGACAGGTCCTTGATGATCTTCACCTGGCCGGAGCTGGTGGTGCCGGCTCCGTAGGAGGATACCGCCATAAAATCCACCGTGCAGGGTACATGAATCTGCCGCACCAGGTCAGCCATGAACACGAAGGAGCCCCGCAGTACGCTGACCAGCAGCGGCTCCTTACCGGCGTAGTCCCGGTCGATCTGAGCGGCGATCTCCGCCACCCGGTTCTTCAGCTCCTCTTCGGAGAAGAGGACCCGTTCCACGTCCTTGTCCAGAATGTGTTCCATACCTTGTCTCCTCACTCTTTCTTCCAAAAAATCAGTTCATAGGCGCTCTGTCCCGGCTGGGCCAGGCGGCTCTGCTCCGGGCCGAAGCCCGCCACTGCCGCCACACCCCGGCTGTCGGCCAGGACGGGGATCCGTTCCCGCTCCCTGCGGGGTACCTTTTCGTCGATGAACAGCTTTTTCACGGTCTTGGTCCCGCCCCGACGGGGCAGGGAGATTTCATCCCCGGTCTGCCGGGGCCGGAGCACCAGCTCCCCTTCCACGGTGTCCCGGGCCAGGTAAAAGGCGCCGGGTACCTCCTCGCCTTCCGCCGGACAGGTCACCGCCCGGCAGCTGCACCGCCAATCGGTGCCCTCCGGCGCCGTCTCCCCGTCCAGGTTCAGAGGGGTGGGGACAAAGGGGGGCAGCGGGTCGGACTGGGTGGTGAACAGCAAGTCCTTGTATACCCGCTGCACCAGCCGCCCGTTGGGCAGGAAGGCCACCGCCGACGGGTCCTCCCCTGCCGCCAGGTCCACGATGGCTTTCAGATGGGCGGCGGAGCAGTCGGTGTTGCCGTCCCCCATCATCTCCAGCATCCGCCGGGCCGCCCGGGGGGCGATGGCGGAGGGAAGCTCGGCGATATATCTGGCCTCGATCACCAGGTCGTCCTCCGCCCAGCGGGCGTGGGAACAGGCCGCAGCGGCCTGGGCATTCATAAAGTCATTGTCGGCGCGGAGGTACCCCATGGTCTCCGCCGCGCTCTCCGTGAGCCGGGGGTTGAGCTGCCGCAGCACCGGCACCACCTGATGGCGGATGCGGTTGCGGGCGTAGCTGTCGTCGGAATTGGTGCAGTCCTCCACGTGGCTCAGCTTGTGTTCCTCCAGATAGGCCTCGATAGCCGCCCGGGAGGTGGTGAGCAGAGGCCGGACGATATCTCCTCGCCTGGGCGGGATGCCCGCCAGGCCGTGGAGCCCCGCACCCCGTACCAGGTGGAGCAGCAGGGTCTCCAGATTGTCGTCGGCGTTGTGAGCGGTGGCAATGCGGTCGCAGCCCAGCTCCGTCGCCGTCCGGCGGAGAAACTCATACCGCAGCTGGCGGCCGGTTTCCTCCACACCCAGGCCCCGGCGCTCCGCCTCGCCGTACACGTCGCCCCGCTCTATCACACAGGGGATGTTCCGCTCCTTGCAAAAAGTCTCCACAAAGGCGGCGTCGGAATCGGCGGCCGCTCCCCGCATGCCGTGGTGGTAGTGGGCGGCGGCCACGGTAAAGCCCCCCTCCTCCGACATAGCGTGGAGCAGGTGGAGCAGGCAGATGGAGTCGGCCCCGCCGGACACGGCGCACAGCACCCTGCCGCCCCGGGGAAGCATATCGTATTCCGCTGTCAGTGTTTTGACGCTTTCCAGCATAAGGGCTCCTTTTAATACTCTGTATGCCGCCGGTCGATGGAGGAGAAGGTGGTGTACTCAGGCAGCCACTGCAGCTCCACCGTCCTCGTCTCGCCGTGGCGGTTCTTGGCGATGATACACTCGGCCAGGTTGTGGTTCTCGCTGTCCTCATTATAATAGTCGTCCCGGTAGAGGAACATGACGATGTCGGCGTCCTGCTCGATGGCGCCCGACTCACGCAGGTCGGACAGCATAGGCCGCTTGTCGGAGCGGCTCTCGGGGCCACGGGACAGCTGGGACAGGCAGACCACCGGCACGTTGAGCTCCTTGGCCATGATCTTCAGGGCCCGGGAGATGTCGGACACGATCTGCTGCCGGTTGTCGCCGCTGCGCTGAGGCCCGCCGGCGGAGGTCATCAATTGCAGGTAGTCGATGACCACCAGTCCCAGGTTATCCACCCGGCGGCACTTGGCGTTCATGTCTGCCACCGAGAGAGACGGGTTGTCGTCAATGAGGATCTGGGTCTGGTTGAGGGCGGCGGAGGCGGCGGCGATCTTGGACCAGTCTTCCTCCCCCAGCTTGCCGGTGACCAGCTTCTTGTTGTCCACAAAGGACTCGCTGGCGATCAGGCGCATGGCCAGCTGCTCCCGGCTCATTTCCAGGGAAAAGAACACTACCGTCTTGCCGGAGAATTTTCCGGCGTGGAGCAGCAGGTTGAGGGCGAAGGAGGTCTTGCCCATGCCGGGACGGGCGGCCAGCAAGATCAGGTCGGACTTGTTCAGACCGGAGATGGCGGCGTCCACGTCGGGCAGGCCGGTGGACAGGCCGGGCACCGCCTGGCCGCTGGCGGCCAGCTCGTTCAGCCGCTCATACACGTTCAAGATCACGCTGGAGATGTGGATCAGGCCCTGAGAAGCCCGGCCCTGCCGGATGGCGAAGATTCGCTGCTCGGCGATGTCCAGCACCTGCTGAGCGGTGTCTCCCCCCTCCTGCACCAGGGCGGTCAGCTCCCCTGCCGTCTCGGCGATGCGCCGCAGCAGGGATTTGTCTTTTACGATGGTTACATATTCCTTCACGTTGGCCGCGGTGGGGGTGATCTCCATCAGCTGCAGAATGTAGTTCCGGGATGTGTTCTCGTCGTACACCCCGTTCTGCTTCATGTGGTCCAGCACCGTCACCGGGTCAATGGTGAGGGAAAAGTTGAACATGGAATAAATGGTCTCGTAGATCTCCCGGTTGGTGCGCAGGTAGAAGTCCTCGGGCTTGAGTTCCTCAATGACCTCAGGCACACAACGGGCGTCGATGAGCATGGAGCCCAGCACGCTCTGCTCGGCCTCCACGCTGTGGGGCATCTGCCGCAGCAGCAGTTCTTCTTCCGTTGCCATGTGCGATCTCCTTGATCCGGTGGGCCGATGGGGCATCGGCCCCTGCACCCGCTTACTGCTCGGCCACGACCACCTTCAGGGTGCCGTTGACCTCGTAGCCCAGCTTCACCTTCAGCTCATAGGTGCCGAAGGCCTTGATGGGCTCGTCCTGGACGATCTTGGTCTTCTGGATGTTGATGCCGTGCTGGGCGTTCAGAGCGTCGGCGATCTCCTTGGAGGTGACAGCGCCGAACAGACGACCGCCGTTGCCGCCCTTGGCCACTACCTTCACGCTCAGCTCCTTCAGCTTGGCGGCGATGGCCTCGGCCTCCGCCTTCTCGGCGGCCTCCTGAGCCTTCTTGGCCTTCTCCTGCATCTTCATGGTGTTGATGTTCTCGGCGGTGGCGGGGACCGCCAGCTTGCGGGGCAGAAGGAAGTTGCGGGCGTAGCCGTCGCTGGCCTCAATGAGCTGACCCTTCTTGCCCTGGCCCTTTACGTCCTGCTGTAAAATCACTTTCATGGTTATAATCTCCTTTATTCATCTGCTAAATACTGGTCGATGGCCTGGAGCAGCATCCGGGTCACCTCGTCCACGGTCTTGTCGGGCACCTGGGCCCCGGCGGTAGCGGCGTTGCCGCCGCCCCCCAGCTTCTCCAGCACCACCTGTACGTTCACGTCTCCCATGCTGCGGGCGGACAGGATGACCCGTCCCTCCTGGTCGGGGAAGAGCACGAAGGAGGTGTCGATGCCTGCGATGTTCAAGAGTTCATCGGCGGCCTGGGCGGCGGTGATGCGGCCCACCGTGTGGTCCACCCGGGCCACAGCGATGGCGGCCTTGTACATCTTGGCGTTCTGGATGATGTCGTACTTGGCGATGGTGCCCTCCAGGTCGTTCTGGAACAGCTTCTTCACGTCGCCGGTGTCGGCGCCGCTGCGCCGCAGGAAGGCCGCCGCCTCAAAGGTCCGGCTGCCGGTGCGCATGGTAAATTGTTTGGTGTCCAGCGTGATGCCGGCCAGCAGGGCCTCCGCCTCGATCTTCAGCAGGTCCGCCGGCTCCAGCAGGTACTGCAGCAGCTCGGTGGACAGCTCGCTGGCGGAGGAGGCGTAGGGCTCGTGGAAGTTGAGGGCGGCGTCGGCGATATAGGAGGAGGCACGGCGGTGGTGGTCAATGACCGCCACCTTGTGGACCGCCTCCAGCAGGTCCTGGCTCACCACCTGCTCGGGCCGGTTGGTGTCCACCACCACCAGCAGGCAGTTGGCGTCGGCCATGAGGATGGCGTCCTGGGGAGAGATGAACACGTCCTTGTACTCCGGCACCTGGGCCAGCCGGTCGCACATCTCGCTGGCGGGGTTGACACCCGGCTCCTTCACGATGTGGACGGGGGTCCCCTTCTTCCGGGCCATGGCGCACACGCCGGCGGCGGCGCCGATGCAGTCCAGGTCGGGGTACTTGTGGCCCATGACGAACACCATGGAGGCCGAAGCCATCAGCTCACCCAGGGCGTTGGCCATGACCCGGCTCTTCACCTTGGTGCGCTTCTCCAGCTCCTTGGTGCGGCCGCCGAAGAACTCGAAGTTGAACTTGTTCTTGATGACCACCTGGTCGCCGCCGCGGCTCAGGGCCATCTCCACCGACAGGGCGGCGAACTGGTACAGCTCGCTGAGGCTGTCGGCGTCCTTGCCGATGCCGATGGACAGAGTTGCCTGGATGCCCGAAGGGCTGGTTACCTGCCGCACGCTGTCCAGCACGGCGTACTTGCCCTCCTGGAACTGGGCCAGGAACTTCTCCTCAAAGATGAACAGGTAGCGGTCCCGCTCATACCGGCAGAACACGCCCTGGGCGGGCGCCACCCACTGGGCCAGCCGGTCGTCGATCTCGCTGCGCATGGCGGACTTGGCGTTGTCGGTAGCGCCCTTCATCAGCTCCTCGTAGTTGTCCACCGTCAGGATGGCAACCACCGGGCGGCTGGCGTAAAAGTCGTCCCGAACCTGGGCGAAATCGGTGACATCCACCCAGTAGGTGGTGGCCAGGTAGCCCCGGGCGCCCTGCTCCTCCGTGCGGACCAGATGGCCGTACACCAGGAAGCGCCGGTCCCCGATGCGCACCTCAGTGGGGCACTCGGTCTTGCCCTCCATCAGCCAGCGGGAGGAGAAGTCGGGCACCGCCGCGGAGATCTTGGTGTCGAACAGGTGGTCCCGCTCCCCGGTGATCTGCAAAAACCGGTCGTTGGACCAGATGACCTCGTCATTCTCCGGCCGGAAGATCACCATGGGCAGAGGGGCGTTCACCATGGTGTCCTTGGTGGCCGAGTCCATGTTGCAGGTGACGTTTTCGATGTATTTCAAGATTTCCTTCTGCCGCATGGCGCTGCTGCGGCGGAAGTAAAGGTAGAGGATGACCACCACCGCCAGCTGGATCACCGCCACCGGAATGGAGAACAGGGCGGTAATAATGGCGAACAGAAGCAAAAAGGCAAAATACAGCCGAAAACTGGGCTCTAACAGGTGAGTAAGTTTATTTTTCCGCATGAGACACCTCCCGGCGGCAGACTGCATAACAACCCATCATAAGAGATACTATTATATCAAAAAAACCGCCCGAATACAAGGGGCGTCCAACCCCGCCGGGGCCTTATTCCCCGGCGGTCTCCGTTCCGTGCCGGTACAGGAAGGGGGAGCGTTTCCAGTACTCCGCCGCCAGGCCGATGAGGGCCCGTCTGGCCTCGTCCAGATAGGATCTGCGGGGATAACTCACCGCCAGATCCCAGGCGGGGCGGCCCGGCAGAGCAAAATAGACCACCCGGGCGGAGGGCCGGGCGTACGCCGCAGGCAGGATAGAGCAGCAGTCCAGGGACTGGACCAGCTGGAAGAGGGTCATGCTGCTCCGGGTCTCCAGCAGGATGCGGGGAGTGACGCCCCCCTGCTCAAAGCAGCTGTCCACCAGGCTCCGCATGGAGGATTCCCGGCTGATGAGGGCGAACTGATCCTGCCGGAACTTGTCCAGGCCGATCTCAGGCAGACCGTCGGGCAGGTCCTCCCGAAAGGGACTGCCCTCTCCCGCCAGGGGGTGGGAGGCCGGGACCACCAGCACCAGCTGCTCCGCCCACAGGCGGATGTAGGCGTTGCAGGTCTGCTGCTCCGGGCTGAGGGTGAGGAAGCCCAGGTCCAGGTCGCCGGCGGCGATCTTCTCCTCCTGCACCGAGGCGATCAGCTCCGCCGGGATCACCTTTACCTCCGGATAGCGCTGATAAAACTGGGGATAGATGGCGGAAAACATCCGCATTCCCCGGTCCGGGGTAAGGCCGATGCGAATGGTGCCCCGCTTTTCCCGGGTCAGGTCCTGGATGCGGCTGTAGGTGTCCCGCTGGATACGCAGGATCTCCCGGGCGCCCTCCAGGTAGACGGCGCCTGCCTCGGTTACGGCAAAGTGGTTCCGGGAGCGGCTGAACAGCTGGGTCCCCAGCTCCTCCTCCAGGCGGAGCAGCTGCTGATTCAGGGCGGACTGGGTCAGATAGAGCCGCTTGGCCGCCTCATTGATGCTTCCCGCCTCCGCGATAGCCAGGATGTGCTCCAGATGATGCAGTTCCACAGGCCGCCTCCTCTCTTAAATCTCCTAAGAAGCATAGAAATATACTGCGCTTGCCTATCTATCCGCTCCATTATACAATAACCCCGACAAAAATCCAATGGCCTGCGGGGGCCGGAAAGGAGCGGGATATGAGCCGACGGATGCTGGTGGTCAGCGCCCACGGGGCGGACTGGTGTACCCGGGCGGGGGGCACCATACGAAAATATACCGCCATGGGCTGGGAGGTGACGGTGTTTGCCCTCACCTTTGGAGAGCACGGGGAGTCCGGCGCCTACTGGCGGGACCATCCGGGTACCTGCCTGGAGGAGGTCAAGGCCTGCCGGAAGGCGGAGGCCCAGGCCGCTGCCCGGGCTCTGGGGGTGAAAGACATTCGGTTTTTCGACTACGGGGACTATCCCCTGTGCCTGGACGAGGCCAGGCTGCGCAGGCTCAACGAGGATATCCTGACCCTGCGGCCCCATGTGATCCTCACCCACTGGCTGAAGGACCCCTTCAATCTGGACCATGAGGTGACAGCCAAGGCGGTGGTGCGGGCGGTCAGCGCTGCCGGCATGCGGGGGGCTCTGCCCGATACGCCGCCCCACTTCATCCCGGACATCTTCTTCTTTGAGACCACCATGCCTCATTCGGAATTCAACCGCTTCCAGATCGATACTTATGTGGACATCGGGGATGTATTTGAAGAGAAGCTGGCGGCGGTCAGGCTGTTTGCCGCCCAGCCCCAGCTGGTGGAGTATTACACCCGCTGCGCCCTCAACCGGGGGGTGCAGGCCAACGACTGGTCCCGGGGCCGGCGAACCATCCGGTACGCAGAGGCCTTCAAACGGTATGTACCCTATCTGGGGGATCTGCTCCCCCTGACGGAACTGGAAGGAGAAAGCCTATGAATATCACACAATGCGTCTACCGGGTGACGGAAAAGGACAACGTGGCAACCGCCCTCTCCGAGCTGGAAGCCGGGCCGGTAAAGGTGCACGGCGCCGGAGATCTCTCCGCCGCCGTCTGTCTGGAGCCGGTGATGAACGGACACAAGATCGCCCTGGTCCCTATCCGGGCGGGAGAGCCTGTGGTCAAGTACGGCGTGGTCATTGGACAGGCCACCGCCGATATTGAGCCCGGGGCCTGGGTCCATCTGCACAACATGAAAAGCCTGTATGACGAGCGCTCCTCCACCCTGGACCCCTACACCGGAGCGCCCACCGATACCCAATACATCTGACAGGAGGCAAGGGCATATGGACTACAAGGACATTCGCTGGGAGGGCTATCTGCGGCAGGACGGCTCCCTGGGCATCCGCAACAAGGTGCTGGTGATCTACACCGTGGAGTGTGCCTCCTTCGTGGCCAAGGAGATCGTCCGCCAGGCTGCCTGCGACCAGGTGGAGGTAGTGGGCTTTACCGGCTGCTGCGACAATGAGTACGCGGTGCGCATGCTCCTGGCCCTGATCCGCCACCCCAATGTGGGTGCGGTGCTGGCGGTGGGTCTGGGATGCGAGTATACCCAGCCCAAGCTGCTGGCTCAGAAGGCCCGGGAGGCCGGGAAGCCCGCCGCCGCCTTCTACATCCAGGAGCAGGGCGGCACCCAGCGCTCCATTGCCTACGGCCTGGAGCAGGTAGCCGGACTGCGGGCTCAGCTGGAGCATACCCCTCGGGCGCCTATGGGTCTGGCCGACCTGATGGTGGGCTGCGAGTGCGGCGGCTCGGACTACACCTCCGGCCTGGCGGGCAACGCCACCGTGGGCAAGTTCTTCGACCGCCTGGTGGACTGGCAGGGCACCGCCATTTTTGAGGAGATCGTGGAGGCGGTGGGCCTCAAGCAGGTGCTGATGGACCGGGCCATAAACGACACCGTGCGGGCCCAGATCGGCTACACCTATGAAAAGGCCCTGGACCACTGCCGGTCCATCCACCAGTTCTCCATCTCCTCCGGCAACTTCGTGGGCGGGCTGACCACCATTGAAGAAAAGAGTATGGGGGCCACCATCAAAAGCGGCACCCAGCCCATTTCCGGCGTCACCAAGGTGTCCTGCCGCCCCACCGGAAAGGGCCTTTGGCTGCTGGACAGCACCCCCGACCCCTACTTTATGGGCTTCGGCAAGACCAATCCCAACGACAACGAGGGGCTGATGGACCTGATCTCCTGCGGCTGTCAGCTGGTCTTTTTGGTCACCGGCCGGGGCAGCGTGGTGGGCAGCGCTGTGGCTCCCGTGCTGAAGATTACCGGCAACAGCGGCACCTACGCCCGTATGGGCGACGACCTGGACTTCTGCGCCGGGGCCGCTATTGCCGGCCAGCGGAGCCTGGACGAATTGGCGCTGGAGCTGACCGACCTGGTGGTAGAGGTGTGCCGGGGCAGGCAGACCAACGCCGAGCGGCTGGGACATAAGGAGTATTACATCCCCTACAAGTATCAGGATACCCAGGTAGCCTGCGGCAGATAACGGAAAGAAAGGGCGTCCGCTCTCACGCGGACGCCCTTTTACTGTTCCGGCTCCACGGGGATCTCCCCGTGCTCCTTCACGCACAGCTGCATGTTGATGGAGTGCTTGTCTTTGGCCGCCGACGAGCCTCCGGCGGGCCCCCCTATTGGATGTACCCCCCGGGGCTGGAGGCTGCCAATCCCCAGGGGGAGTTTCCAAAGATGGGGGAACCGCAGTTCCCCCTCTTTGGCCGTTTTTAAGGGGTGGGGTGGGGGGGGGGGGGGGTGGGGGGCGTCTGCCTCCCCCCCCCGCCG